>DASXTR010000001.1:0-9813 GCA_036505325.1 Gaiellaceae bacterium
CGCCCGGCCTCCGAGCAGGTCGAGGATCGCGTCGGCGGCCAGCCGTGACGAGACGAAGCACTCGTACATGCCGTCGCCGGAGACCGGGTCGATGAGCCCGGCCGCGTCGCCGACCACGAGGGCGCGCTCGCTCGCGATGCGCGTGCCGGGGCGGCGCATCGGCAGGCGGTGGCCGCGCACACTCTCGAGCTGGTCGGTCTCGAGGCCGTGCGCCGCGCAGACGCGCGCGAGGTGCTCGCGGATGCGCGGGCCCTCGCTCGCCCAGCCGCCCACGCCGACGTTCGCGTGATCGCCCTTCGGAAACACCCAGCCGTATCCGCCCGGCACGGCCGCGAACTCGACCACGGCGCGGCGCGCGTAGCGCTCGCGCGGCAGCGTCGAGTACGAGACGTTCCCTTCGTACGCAACGCCGTGGACGATCCCGGCAGCAAGTCCGAGTGTGCGGGCGGTCGTGCCGTTGGCTCCGTCGGCCCCGACGACGACGTCGGCCGGCGCGCGCGTGACGTCGATCGTCGTCCCCTCGCGCACTTCGACCCCGCGCTCGCGCGCCGCGTCAAGCAGGTACGCGTCCAGCCGCCGGCGCTGCGTCATCAGGACGAGCGGCTCGCGTGCGCGGCGGACGATCGTCGACCCGAAGCGGAAGCGCAGCTCGAGTGCGTCCACGATCTCCTCGACGACCGGCGTCGGGTCGACCGGGCACCACTGGAGCGCACGGGCCGTCAGCCCGCCGCCGCACGGCTTGTCCCGCGGGAAGGTCGCCCTGTCGACGAGCAGCACCGACGCGCCGGCGTCGGCGAGGCGATGGGCGGTCGTCGAGCCCGCAGGGCCGCCGCCGACCACGACCACGTCGAAGCGCTTCATCCTGGGCCAAACCTATCGCGGGTCACAGCTACAATGCGCGCTCCCCGGGGGTGTGCCCGAGCGGCCAAAGGGAACGGGCTGTAAACCCGTCGGCTCAGCCTACGGAGGTTCGAATCCTCCCGCCCCCATCTCCGACCCGTGCGAAATGGCCTCTCTCGCTGCGCTCGAGGGTATTTCGCGCGGAGTGCTTCTCCAGGAGTCGCTTGTGAGCGGTACCGGGCGACGCCCGGCACCGCGGCGTATGGCCGAGAATCGGCGTGTGAGCAGTACGCGCTTGGTCTTCGTTGCGCTACGCGTCCGCAACGTCGCCGCCTCCGCGTGGTTCTACCGCGAGGCGTTCGGCGTCGCGTTCGAGTCGGGCCAGCCGCCGCAGCCGCACGCGGAGGTTTCCTGGAAGGACGGGGCTTACCTCCACCTCGCACTCTTCCCGCCGAACCCGGGCGTGACGGAGAACGTCGAGATCGGTTTCTTCGTCGACGACCTCGACGCGGCGCACGCGCGCGCCGTTGCTGCGGGCGCCGAGGTGGTGCGCGAGCCGCGTGACGAGCCGTGGGGCCGCACCGGTGCGTATCGGGACCTGGACGGAAACCTCGTCACTCTGACGCAGCATCCGCGCGCGCTCCGTGTTGCCGGCGTCGATCTCGCACGCGGCGGGTTGGCCGTCGTCGTCCTCGAAGACAACCGCGTCGTCGAGGCGTTCCGCTGCGAGAGCTTTGCGGAAGCGCTGCTCGTCGACGCCCGGGTCGTCGCGGTCGACATCCCGATCGGCATCCCCGACGCGGGCGCACGCCCCGCGGACGAGGCCGCCCGGCGTTTCGTCAGCCCACGCGGGTCGAGCGTCTTCACGACCCCGATCCGGCGCGTGCTCGAGGCCGCGACGTACGCCGAGGCCCGCGCCGTGGCGAGCGAGCTGACCGGCAAGTCGATCTCCGCGCAGTCGTTCGGTTTGCGGCACCGGATACTCGAGGTCGACGAGTACGCGCGCGACGACGAGCGCGTGATCGAAGTGCATCCCGAGGTCTCGTTTCGCGAGCTCGCGCGCAGGCCGCTGCTCTCCAAGCACCGCGCCGACGGTCTCGCCGAACGCCGCGCCCTGCTGGAACAGGCCGGGATCGAGCTTCCGGCGTCAGTCCCGCGGATCGCCGAGCCGGACCTGCTCGACGCGACCGTCTCCGCCTGGAGCGCGCGACGCTACGCGCTCGGCGAGGCGGTGTCGCTGCCGCGGGAACACGACGCGCGCATCGGCGCGATCTGGCGTTAGTCGCAGCGGCCGTTCGCGTCTCTGCGGACGAACAGCGCGTACTCACCCTTGCGGAACGTCTCGCAGAAGTGGCTCGCGACGAAGCGGTTCGGCGCCGGCGAGCCGTACTCGCGCGAGGTGTTCGGCTCGTTCCACTCGTCCCAGAGCGTGGTCAGGATCAACAGGTCCGCGTTCCGCAGCTCCGCGACCGCGCGCGCGCCGTTCTCGTTCAGCGTGCCCGGCTCGAGCTCGACGTAGAAGGACGCCGGGCGAAACTCGGGGAGCAGGAAGTAGACGTAGGTGTCGGCGTAGTTCGTGCGGCGCAGGTCGCGCGGGCCGACGAAGAGGCGGCTACCCCGCGGCGCGGACCTCGCGGCCGCATCGACGACCGATTGCACGTGCGCGGCGGTCACGGGGTCGCGCAGCGGGAAGGAGCGACCCGCGTGACGGATCGTCGCGGACGGCGCAGGCTGTGGGCGGAAGAGCGGGCGTAGTTGGCCGGTGGAGAGGATCGCAGCGAGGTCCAGGGCGACGACGGCGATCCCGAGTACCGCGAACATGGCTACGCGGCGCGAGAGGCGCCGGACGCCGTCGGACACGAGGAGCGGGAAGAGCGTGAGCGGCAGGATCGTCCCGGCGATCACGTGCGTCCGCTCGGGACGCGAGAGAACGTGCGGCAGCGAGCCGACAGAGGCGAGCCCTGCGCCGAGGAGGATCCGCTGCCGCAGGTCGCCGCGCCGGAAGAACGCGATCGCGCCGACGACGACGAGGAAGGCGACGGCGATCAAGCCTGCGCGCAGGACGTTTCCGGGATACGAGGACGGGCTCGGGATCGGTAGCTTCCGCCCGTCGGCGCCGCGCGCGATGTCACCGGCGACCTGAGCGAGCCGCGCGTGCGCGGCGACGAGGATCGGCACATAGAGCGCTGCGACCGCGACGAACGCGGCACCGAACCGCTTCCACGAGACGTCGCGTCGCAGGACGAAAGGCACGGCCGCGAGCAGCGCGGCGGGCGCGTAGTCCCAGCGCACGAGGACGGCGAAGGCCGCGAGCGCACCGGCGGCGAGCGCGTGCCGGCGCGCAAGCACGACCAGCTCCGCGGCGAGCACCGCAACGACTTCGATACCGGGCCACGCGAACAGATCCGTCGCGGGGACGAGCACGAGCGTCGCCGCCGCCGAGGCGAGGAAGCCGACGATGTCGAATCGCCACGCGAGCGTGAGCAGCGCGGCGACGAGCACGAGCCGGAACCCGAGCGCGACCAAGCGCTCGGCGAAGACGTCTGTGCCGAAGACACGGTACGCGACCTGGATCAGGTACGGGTTCGCCGGCCCGTAGAAGGTCTCGAAGTCGCGCCACGGCAGGTCGCCGTGGCCGACGCGGTCGCCGTAGACGAGCGAATCTCCCTCGTCCATCTCCGACCCGGCAGCGCCGAGAGCGAGGATCGAGCGCACGACGACGAGCACGAGCACGACAACGGTCGCCGCCAGCTTCGCCGCGCGCGGCCACTCGACAGCGAGGCGCCTCGGCGCATCGAGGACGAGCCCGGTCAATGCAACTGGAGCACGACTGCGGCGGCGAGCACGAATCCGGCGACGCTGCCGAGAAGCTGCCTGTCCGAGAGCAGCAAGCGATCGGGCTCCTCGGAGAGCTCCTTCTGGTGGACGAGCAGCAGGTAGCGCATGACGCCGAAGAGCACGAACGGAATCGTCGCCATCATCTCGTGCGACGGTCGCGCCGCGAATGCGTAGATGCCGTAGGCCGTGATCGTCGAGGCCGCGACGATCGTCAGCAACTGGTCGACGAGCGCGAGCGGATACTCGGCGAGCACGGCGCGCGTGGGCGCGGTGACGAGCTCGCTGCGGCGCTTCGCGAATCCGAGGAAGAGCGCGAGGAAGCCGGTGCAGAGCAGCAGCCACGGCGAGATGGGAACGGTGACGGCCTCGGCGCCGGCGGCGGCGCGGATCACGAACAGCGACGCGATCGCGAATACGTCGAGGAGCACGACCGTTTTCAGCCGGAACGTGTAGAGGAGCTGCAGCGCGAGAAATGCTGCCGCCATCGCGCCGGTGATCCTGTTGACGGCGAGCGCGGTCGCGAGCGCGCCGAGCCCGAGGACGACGGCAGTCGCAATGGCGGTCGAGGGCAAGAGCTCGCCCGCCGCGATCGGCCGCATGCACTTCAGCGGGTGTCGGCGATCGGCCTCGGCGTCGCGAACGTCGTTCAGGAGATAGGCGGCGCTGGACGCCATGCAGAACGCGGCGAACGCCGCGGCGGCCGCCGCGAGCCGGGACGGGTCGTCGAGGCTGGCCGAGAAGACGACGCCGGCGAAGAGAAATCCGTTCTTCAGCCACTGGCGCGGGCGCAGCGCGACGACGAGGGCGTGCCCCGAAGCGCGAGGTGCCGTCAGTGCGTGAACCGCCGCCATGCCGCAAACGGGGGATCGGCACCGCGCGCCGCGCGGCGCATCCCTCCGACGAGTTAGGCGGGCCTAGACGGCTTCGGCCGAAAACACGATCGCGGCGTCGGCGTTGGCGTCCTCGTCGGCATAGAAGTGGACGTCGGTCTTGAAACCGGCCGACTTCAGTTCCTCGATGACGTCCATACCGAACTCGGTCCAGGTCAGGTAGTCGGCCTTCCGCGAGACCACCGACAGGAGTCCCGATCCTCGACCGTGGAACAGCTGAGGCAGGTGATAGGTCCGCTCACCGTTGGATCCGCGTGAGACGCGCGCGAAGGTCTGCCGCCGCGACGGGATCACCGGGATCGTGAAGATGTGGCGTCCGCCCGGCTTCAGAACTCGGCGGATCTCGTGGAACGCCTGCCGGAAATCGGGCACATGCTCGAGCGTGTCGGACGTGAGCACGAGGTCGAAGGACTCGTCCGGATACGAGAGGTCACACACGTCCTCATTGCGCACACCATCAAACGGCGTTCTCGGGTCTACGGCGTCGCGATACTCCGAGTACTCGAGCTCCGGGTGCGACGCCAAGAAGGGGTGAATGACGCCGATGCTGTTGATCTCAGCGACGCGAAGTCGCCGGAACTCATCGTGCGCGACGAGGTCGCGGAGTGTCCGCGCTGCGGGCGCATAGGTCGCGATCAGGACCTCCACGAGTCGCCGGACGCGGAGACTCGAGCCACAGCTGTGGCAGAAGAGGCTCTCGCGGCGAACGAACGCGGTCTTGACGCGCTTGTCGCGCCATTCGGCCGTCATGGCGCGCGGCAGGATCCACGAGTTGTAGACGTGACGCGAGGTCTCGCCGCAAACGTTGCAGGTTCCGCGCGTGTCGCGGAGCCGGTCGCGGAGCGGGCGTGCATGGCGTAGGAGAAGTCTTCCGATGGCCTGGCGCATGCTTGCCTTATTGACTGCACCCTACACCGACTTTAGGAGTTGCAACTAGTGCAGAACGGGCGCCGACGCGCGCGCGCTCACCGGGCGCTGCCCGACGAAGCCGTACGAGGACGCGCGGTAGCCGACGACGAAAGGCACTGTCGCGACCGGCACCTCGACGCGCCGGGGCCGCTTGCCCACCGCGACGCGCTTCGTATGGCCGGGCCAGCGGAAGGTGATCGTGGTCGGCGCGGGTGAGCTCAGCGTCAGCTTGACCGTGCCGGTGCGGCCCCAGACGGAGATGCGGCCCTCCGGCGCGAGCCAGCCGTCGGCGTAGCGGCCGGTCGCCTCCAGCTCCAGGCGCGCCTCGCCATCCGGGCGCACGAGCGTCCACGTGCCGAAGCGGGCGACGGCCGGCGCGTTCGCGAACCGGAGCGTCGAGCCGAAGCCGTCCACGAGCAGTGCGCCGCGCACGCCGAGCGAGCCGTCGTCTGCCGGCGCGACGCCCGCAGCCGCGAAGCGGTCCGGGGCGGTGGCGCCCTCGAGCAAGAGCATCCCGTCGACGGAGTGGTTCCAGAAGAGCTGCTGTGCGGTCGACGTCTTGGGTGTCTCCGGGCCCAGCAGGACTGCGGTCTCGCCGACGCCGGCGTGGTCGACCCAGGAGCGGTCGGGCGCGACGTATGAGCGCCGAACGTCGACGGAGTTCTGGTTGTCGAACGCGACGGCCGCCGCACCGACGGCCGCGGTCGTCACGACCGCGAGCGCAAGCGTGACCCCGCGTGGCGCAACGATCGCGAGCAGCGCGAGGAGCCCTGCTGCGCCGCCGACGATCAGCGCGCCGGTGCCCGCCTCGCCGGCGAGCAGCTCGATCTTGAACACGCCGAGCAGGAACGCCGAGTGCGTCTTCCCCTCCGCGGCCGCCCAGCCGGAGAGCGGCATGACGGCGGAGAGCGTGAACATGCCGACGCAGAGCACCGCGTGCAGCCGCCCGCGCCGCGCGTTCGATGCGAACGCGATCGCAAAGAGTGGGAGGACGTAGAAGACGTAACGCTCCTGCGGGATCCAGATGTCGCCCAGCAGCGACGCCTGCGCGAGGAGGAGTACCGCGAGCGAGACGGTCACCACGCGGAACGCACGCGGCGCGCGCACGAGCCCGCGCAGGGCGCCCGGGACGAGTGCGAAGCCGCCCGCATATGCGAGTACGAGGAGGTTCCTCCCGACCGAGCGCAACGAGTCGACGGCGGACACGTGCGCGGCCAGGACGCCTTGGTAGTAGCCGAGGACGCGCCACGGCCCGAGCGCGACGACGCCAAGCGCGGCCAGCGCGAGGAATCCGACGAGCGCCCGGTGGCGGCCCGGCGCACGCCGCCCGTCGTGCGCGAGCGCAGCGACGAAGTAGACGAGCGGAAGGACGACGAACTGGATGCGCGCGAACGCGGCGAGCAGGCACAGGGCGAGCGCGAGCGCCTGTGCGCGGCGGGTCGGGCGCTCGACCGCCGCGACGATCGCGGCGACGGCGCCGAGGACGAGTGGGTAGGCGACCGGCTCGGCCACGATCCAGCTCGCGTAGAGGAGATCCGGGAGCGCGACTGCGAGCGCGGCGCACCCGAGCGCGAGCCCGCGCGAGACACCGAGCCGCCGCGCGAGCAGCCACACGGGAACCGCCGCGAGCGACATCGCCGCCGCGTCGAACGCCTGGACGGCGCGGTAGCCGGTCTCGAGCGACCCGAGGTGCCAGAGCGGCGCCGTGAGGAGCGGCTGCAGCAGCGCCGGGAAGCCGGCCCATTCGCCGCGCACGCTTCCGAGCCCGCGCGAGAGGGCGGCATAGAGGTACTCGTCGGGGAAGTAGTTCGGCGTCGCCCGCGACCAGGCGACCGCGATGTGAAGCCCGATGCTGAGCGCGACGACGCCGCCGAGCGCCAGGCGCCAGACGGCGACAGGGCTCAGGGCGAGAGCGCGCCGAGGGAGGGGCAGAGAGATTTCCACCGCGTTCGCAGCATCGGCATCAGGGCACGCGGCCTTGAAACAATCGACCGATGGACGATCGCGCCCTGGCGGAGGTGCGGAGGCTCGAGGAGCTCGACGGCGAACTGGCCGCCGCGGCCGCGCGTCCGCGCGCCCTCGCCGACGAGGCCGAGTCGATACGCGCACGTGCCGACGCGATCGAGTCGTTCTTCGCGACGTACTCCGCCGATGAGGAGCGTCTCCGGAGGGCGACGGCCGAGGCGAGAGCGGAGCTCGAGCGGCGGCGGTCGGAGCTTGACCGTGCCGGGGCCGAGCTGGCCGCCGCACGCAGCGACGAGGAGCGGGCCGCAGCCTCGCGCGCGCACGCGCGCGCGCGAGAACACATAGCGCTGGCGGAGGCCCGGGTCGCGCGTGCACTCGAGGCGGAGGCGGAGCTCGAGCGCGCAGCGGCCGCGTACACGCGTGAGATTCCGTCGCTCGAGGAGCGTGCACGACGCGTGTCCGCGGAGATGCCCGACCTCCCCCCGGAGCCGACAGGCCTGAAAGAGCTCGCCGAGTGGGCGTCGCGCGCGCGGGCGAACCTCTTCGTGGCGATCGGCCAGCTCGAAGCGCAGCGGGAACTGGTGATCCGGGAAGCCGCCGAGCTCGGGACTTCGCTCCTCGGCGAGCCGGTCTACGGCGCGACGCCGGAGCAGGTCCGCAAGCGCGTCGAAGGCGCGCTCAGACCCTAGACGGCAGCGCGTTCAGCCGCCGTCCGCCCCCCTCGGCGCAGGCGACGATGTCCTCGATCCGGACGCCGAAATGCCCGGGCCACAGGATCGACGGCTCATCCGTGAACGTCATGCCGGCCTCGAGCGGCGTCTCGTCCTCGACGGAGATGAACGGCTGCTCGTGCACGTCGAGTCCGATGCCGTGGCCCATGCGGTGGCGGAAGTGCTCGCCGAGCCCTGCGTCCTCGATCGGCGCGCGGCACGAGGCGTTGACCTCTCTCGCGAGCGCGCCGGGGACTGCGGCCGCGCGCCCGGCCTCCTGCGCCGCGAGCATCACGTCGTACACGCGGTCGTACTCCGCCGGCGCTTCGCCGCAGACGATCGTTCGTCCGAAGTCGGAGCAGTAGCCACGGTGCACAGCACCGAAGTCGAACATCACCGCCTCGCCGTCGCGCACCGGGTCGGTCCCGCTCGCGAGTGTTGAGTCGCGGGAGTCTTCGCGCCCGAAGGTGAAGATGTGCGTCGGGAACGAAGGCGTGCGCGAGCCGCGGATGCGCATCTGGTGCTCGACCTCCTCGGCGAGCTCGATCGTCGACACGCCGGGCTGCACCTTCGGCGCGGTCGCGGTCATCGCCTCGTCCGCAATGCGGCACGCGGCGGTCATCAACTCGAGCTCGAGCGGAGATTTCACGCGCCGCAGCGCGTTGACGAGCGGCGTCGCGTTCACGAACTCCGCGCGCGGCAGCGTCTCCCGCAGGTGGAGGACAGTCTCGCCCCAGGTGCGCGCGCCGATCCCGATCCCGCGCACGTTCCCCAGCGATCGCACCGCCCCCGCGAACAACTCCGCCCCGTCGTCCTCTTCGTTGACGACGACCGTGTCACCGGGCTCCTCGTCGAAGAGGTGGAATGCGAGCACCATGCGGGGCAGGACGAAGAGCGGTGCCCGCCCGGGCACGAGGAACGCGCCGGCAACCCACCCGTGGGCGTAGGAGGTCTGCCCGAAGCTCGGCACGTCGCGATGCAGCCCGGTCAGGTACTCGAGATCGGACGAGGGCGGCAGGAAGAGCGCGTCGATCCCGGCCTCCCGCATCCGCGCGGCCAGCCGCTCGCGCCTCCCCTCGAGCTCCGCGTCCGGCAAAGGCGAGTGCACCACAGCCGGGCTAGACTACGCGCCCTGCCCTCTTAGCTCAGTTGGTAGAGCACCTCCATGGTAAGGAGGGGGTCGACGGTTCGAGTCCGTCAGAGGGCTTCCGTTTATCTCCTGCTGAGCGGCTGTTTCCGTTGTCTTGCTGGGCGCGGTTCGGGCTCTTCGGTGTCCACCGAGCGTCCACGAACGTCCACCGCGTGCGCGTTGAGCTCGTCGAGCAGGCGGATCGCGTGCTCGCGTCCGTCGCGGGCGAGATGGCCGTAGTGCCGGTCGATCATCGTCAGGCTGGCGCCCATGTAGCGGGAGAGCTCGAAGGTGGAAATGCCGGCACGGAGGGCGAAAGTCGCGAACGTGTGCCGCAGATCGTAGATGCGGCGGAACGGCTCGATCCCGGCCGCGAGCTGGGCGGGCTTCCAGTTGCGGTTGCGGAAGTTGTGCAGGTCGAGGTAGCCGAGGCCAACCGAGGGAAACAGCAGCGGGCAATTCGGGCTGGGCGGCATCGCGTCAAGCGCGGCAAGCGCGCTCGCCTGCAAGGGAACGGCGCGAACACTCGCTT
>DASXTR010000002.1:0-15907 GCA_036505325.1 Gaiellaceae bacterium
CTCGCGGGCGTGGCCGTCGCGGCGCTCGGCTCGGCGCTCGCCGGAACCGGCGTGGCGACCACGGCGGCCTTCGTCGCGGTAGCGGTCGTTCTCCTCTATCTCGGGGTACGCCCCCGGGCAGGCCCGGGGCGGGCCCGGTAGCGCCCAATTCCGGCATGGGCCTACCTTCGAGCGGTGATCAACTCGAAGGGAGACCCATGTCGCCTCTCAAGCTCGCCGCCGCGCTCCTCGCGGCAGCGGCAGTCGCCGCGCCCACCGCATCCGCCGACCAGCCGCACCCGTTCGCGGGAGACCGGCAGGTGACGGTGCTGACGCGGAACCTGTTCCTCGGCACCGACCTCGCGCCGATCTTCGGCGCGCCGTCGCTGCCGGCCCTGTTCGGCGCCGTCGCCGCCGGCTACGCCGACGTCCAGGCCTCGAACGTGCACGACCGGATGGCCGCGGTCGCGGACGAGATCGCGGCGGCGCAGCCCGACCTCGTCGGCCTTCAGGAGGCCGCGCTGTACCGGACCGACGTCCCCGCCGACGGGCCGGCGACGCCCTCGGAGACGACGACGATCGACTTCCTCGACGAGCTGCTCGACGCACTCGAGGGCCGCGGACAGTCGTACGAGGTCGTCGCCCGGTTCGACGGCACCGACGCCGAGCTCCCGGCGGGCCTGCCGCCGCGGATGGACGTCCGCTTCACGGACCGCATCGCAATCCTCGCGCGGACGGACGAGACGACCGCCGACCTGAAGCTGTCGGACCCGCAGACCGGCGCGTACGCGACTCAGCTGGGGCTGAGCACGGTCGGCGGCCCGATCGCCGTGAAGCGCGGGTGGGCGTCGGTCGACATCAAGATCCGCGGGAAGTCGTTCCGGTTCGTCACGACGCACCTCGAGGCCTTCTCGGGCGCCGTCCGGAAGGCGCAGGCGGCCGAGCTCGCCGCGTCGCTGCCGGACGACGCGGTCGTCGTCGGCGACTTCAACGCCGGGCCCGGCAAGGACCTCGTCGCGTACGACACGCTGATCGGAGGTGGGCTCGCCGACGCGTGGCCCGACGGCCCGGCGACGTGCTGCCGCAAGCTGACGGAGTCGAAGCCCCTCACGTCGCGGATCGACCTCGTCCTGACGCGCGGCGGCTTCGACACGGTCGCGACCGACGTGGTCTCGAACCGGACGCCCGGCGGCCTCTGGGCCTCCGACCACGCCGGCGTCGTCGCGACGCTCCGGCTCCCGTGAATCCGGCCGGACCACACCCGAAGATGGGGGCGGTGCGACGCCGCCCCCTCGTCTTCTGGCTCGACGTCGCCGTCAAGGTCGCCCTCGTGGCGCTGCTGGTCTTCGCCGTCGTGCGGCGCGACCTGCCGCAGTTCGAGAGCAAGGCGGTGGTCGGTCGGGCGCTGACGTATCCGATCGCCGCGCTGATCGTCCCGGCGGTCTGGCTCCTGCGCGGCCGGCGCGGCCGCTATCCGTACGACGTCGACGTGCTGATCGTGCTGGCGTTCCATCCCGGCGAGTTCCGCACGGCGTACACGGACACCCTCGGCGACCTCGCGCTCGGCGGCATCCTCGGCTCGACCGCGGCTGCGTTGCCGACCGTGACGCTGTTCTGGCGTCCTAGCGGTCGAGCCGCGTCCGGTCGCGATTGAGCACCGGCGGCGACTCGTCGAACGGGCGCACGATCTTGTGGATCGGCGGATGGGACGCCGACGACTCGTCCTGGAGCCTGGCGGCGGCAAGGCCGAGACCCGTGCCGAGCGAGCCGATGAGGAGCACGGCGAAGAGGAAGAAGCACGCCTCCGCCGAGCTGTAGCGTCTGAGCCGGTGCGCCGCCACCGACCCAAGGTAGCCGCGGCTCGCGGGCCTTCGCGTCGTCCGCGAGGACGATTTACCCCGAGGCTCCGACGGCTTCGAGCGAGGCCGCGGCCGCCTGCGGGAAGAGCCCGGCGAGCCGCTCGGCGCTCGCGCGCTCCTCGCCGAGGATGCCCGTCGCGGTGGCGACCGTCTCGTCGTCGCCGGCCCGCTCGGCCACGAGGCGCAGCTGCTCGTAGCCGCCGATCTCGAGGTGCTCGAACGCGTATGCGAACGCCGTCAGCTTCCCGGGCGTGTCCGGATGCGCCTGAAAGAACGCGTTCCAGTTGAGCGCACCGAGGCGGAGCGCCGCGTCCTTCCACGTCGACGCGTCGCCGCCGAGCGCGCGCAGGCGGTCCTGGATCCGCTCCGCGTGGTCGCGCGTCTCGGCGAGATGATCCTCGAAGGCCGGGGCGAGCGACGTGTCGCCGACGATCTTCGGTGCGCGCTCGAGCAGCGCGATCGCCTGCTCCTCGATCGCATGCGCGTCGGCAAGGTACTTCCGCAGCTGCTCGTTGAGGTCCCTCGGCTTCACCTCGTGCAGCGACGCGGTGACGCCGTTGTCGAACAGCTCCTCGAGGCGCTCGATCATCGCGCGCTCCTCGTTGCGGATGCGCGTCGCCGCAAGCGCGGCGTCGCCGTCGTTCGCGCGGTCGGCGACCGCGTGCAGCAGCTCGTACGACGCGAGCTCGAGGCCCTCGTACGAGAGCGCGTGCGCGAGCAGCTTCCCGGGCGTGTCCGGCTGCAGCCTCGCGAACAGGAGGAACCCCTTTCCGCCGACCCACATCACCGCGTCCTTGACGCGCGACGGCTTCGCACCACGCGCCTCGAGCAGGCGGCGGATCGTGCGCTCGTGCTCCTCCGTCTCGGTGAAGTGCTCGCGGAAGGCGGCGGCGAGCTCCTCGTCGCCCGCCATGCCCGGCGCCTGCTTCAGCTGCGCCAGGGCCTGCTCCTCGATCGAATGGGCGTCCGTGAGGTACTTCGTCAGCTGATCCGAGATGTCGCGTGTCATGACGGGCGTCTACCCGCCGGGACACGGCTTATGCGTGCAGGCCGACGGCGCGGAGCTTGTTGGCCGCGTCGAGCGCGGCGACCTTGTATGCCTCCGCGAGCGTCGGGTAGTTGAAGACGGTGTCGACGAGATAGTCGATGGTGCCGCCGAGCCCCATCACCGCCTGGCCGATGTGCACCACCTCCGTCGCGCCTGCGCCGAATGCGTGCACACCGAGGAGCGTGCGGTCGTCGGGCGAGACGAGCAGCTTCACGAGGCCGTGGTGGTCGCCGATGATGTTGCCGCGCGCGAGCTCGCGGTAGTGCGCGATGCCGACCTCGTACGGAACGGCAGCTTCGGTCAGCTCGCGCTCGTTCTTGCCGACGTAGCTGATCTCCGGGATCGAGTAGATCCCGAACGGGAGCAGCGCCTCGCGCGACCGCGTCTCCAGCCCAAACGCCTCGGAGGCGGCGAGCCGCCCCTGCTCGGAGGACGTCGAGGCAAGGCTCGGGAAGCCGATCACGTCGCCGGCCGCGTAGATGTGCGGCACGGCCGTCGCGTAGCGTGCGTCGACCGCGATCCGGCCGCGGCTGTCCGCCTCCAGCCCCGCCGCCTCGAGCCCGAGGTCGGCCGTCGCGCCGACGCGGCCGGCCGAGTAGAACACGACGTCCGCCGGGATCAGCTTTCCGCTCGCGAGCGACGTGAGCGTCCCGTTCTCGGTCTCCTCGACCTTCACGACGTGCTCGCCGAAGCGGAACACGACGTTCAGCCCGCGCAGGTGGTAGCGCAGCGCCTCGGTGATCTCGGGGTCGCACATGTCGAGCAGCTCGTTCCGCCCGTCGACGACGGTCACCTTCGCGCCGAGCGCGGCGAACATCGACGCGAACTCGATGCCGATCACGCCCGCACCGATGATCACGATCGTATTCGGCAGCTGCTGCAGGCGCAGCACGATGTCGTCCGAGTCGAGGATCGTGCTCCGGTTGAACGCGATGTCCGGAGGGTGCGCGGGCTCGGAGCCGGTGGCGACCACGACCGCGTCAGCCGTCAGGCGGCGTCCGCCGCCGTCGCGCGCCGCCACGGCGATCGTGTGCGGATCCTCGAACCGCGCCGCGCCCTCGACGAGTAGCACCCGGTTCCGCCGCAGCTGGTCGCGGATCACCTCGCGCTCGCGCTCGACGACCTGGCGGGTGCGCAGCGCGAGGTCGGCGATCGAGATCTCGTCCTTGAGCCGGTACGCCTGGCCGTAGATCGAACGCTGGTTGAGCCCCGTGAGGTAGAGGATCGCCTCGCGGATCGTCTTCGACGGGATCGTGCCGGTGTTGACCGACGCGCCGCCGACCGCGCTGCGCCGCTCGACGAGCATGACCTTCTTCCCGAGCTTCGCCGCCTGGACCGAGGCGCGCTGCCCCGCCGGGCCGGAGCCGATGACGACGAGGTCGAACTGGCTGTCCATGCGGTGACAATGCCAGCCCAGGGCAGAGCTTGTCGAACTCCACAGACCGGGTCGCGCGAATTAGCCTCCGCCCATGACGGCGACTGCCGATGAGCTCGTCCGGCCCGACAGCGAGGAGGAGGGCGAGCGGCGGACGAGCTACCTCGAGCTCTTCTTCGACCTCGTCTTCGTGTTCGCGGTCACCCAGGTGACTTCGCTCGTCGCGCATGATCCGACCGCGCGCGGCTTCGCGCACGGGGCGCTCGTGTTCGGGCTCGTCTGGTGGGCGTGGTGCGCCTACTCGTGGATGACGAACGCGATCGACGTCGAGCGAACGGAGACCCGGCTGCTCATGCTTGCGGCGACCGGCGGCAGCTTCTTCATGGCCATCTCGCTGCCGGACGCGTTCGGAGGGGACGGGAGGCGGTTCGTGCTCGCGTACCTCTTCGTCCGCGTCCTCAACGTCGGTCTGTACGTCGGCGGGCTGCGGGGCGATGTGCAGCAGGCCGCGATGCTCAAGCTCGCCCCGTTCTTCCTCGTTGCGCCGCTCGTCGCCGTGCCGGGCGGCTTCGTCGACGGCCGGGCGCGCGCCGCGATCTGGCTCGTGTCGCTCGCGATCGACGTCGCCGGCACGCTGGCCGCGGGCGGGTCGGGATTCCGCGTCGCGCCGAGCCACTTCGCGGAGCGGTACGCGCTCTTCGTCATCATCGCGCTCGGAGAGTCGATCGTCGCGATCGGGGTCTCCGCGGAATCCTTGCCGCGCGACTGGACGTTCTTCGCGGCGGTGTCGATCGCCTTTGCGCTCGTCGCCGCCCTGTGGTGGAGCTACTTCGACTTCCCCGCGCTGGCCGCCGCGCGGTCGCTCCGCTTCGCGCGGCCCGAGAAGCGTGCGCCCCTCGCGCGCGACCTCTTCACCTTCTTCCATTTCCCGAACGTGCTCGGCGTGATCTACGTCGCGGTCGCGGCAAAGGAGGTGATCGCGTATCCCTCGCAGCCGCTCTCCGGCGGCGGCCGCGCCGCACTCGGACTCGGGATCGGACTCTTCCTCCTGCAGTTCCTGCTCGGCCGGCTGCGCGTCATCCGCCGCGTCTCGTGGGAGCGCATCGCCGGCATCGCGGCCGCGGCCGTGGTGGTCGTCGCAGGACGCGACCTCGACGCGGTGTGGCTGCTCGGCCTCGCGCTCGCGGTGGTCGTCGCCACGACGCTCGCGGAGACGATCCGGCTCGGCCAGGCGCGCCTGCAGGTGCGCGCGGGCGGCCCGCCGGTGCCGCGGGCGCCCGCGCGCAGAGCCCGCGGCTAGCCGGCGACGTTGCCGGAGGCGGTTCCGATCAGCTGATTCGTCGTCACGTCGACGACGATCAGGAACGTCGCGTTGCCGTCGATCCCGGCGTACGCGCCCGTGCCGCCGAGGATGTCGATGCTGCCCTTGCCGACCTGATGAGGGCTCGTCAGCGGAAACGCGTGGCCTTCGAAGTGCGTGAAGATCGTCCCCTTCTCGCCGACGTATGCCTGGTCGCCCGAAAGCCGCGCCATGTCACTGTTGCCAATTGGGACAACAGAAAGGTGCTCGACGCTCGAGGCGCCCGAGTCCTCGACCTCCCCGGACATGACGAACGTGCCCGCCGTGGTGGTCGGCCCGGTGAAGTGGAGGCTGATGCCGATGAACAGCCGGTCGTCGGTGCCGCCGGTCGCCGCGAGCGGAACGAGCGCGATCGCGGCCGCTGTGGCGGCAAGCGGCACGAGGAAGCGGATGGCTCGCATGCCTTTCCCCCTTGTTGTCGATAGCGACAGCCGCGGTTATCTCACTGCCGTCGCCGGGCAGCAAGGCGACTGTCGGATAATCGCCACATGGCGGAAGTCGCGGGCTACTGGCTCATCGCCGTCGCGGCAATTCATCTCCTGTCCGGTACGAGGTGGGTGGACCGCCCCGGGTTCCGGCGGACGGTTCCGCCGCCCTGGGAGGGTGACGGCCTGCGCCTTCAGCGAGACTTCTGGAGCCAGATCGGCAGCTTCGCCGTGCCTCTCGGCCTGGTCGGCGGGCTCGTCACGTGGATCGCGCACCGCGGCTCGGAGGCGCCGCTGTGGGTCGGCGTTCTCCTCCTCGCGTGGCTCGTCGCGGCGATCGCACGCGTTCCGCGGGGCGGCTTCTGGCTGGCCGTCGTGCCGGCGGTGCTGCTGATCCTCGACCGCGCAGCCTGAGCTAGCGGAGCTTCTCGCGGATGCGCTCGTTGACGACGCGCGGGTCGGCCTTCCCCCGGGTCTCCTTCATCACCTGGCCGACGAGGAAGCCCAGGAGGCCCGCCTTGCCGCCGCGGTACTGCTCGACCTGGCCCGGGTTCGCCTCGATGACGCGGTCGATCACCGGATCGAGCTCGCCGGCATCCGCGACCATCTTCTGCTCGAGATACGGGTCGGCGCTGAAGCCCTCGTCGCCGGCGTGCGAGAGCGCTTCGTCTAAGGTCGCGCGTGGGATCTCCGCCCTGGCCGACACGAGCTTCGAGAGCTCGCGCGCGTCGACGCGGGCCGGGTCGATGCCCGACGCCACGAATGCGTTCGAGAGCACGTTCGCGGCCGCCTTCGGGTCCGCGCCGGCCTCGACCACCGCGGCCCACAGCGGGTCGAGCCCGCCGGTGACGAGCACGTCGGCGTCGTAAAACGACAGCGTGTCCGCGATGCGCTTGATCCGCGCGCCGGGGAGCTCGCCGATCTCGCCGCGCAGCCGGTCGATCACGTCGCGCGGGGGGTGCACCGGCACGAGGTCCGGCTCGGGGAAGTAGCGGTAGTCCTGCGCCTCCTCCTTCGACCGCATCGGCGGCGCCTCCTCGTGCGCCGGGTCGAAGTGCAGCGTCTCCTGCTCGACGACGCCGCCGGACTCGTAGGCGCGGATCTGGCGCGCGATCTCGCGCTCGATCCCCTTGGCGGCGAAGCTGAACGAGTTCATGTTCTTGAGCTCCGTGCGCGTACGCAGCTCGTCCGACCCCTTGGGACGGACGGAGACGTTGACGTCGAAACGCATCGAGCCCTTCTCGAGCTCCGCGTCGGACAGGCCGAGCTCGACCACCGTCTGGCGCAGCAGCTGCAGGAACCGCCTCGCCGTGTCGGCGTCGTGAATGTCCGGCTGCGTCACGATCTCGACGAGCGGCGTCCCGCCGCGGTTGAAGTCGACGAGCGTCGCCGTCGCGCCGTGAATGCGACCGCTCGCGGCGACGTGGACGTTCTTCGCGGCGTCCTCCTCCAGATGCGCACGAACGATGCCAACGCGCAGATCGCGGTCGGCGCCCGGGACGACAAGCTGCCCGTCGTGGCACAACGGCTCGTCGTACTGGGAGATCTGGTACGCCTTTGGCAGGTCGGGGTAGAAGTAGTTCTTGCGGTGGAAGACGGCGCGCTCCGCGATCTCGCACTCGAGCGCGAGACCGAGCTTGATGCAGTCCTCGATCGCCGCGCGGTTCGGCACCGGCAGCGCGCCGGGGAACGCGAGGCAGACGGGACAGGTCCGCGAGTTCGGCGGCGCCGCGTACTCGACCGGGCACCGGCAGAACATCTTCGTCCGCGTCTTGAGGTGCACGTGGATCTCGAGCCCGATGACGGGCTCCCACTCAGCCATCCGCCAGCACCCCCTTCGCCTCGCGCAGCGCCGCCTCGATGTCGCCGCGCACCTCGACCATGCCGAGGCGGTGCTCGAGCACGCCGTGCGTCTGGATCAGCCACAACTCGCGCTCGCCGGCCTCCAGCGACAGCTTCACGTCGCGCACGAGTACCGCACGCGAGCCGTCGAGCACTCGCGGGCGCTCGCCGAACACGCGCTCGACCGCCGGGACGAAGTCGGCCGCGCCGTCGGCGTACGATCTCACGAGACCTGCCCCTCGTCGAGCGCTTCGCGGAGCCCTGCGGCCGCGTACTCGAGCGTCCGGACGAGGCCGTCGGCATCCAGCGCGCCGGCGGGAATCCACGCACCTTGCGAGCTCTCGAAGACGCGGCCGAGGATCTCCCACTCGTGCGTCCCGCGGACGACGTCGAGGATGACGCGGATCGTCGTGCCGTCGTCGTGCCGCCACTGCGCGGACGGCGCCTGGTTCGAGCCGCCGAACCGCGGTGCCGCGAACCCGCGGTCGCCGAGGAAGGCGAACACCTCCGAGCACGACCGGCGGAAGGTCTCCGCATCGGTCTCCAGGCGCGTGTCCGTGTAGGGCCTCATCGCAGGCGCTCCGGGACGCCGTCGAACCCGATCGCCTGCTCGAGCGCGTGGCCGACGCGGAAGAGCATGTTCTCGGCGAACTGCGGCCCGATCAGCTGCAGCCCCACCGGCAGCCCGTCGGACAGCCCGCATGGGACGTTCAGGCCGGGCAGGCCCGCCATGCACGACGGGATCGTCAGCAGGTCCGAGAGGTACATCGCGAGCGGATTCGCCGCCTTCTCGCCGAGCTTGAAGGCGACCGTCGGCGATGTCGGCGAGACGAGGACGTCGAAGCGCTCGAACGCTTCGTCGTGCTCGCGCTTGATGACCGTGCGCACCTTCTGCGCGGTGCCGTAGTACGCCTCGTAGTACCCGGAGGAGAGGGCGTACGTACCGATCATGATGCGCCGCTTCGGCTCGTCGCCGAAGCCCGCCTCACGCGTCCGCATCAACATCTCGCGGAAGTCGGCGCCGTCGACGCGGAGCCCGTACCGAACGCCGTCGTAGCGGCCGAGGTTCGACGACGCCTCCGCCGGCGCGACGAGGTAGTAGCACGCGAGCCCGTAGTCGACCGAGCGCGGCAACGAGCACTCCCCGACGTCGGCCCCGAGGGCGCGCAGCTGCTCCACCGCCGCCTCGACCGCAGCGCGAACGCCGGGCTCGATCCCCTCGACCTCGTTCAGCTCGCGCGGTACGCCGACGCGGACACCCTTCAGCTCCTCGCCCTCGGGAAGCTCGGTCTCCGGCACGTCGACCGTCGTCGTGTCGTTCTCGTCGCGCCCGGCGATCGTGCGGTAGAGGAGCGCGCAGTCGCGCACCGTCCTCGCCGTCGGCCCGACCTGGTCCAGGCTCGACGCGAACGCGACGATCCCGTAGCGCGAGACGGTCCCGTACGTCGGCCGCAGGCCGACGATCCCGCACAGCGCGGCCGGCTGCTTGATCGAGCCGCCGGTGTCGGAGCCGAGCGCCCAGGGGGCGAGCCCCGCCGACACCGCCGCCGCCGAGCCGCCGCCGGAGCCGCCCGGCACGCGCTCCGGATCCCACGGGTTACGCGTCGGGCCGTACGCCGAGTTCTCGGTCGACGAGCCCATCGCGAACTCGTCGGTGTTCGTCTTGCCGAGGAGCGCGAGCTGCGCGTCGCCGCATCTGCGCGCGACCGTCGAGTCGAACACGGGCACATAGCTCTCGAGGATCTTCGAGCCGGCGGTCGTGCGCACACCCTTGGTCGAGATCACGTCCTTGAGCGCGATCGGGAGGCCCTCGCGGTCCGGCTCGTCGGCGACGTACAGGTACGCATGCAGCTCCGGGTCGCGTTCGTCGATCGCGGCGCGGTAGGCGTCCCACAGCTCGCGCGCCGACACCTCGCGCCGCTCGAGGAGCCCGAGCGCGTCCTCGGCGGTAAGGCGAAGAGTGTCGATCAAGCGGGCGTCTCCTCGGCCTCGAGCTCGCGCGAGAGGCGGCGCCCGCGCATCATCCACGGCTCGGGCTCGATCCGTCCGAGCCACTGCGAAAGCGACGGGACGAATCCGAGGTCCTCCTTGACGTGCTGCTCGGCGATCCAGCGCACCGGGATCGTGCGCCCCTCGCTGTTCTCGAGCGTGACGCCGAAGACCCGTTCGCACTCGAAGACGCCGGCGGTGTGGTGGCGGTAGGCGCGGTGGCGGAAGTCGCCGTGGTGCTCCTTCGACGCGTCGAACCACTCGTGGATCGCGAGGTAGTCCTCGGGCGCTCCGCCGTGCCTGCGCGCCGACGAGACTGCGTGGTGCCAGGGGTGCGCCACTAGATGACCTCGACCTCGCGTTCGGGCGGGTAGTCCTCGACGGCGACGTCATCGATGCGCGCCATGCGGCCCGAGTCGACGTCGACGACGAGGCGTCCGGTGACCTCGAACTCGCCGGCGAACGAGCCCCACTTGTCGCAGATCACCGCCTCCGCCGCCTGAAGGAAGCGCCCCTGGGGCCCCTCCCAGTCCTCGAATGCGCTCTCGACGTCGACCTCCGTCGCCGTGGGAAGCGCGTCGGCGGTCCACTCCGCCGGCTCGGCGCCGAGCGGCTCGGCGCTGTACGAGATCCCGCTGACGCCGCCCTCGTCGTTCCCGCCGTCGTACGCGATCAGCGCGCTGCGGGCGCCGCGCTCGCGCAGGAGGCTCAGGAGCTCGGGCTTGGAGCGGGAGAGCGGCTCCTCGCCGTGGCCGTACACCGGCCCGGAACCCTCGTCGTGCGCCCGACGCGGGCGCTCGCGTTCATCCGCGCGCTCGTCGCGGTCGTCGCCGCCGCCGAGGATGCGCCGGAGGAAGCTCACGCGGGCGGCGTCCTGAAGAAGTCGTCGTCGCGGTCCGGCGCGTTCGCGAACGCGTCGCCGACGGCCAGGCACTCATGCGGCTCGTCCTCGGCCCACGCGTTCGCGATCTCGAGCGGGTGCGCGGTCGGCGGAACGTCGGACAGGTCGAGCTCGGACACCTTCGACACCGCCTCGAGGATCGCCGACAGCTGCTCGCGGAAGCGCTCGACGTCCTCCTCCGAGAGCTCGAGCCGCGCGAGCCGCGCGACGTGCAGAACCTCTTCCCGTGTGATCGCCATGTCGTGATCCTCGCAAATCGAAGTCGTGTGCTCGGAAGTTACGCGGCATGCAACTGCGTAGGGAGTGGCCGCGAGTGCCGGCTTTGCCGGCGCTCGTCTGTCACCAGATGCCACGTGTCGGAAGGGGGGCTCGTGGGGGGAAACCGGAGGTTTCCCCCCACGCAGAAAGACCGAGGGCCCCTCTCGGAGCCCTCGGTCGAACCTGGTTCCGAAAGGGTCTAGAGCGCCTGGACGTTCGCCGCCTGCAGGCCCTTGTCGCCCTGCACGACGTCGAAGGAGACGCGCTGGCCCTCGGTCAGGGACTTGTAGCCGTCCATCGCGATCGCGGAGAAGTGGACGAACACGTCGTCACCACCCTCGCGCTCGATGAAGCCGTAGCCCTTTTCGTTCGAGAACCACTTGACGGTGCCTTCAGCCAACTACCTACTCCTTGCTGCGAGTGACTACGAGTCCCCGTCGACCGACGGAGCGCGCGGAACGTTAGCACCTTGTCAAGCGTGGGGATAGGCGAGTTCGCCGCTGCGGTACCGGGCGCAACGGACCGCGTTCTGGAGGAGGCATGCGATCGTCATCGGGCCCACGCCGCCGGGCACCGGCGTCATGTACGCGGCGACCGCCTCGGCGCCCGGCTCGACGTCGCCGACGACGCCCGCGTCGGTGCGGTTCATGCCGACATCGATCACCACGCTCCGGGCCTTCACCATGTCGGGGGTGACGAGCGCGGCGCGCCCCGCGGCGGCGACGAGGACGTCCGCCTCCAGCGTGTGGCTCGCGAGGTCGCGCGTATGCGAGTGGCAGGTGGTGACCGTGGCGTTCGCCTGCAGGAGGAGGTGCGCCACCGGCTTGCCGACGATGTCGCTGCGACCGATCACGACCGCGTTCGCTCCGTCGAGCTCGATCCGGTACTCCTCGAGGAGCGCCATGATCCCGATCGGCGTCGCTCCGACGAGCCGCGGCCGCCCGAGAAACAGCTCACCCGTGTTCAACGGATGCAGCCCGTCGGCGTCCTTGAGCGGATCGACGGCTCGGAGGACGCGCTCCTCGTCGATGTGGTCCGGCAGCGGGAGCTGGACGAGCAGCGCGTCCCACGCTTCGTCGGCGTTCAGCTCCTCGACCTTCGCGACGAGCTCGTCCTCGGAGGTGTGCGCCGGCAGACGGATGTCCTCCGTTCGGATCCCCGCCTCGGTCGCCGCCTTGTGCTTCAGCCGGATGTAGATGTCGGAGGCCGGATCGTCGCCGACGAGCACCGTCGCGAGCCCGATCTCGCCGAGCGCACGTACCTCCTCGGCGACCGTTGCGCGGATTCGCTGCGCAAGCGCACGTCCGTCCATGAGGGTGGCCGCCATGCGGCGACTATAGGCTCCGGGCGTGCGCTGGCCCCGGAAGAACGATCCGGCGTCGATCCGCGCGCGGCAAGAGGCCGTGGGCGTGAACGGGATGGTGACGTCCGTCGACCTCGAGCCGTTCGTCGGCGCCGCGGAGGCGCTGACCGGCGTCGCGGTCATCCCCGTGTCGGTCGTGCCGATTGAGATCGAGCTCGGCGCTTACGAGCTCTCCGAGGAAGGGGACGTCGTCGAGACGGGACGCTCCGCCGAAACGGTCCGCGTCCCACTCGCGCACACCGAGGGCGGGCTCACCGTGTCGATGATCCGCGGCGCGACCGCCGCCGGCACGATCCGGACGCACGTACTGGCGGACCGCATCACGCGCGCGTCGTGCTTCGTGTGCCGCGACGCCGGCGAGGCGATCGCGCTCGCGCGCTGGATCGTGGCCGAGCTGCCCGCGATGCGCGAGTGGCTCTCGTTGTCCGAAGAGGCAACGCTGTCCAGGCGCGCGAAGCTGCGCGAGGTGAAGACGCACGTCGTCGGGCCGATGTGCCACGTGCTTTGGCGGTGGACGACCGGCGACGCCGTCGGGCCGAACATGATGACGCGCAACGCCTACGCGCTGAACATGGGCTACGTCATGCAGCGCGCGCCCGTGAAAGCGGAGCGCGCGATCCTCGAAGCCAACATGGGCGGCGACAAGAAACCGTCATACGAGTACTTCCACGCGGGGCACGGCAAGACCGTGATCGCGGAGGCGCTCCTGACCGATGACGCGGTCCGGCGCGTGCTGCGCACGACCCCCGACGACCTCGACGCGCTCTCGTGGGCGGGGACACACGGCGCGGTCGCTTCCGGCATGCAGTCCGTGGCGTTCACGCCCGCGTCGGCGGTGGCAGCGGTGTTCGCCGCGACCGGCCAGGACCTCGGCATGGTCGGGACGTCGTCGATGGCGCACGGGACCGGCCGCCGCGTCGAGGGCGGCGTGCAAGCCTCGATCCGGTTCCCGGGCCTGGAGGTCGGAACCGTCGGCGGCGGCACCACGCTCCCGTCCGCGCGCGACTGGCTCGAGTCGATCGGCTGCGCCGGGAGCGGCAAGGTCTACCGCTTCGCGCAGATCGTCGCGGCGGCCGCGCTCGCGCTGGAGATCTCCGCCAGCGCCGCGATGGCGACCGCCGGCAGCGAGAACTTCTTCCGCGCCCACCACGAGCGCGGCGGCCTACGATGAGCCGGCGCTGTCCCCAACGGCCATGTCCCCACTCCGGAGTGGGGGCTTGGCCCAAAGGGACGGCATGATCGGGCTCGTGTTCGTCTACGACGTGTCGCAACCCGAGGAGTTCGAGCGCGTCTACGGCCCCGACGGCGAGTGGGCCGAGTTCTTCCGGCAGGGGCGCGGGTTCGTCGGCACCGAGCTCCTGCGCGACGTCGAGCAGCCCGGGCGCTTCCTCGTCGTCGACCGGTGGGAGTCTCGCGACGCGTACAACGCGTTCGCCGAGCAGCACCGCGAGGAGTACATGCGGCGCGTGGACGAGACCGTCTTCCTCTACGACCATGAGCTGCGACTCGGGACATTCGAGAACGTGTGGCCGCGTTGAAGATCCCGCCGCACCACGATCCCGCCTGCTGGGGCTGCGGCGACGGCCCGGAGGGGCTGCACCTCCCGCTGCCCGTCGAGGAGGGGCAGACCGAGTACGAGGCGTACCTCCACTTCGACGAGCGCCATCAGGGCGGGCCGGGACTCGTCCACGGCGGCGTCGTGTCGGCGGCGCTCGACGAGGGCTGCGGCCTGCTCGCGACGTGGCACCGCTTTCCGGCGGTGACCGTGCGGATCTTCGTGCGCTACCGCCGGCCGGTGCCGATCAACACCGAGCTGCTGCTGCGCGCACGGATCGACGACGCGCACGGGCGGCGCATCCACGCGAGCGCGGAGCTCTTCGACGGCCAAGAGCCGCTCGCGGAGGCGCGCGGCGCCTTCCTCCACGTCCCGCTCGAGCACTTCCTCGCCACGCCTGAAGGCCGCGAGGCGGCCGCGCGCTGGCGCTCGGCTAACGCTTGATGTGCAGATCGATGCCGAGCAGGAGCAGCGGCCAGAGCAGGATCGCGAGGATTGCCGACAGGAACCGCCTGATCGTGTCGAGGTTCGACAGGTAGTGGTGCGTCGACGCCACGATCAGGCCGATCACGAGGTACATCAGGTAGAGGAGCCTGCGCGAGAGGACCACGAGGCGCTCGTTCCCTTCTCGCGGGAGTTCATGCCCGCATGAGGTGGTTCAAGCGGCTGGCCCTCGTCGCGACCGCAGTCGGCCTCGGCCTCGCCGTCTGGAGATGGCGTGACGCCGGCTCGCACGTCGACTGGCGGACGCTGCCGTGGGCCGCGCTGCTCCTCGCGCTGCCGCCGCTCGTGCAGGCGTGCGCGTTCGTGCTCGTGCTGCGCCTGCTGGGCGCCCGTGCGCCGTTCCTCGCGACCGTCGTCGTGTGGATGCGGTCGTTCCTCGCGCGCTACGCGCCCTCCGGCGCGGCCGGCGTCGTGCTGCGCTCGCGCGAGGGCGAGCGCCTCGGCGCATCGTCGACGCAGCTCTGGGCGGCGACGGCCTACGAGCAGCTGATCGCGCTCGTCGCAGGTGCGGTCGTGTGCGTGGCCGCGTTTGTCGTCGCGGGGACGGCCGTGCCGTGGCCCGCGGGCGTCGTGCTCGGCGCGGCGGTGGCGGCCGCGGTCGCGCTCCGCCCGGCCTTCTCCGAGCGGTGGGTGCGCCGGGTACTGCGCTCGCGGACAGCCGACCTGCCGCGCCTGCTGCGCGGGCGCGAGATCGCGCTGGTCGCCGCCGTCACCGCGGTCGGCTGGATCCCGACCGCCGCGGCCGTCCACCTGCTCGCGGGGAGCGGCTACGCATCCGGCCTCGGCGCGTACGCGTTCGCATGGCTCGTCGGGTTTCTCGTACCGCTCGCACCCGGCGGGCTCGGGCTCCGCGACGGGCTCGTGGCGGCTTCGCTCGGCCCGGCCGCGGCGGTCGTGCTGCGGATCGCGGCGACGCTCGGCGAGGTGATCGCATTCGTCGTCGTCGAAATGATGCATGTGCTCTCAAGGTTGGGCTCGCGCCCGCCGATGAGAACGGCATGAGCGCTGCGCCGCAGTACACGCCGGAGATCATCGAGGAGTACGCGGCCCGCCTCTACCGCCGGGCGTCCTCCATGGGTGTCGGCGCCGCCGTCACCGGCGCGGTCGTGGGCGCGTTCTTCGGCGCGATCCCGCTGACCTCGCTCGGCGACTCGTGGCCGATCCCGTCCGCCTTCGGCTTCGCGACGATGCTCGTCGGCGTCGTCGCCGGCGCCCTCATCGGGTGGGTGATCGGAGACGCCCGCGGCTTCGGCTATCGCCTCCAGGCCCAGAGCGCGCTCTGCCAGCTCCAGGCGGAGCGCAACACGGCGGCCATGGCCCGCGCGATCGACGTGCGCCGTCGCGCTGCCGCACCGGCGGCACCCGCGCCTCCGCCTGCGCCGGTTGCCCCTGCCCCGCTCGTTCCTCCGGTTCCCGTTGCGCAGCCCGCGCCGATCCCGGTCGTGGCTC
>DASXTR010000003.1:0-41008 GCA_036505325.1 Gaiellaceae bacterium
GGCCTATCTCGGGAGGCAGACGCTGTGAGACGGGCGGCGCTGCTCGTTCTGGTCGCGCTGCTCGCGGGCTGCGGCGGGAGCGACGACAAGCGGCAGAAACTGCTCGTGGTCGTCAACGCGCCGTTCTCGCGGACGCCGTACGTCGGCGAGACGATCGACCGCGGCGTCTCGCTAGCCGTGAAGGACGTGAACGCGCGCGGCGGCATCGCGATCGGCAGCACGACGTACGAGCTGCGCGTGAAGCGGCTCGACAACGGGCTCTCGCCGCGGCGCGCGCTCCAGAACGTGCGACGCGCGGTCGACGACCACGCGCTCGCCGTCGTCGACGAGGGCACCGGCGTCGACGCGACATGGCGCGTCGCGGAGCGCGCGGGCGTCCCGATCGGCATCGTCTACCAGGGCGGCGAGAACCTCGTCGACGCGGAGACGCGCCCCAACGTCTTCCGCATCGCGCCGTCCAATCACGGCCTCGCGTTCCGGCTCGCCGAGTACCTGATCCCGAAGAGGCTGAAGCTCGCGCTGCTCCACGACGACTCCGACTACGGCGACGCCGGCGACGCCTCGCTGCGCAAGGCGTTCTCGCGCAACCGCGAGTCCGTCGTCGCGGACATCGACGTCCCCGCCGGTGCGCTCGACCTCGCCCCGCAGGTGCTGCGCGCGAAGCGTGCGGGCGCGACCGGGCTCCTCGTCTGGGGCCTCCCGCCCACGATCGCGGCCGCGGTGAAGGCCGCGCGAACGTCCGGCTGGGACGTCCCTGTCTACACGCCCCCGGCGGGTGCGGACCCGCTCGTGCGCCAGCAGCTCGCCGACCACCCCGCGTGGGTGGACGGCCTCACGTTCGCCTCCGGCCGGCTGACCGCCGAGCTCGGGCCGGCGCCGTTCCAGGCGTTCGAGCAGCGGTACGAGCAGGTGTACGGGAAGGAGCAGGTCGGCGTGAGGACGCGCGACGGCGCGAAGGTCGTCCAGCCGCCGGAGTTCGCGATGTACGCCTACGACTTCGTGCAGGTGCTCGCCGCCGCGGTCCAGACGGCGGGGTCGACGGAACCCGCGGAGGTCACGAAGGCGCTCGAGCAGGTGAGCGTCCGCGGCGTGAACGGCGACGAGCGCGGGTTCAACGAGCACAACCACGAGGGCGTGATCGACGACGACGTCTACTTCGCGCGCTTCCACGACATGACGTTCGCGCCGGTGAAGGACGACCCGCTGTCGGCGACCCTCCCGACGCTCCCGCAGCGGCAGTGATCGTCCTCGCGCTCGCGGCGGTGACGGTCGCGCTGCCGTCGCCGCTCCACCCGCTCTCGCCCCAGCCGCCGCTCGGCGGCCAGCCGATCGTGGAGACCGAGGGCATCTTCCACCGCGTCCAGGCGACGACGCGCGTGGACGTCCGCGTGGACGCGCGCGGCCGTCCGTTCGCGGCGCGCGCGCTACAGCGCCTCGTCGTGCTCGACAAGGGCGACTACGTCTTCGCGATCCCCGCGCCGGTGGAGGACGTTCGCGCCGCGCCGGGCTCCGAGTCGACGCCCGGGCAGCGGCGCGCGAGCATTCTCTGGAGCGGGTTCGCGGCCGGCCGAAAGGTGCTCGCCGCGGACGTCACGTTCGCCGTGCGCGAGGCGGCGCCGTACCTCCCGCTGCGCATCGAGCCGCGCGGCGGCACGATCACGCTGGTGAACGCGACGAGCGTGACCGCCGGTGCGTTCGAGGCCGACGCCGTCGTGCGACCGCTCGCACGCTACCTCGCCGCGGTCAGGCGCGCGGCCGTCCGCGGCGCGGCGACGCCGATCGGCACGGCCGAGATCACAACGCGTGCACGGCCCGTGCAAGCGAGCGTCGAGGCCCCGCTCCGCGTGCGGGGGACCGTCGGAGGACAGCCGGTCGACACCGTGCTCGGCGACGGACGTCCGCTGCGGCTCTCGGTCGCGCGCGGCGACGGGCGGGTCCGCCTCGAGGTGACGCCGGTGCCCCCGCTGCGGCTGCTCGGCGACGCGCCGGCGACGGGCCGCGCGCTGCTCGGGCGCGTGAACGCCGTGCTGCTGCGGCTCGCGCGGACGCGCCAGTACGACGCGTTCCTCGCGAACCCGGATCCGCGCGGGCGCACGGAGACGACGTTCGTCTACCGGAGCGGCCGCCCGCCGAAAGCGACCCCGCCGGCGGCCGTCGCGCCCGAGACCGGCCGCTCGCCGCTCACCACGGCGCTCGTCGTCGCAGGAGTGATCGCGGCCGCCGCCGCCGGGCTCGCCGTCTGGGCGAGGAGCTAGGAACCCACAGGAACAAGCGCGTCGCGGTAGGCGATCGCGACTGCCTGCGCGCGGCTGCGGGCGCCGAGCTTGCCGAGGATCCGCTCGATGTGCGTCCCGACGGTCTTCGGGCTGATCACGAGCCGCTCGGCGATCTCCGTCTGGTCGAGCCCGTCGGAGAGCAGCGTCAGCACCTCGAGCTCGCGTACGGTCAGCGAGACGCGCGACACGGCGGCCGGCGCCGAGCGCCGGATCAGCGAGCGCACGCGGACGAGCAGCTCGTCGGGCGCGAACGGCTTCACGAGGTAGTCGTCGGCGCCGAGCAGCAGCCCCGCGACCCGGTCGTAGCTCTCCGTGCGGTCGCCCGACACGAAGAGGATCGGGAGCGCCGGCCCGTGGAGGCGGCGCAGCTCGTGGCACACCTCGTACCCCGACACACCCGGCAGGTTGACGTCGAGGATGGCGACGGAGGGCGGCTCGTCGCGCGCGAGCTCGAGCGCGTCGTCGCCCGTGAACGCGACGACGGCGTCGTATCCGGCAGCCTCGACGAGCGCACGCAGCAGCTCGGCGACGTACTCGTCGTCCTCCGCAATGAGAATCGGTCCGCAGGGGGCCCAGCCTCTCTTGCTCAATTCGTCTCCCTCGCTCGTACACCCGCAGTTTCGCCTACTGGACGGACGGAGGCAACCGCTTCTTCCCCGTAGGTCAAAATCGAACGGCTCCCGTCATGACCTCGACCGGGGCCGGGATCCCTGTCCAGAGCTCGAAGCTGCGCCCACCCTGCCGCACGAGCGCCTCGAGGCCGTCGACGACCCTACACCCTGCGGCGCGTGCCGCGGCGACCAGCGCGGTGTCGGCGCCGTCCGGCGAATAGGCGAGGTCGACGACCGTCTGCCCCGCCCGCGGCTCGACGAGCAGCTCGTCGCGGACGGGCGTGGCGTTGACGATCAGGTCGGCGTCGTCGCAGCGGGGCGGCCACTCGCCGCCGCGCGAGAAGTATGTTGTCTCCGTCGGCAACGCCGCGGCGAGGGCGCGCGCCGCGCCCCCGGCGCCGATCACGCAGGCCCGCCGGGCGTCGATGCCCGCGAGGATCTCCCGGTCGGTGTTGTACCCGAGCACGCGTCCGTCGCGGAAGACGAGCGTGTTGACCGCCTCGTCCTCGGCCTCGTCGCAGGCGGCGACGACGGCCTGCTTGTGCGGGATCGTGACGTTCGCGCCCGCGAACCCGAGCGTCACGAGCGCGCGTACGGCCGCGACAGGCTCCTCGACGTCGAAGGCGGCGTAGTGCCAGTCGAGCCCGCGCGCGGCGAAGGCGGCGTTCTGCATCCGCGGCGAGAGCGAGTGCGCGACCGGGTGACCCAGCAGGGCGACGTGGGTCGTCATGTCAGCCGCAGCCGTAGCCGTGCGCGCACGCGTACCGGTTGAACTCGGACGCGCTCGCGGTGAAGAAGTGGTGCACCTTGTCGGGCTTGCGCACGAAGAACAGGTAGTTCACCTTCGCCGGGTGCGCCGCGGCCTGGATCGAGGCGAGGCCGGGTGCGCCGATCGGCGTCGGCGGCAGACCGGCGAGCTTCCGCGTGTTGTACGGGCTGTCGCTCTGGAGCTGCGACTCGCGAATCGACTTCGTCGGCGGGATGTGCAGCCCGTAGCGCAGCGTCGCGTCGATCCCGAGCGGCATCTTCGCGTGCAGCCGGTTGTAGATGACCGCGGCCACGAGCGGGCGCTCGTCGGGTGCCAGCGTCTCCTTCTCGACCATCGACGCGATGATCAGCACGTCGTACGGCGTGAGCTGCTTCGAGCGCGCATATGCGAGGTTGATCTTGCGCCAGTTCTGGCAGAAGGCGTCGAGCTGCTTGCGCGCCAGCTGGCGCGACGTAGTCATGCGCAGGAACTCGTACGTGGCCGGAAACAGGAAGCCCTCGAGGTTCTTCCGCGCCGCGCGGCCGAAGCACGGGACGATCGCGGTGCGCGTGGCGACGAGGTACTGCGCACGCGTGAGCGCGACCTGCTTGTGGCGCTTCCGCAGCGCGATCTTCTTGACCGCGCTCACGCGGTCGGCCATCTGCGCGCGCGTGAACCCTTCGGGGAAGACGATCCGGAACGGCTTCGGCGGCGGAGGCGGCGGGGGAGGCAACACGCTACGGGTTCTATGTTCCACGTGCGGGACCGCCCACCAAATCGCCGCGACGACGCCGGCGAGCGCGAGCACGACGGCGACGAGCGCGACGACGCGCCGCCTCCGAACCTGCTCCGGCGACGGCCCGCTCGGCCGCCGCACAGGCATCAGCGGGCCGCGCTCTGCCACTCCAGGTAGGTCGCGAGGAGGTGGGCGGCGGCACGCGCGTCGTCCCCGTCGGCGAGGATGCTGGTGAACCGCTCGTCGTACAGCTCCACGGGAACGTCCAGCTTGGCCCGGAGCAGCGTGACGAACGCGTCGGTCTCCGCCGCCTGGAGGCCGTGCTCGCCCTTGAGCGTCAGCGGCAGCCCGACCACGACCTTGGTCGGCTCCTCGGCCCGGATCACCTCGAGCAGCCGCTTCCAGCCCTCCGGCCGCGTCACGTGCCGGACGACCGTCAGCGGCCGCGCGACCGTGCCCGTCGGGTCGGACACGGCGACGCCGGTCCGGGCGGACCCGTAGTCGAGCGCGAGCACCTTCACTGGAGCGCGCTCTGGATCAGCTCGCGGGCGCGGGCGAGCGCGTCCGGCAGCTTCGCCGGATCCTTGCCGCCGGCCCGGGCCATCGTGGGCCGGCCGCCGCCTCCGCCGCCGACGATCGGAGCGATCTCGCGTACGACGTCCCCGGCGCTCACCCGCTGTGCGACGGCGTCGTCGAAGTTCGCGACGAGGTGCACGGTGCCGTTGTCGCGCGAGCCGAGCACGACCGCGGCGGGCGCCTGACGCTGCTTGAAGCGGTCGGAGAGATCGAGCAGCGCGTCGGCGGAGAGCTCCCCGACGGACTGCGCGATCACGTTGACGCCGTTCACGACGGTGACCTCCGGCTCGACGTCCACCTGGGCCTCCGCCTTGCGCGGCTTCTTCGCCTCGCGCCGAGCCTGGTCGACCTCTGCGCGAATGTCGTCGAGCTCGCGCGACCGCCCGTGGAGGTAGGCCCACGCCTCGCCTGCGGTGACGGCCTCGATGCGGCGCGCGCCCGACCCGACGGAGCCTTCGGACAGGATCACGAACGGACCGACCTCGGCGGTCGTTCGGACGTGCGTGCCGCCGCAGAGCTCGCGCGAGAAGCCGTCGATCTCCACGACGCGCACCTCCTCGCCGTACTTCTCGCCGAAGAGCATCATCGCACCGAGCTTCCGCGCCTCCGCGATCGGCGTGACGAACGTCCGCACCGGTATCGCCTCGAACACCTTCTCGTTCACGATCCGCTCGACGCGCTCGCGCTCCTCCGGCGTCAGTTGCTGCGGGTGGGAGAAATCGAAGCGGAGCTTGTCCGGCCGCACGGCCGAGCCCGCCTGCTTGACGTGGTCGCCGAGCACCTCGCGCAGCGCCGCGTGCAGAAGGTGCGTCCCGGTGTGGTTCGCCATCGTCGGGAAGCGCGTCGTCCACGGCACGATCGCGCGCACGCGCGCGCCGGCCTCGAAGCCGGTTCCTTCGAAGACGAGCACCTGGTCGTCGCCGAAGCGGTACGCGTCGCGCAGTGTCGCGACCGCGCCGTTCTCCTCGTTGACCAGCTCGCCTTCGTCGGTCACCTGGCCGCCGCTCTCGGCGTAGAACGGCGACTCGCGCAGCTTGCCGAGGAAGAGCCCGTTGCCGAGGTCCTCGACGGCCGCCAGCTCGGTCAGCACGTCCGTCTTCTCGTAGCCGACGAACTCGGTGGTGAAGCCGGTCGCCCGTGCGAAGTCGGCGGCGCGCTGCACGTCGCTCTTCTCGCCGCCGGCGCGCGAGATCTCACGGTGCCCCTCCATCAGCTCCCGGAAGCGGTCGACGTCGACCGGCTGCCCGCGCTCCTCCGCCAGCTCGACGGTGAGCTCGATCGGGAATCCGAACGTCGCCGCGAGCGTGAACGCGTCCTGGCCGCTGATCGCCTCCTTCGCCGCGAGCTCTTCGAAGACCTTCATGCCGCGCGCGAGCGTCTCGGTGAACCGCTCCTCCTCCGCGCGTACGACGCGCTCGATCTCAGCCGCATGCTCCTTCAGGTCCGGATACGCGTCGCCCATCTGCTCGACGACGACGGCCGGGAGCCGGTAGACGCGGTCGAGGCCGATGCGCTGCGCGTGCTGAATCGCGCGGCGCAGGAGGCGGCGGCAGATGTAGCCGCGACCTTCGTTCGACGGGAGGACCCCCTCGGCGATGAGGAACGTCACGGCGCGCGCGTGGTCGGCGAGCACGCGGTGCGCCTTCGTCGCGACCTCGTTGTCCCGGTAGCCGACGCCCGACTGCTCCTCGATCCAGTCCATGATCACGCGGAAGCCGTCGGTGTCGTAGTTCGAGTCGACGTCCTGCACCACGCAGGCCGTTCGCTCGACACCCATGCCGGTGTCGACGTTCTGCGTCGGCAGCCGCTCGAGCAGGTTGCCCGGCTTCAGGTCGTACTCCATGAACACGAGGTTGTAGATCTCCATGTACCGGTCGCAGTGCCCGGGGCCGCAGTGCGGATCGCCGCAGGCGCGATCCTCGCCGCGGTCGTAGAAGATCTCAGAGCACTGCCCGCACGGGCCGGTGTCGGCCGCCTGCCAGAAGTTGTCCTTGCCGAGCCGGACGATGCGCTCCGCCGGGATGCCGACGCGCTTCCAGGCCTCGATCGCCACGGTGTCCTCGTCCAGCTCGAGCAGGGGATCGCCTTCGTGCACGGTCGCCCACAGCCGCTGCGGGTCGAGGCCGAGCGCCTGCGTGACCCACTCCCACGCGAAGTCGACCGCCTCGTCCTTGAAGTAGTCGCCGAACGAGAAGTTGCCCATCATCTCGAAGAACGAGTTGTGCCGGTCGGTGCGCCCGACGTCTTCGAGGTCGGTGTCCTTGCCGCCGGCGCGCAGGCACTTCTGCACGCTCACCACGCGGTCGCCGGGCGGCTCCTTCGTCCGGAGGAAGTACGGCTTGAACGGCTGCATGCCCGCGACGATGAAGAGCGTCGACGGGTCGTCCGGTGGCGGGATCAGCGGGTGCGACGGCACCCGCAGGTGGCCGCGCTCCTCGTAGAAGCGCTGGAATCCCTCCCGCAGCTCGGCCGTCGTCTTCACGGCCGACAGTGTACGGGCGGCTACGCGGGCAAATGCGTCAGCCAGTCGGCGATCTGCTCGCCCAGCGCAGGCCCTGCGTCGGCGAGCAGGCCGTGGCCCGCGTTCTCGACCCACCGCACGTCGGCCTGTGGAAGCGCCTGGATGAATGACGTGACGAGCCGCTCATTCACGTCGACGTGCGGCGGCAGTGTTGCCAAGAGGAGCAACACGGGGATCTCCGCCTCGCGGATGCGCGGCCAGGCCTCGCTCTGACGCGCGACGGCGAGACCGCGGAACGCCGCGCCGCGGGCCTCGGGCGACGAGCCGACGAGCTCCCCGCCCTCGCGGCGCAGTCCGGCGAGGTGCGCCCGCAGGAGGTCGGGCGACCAGCGTTGGACCCCCGCCGCCAGCTCGTCGGCGAACGCCTGCTCGCTCGGCCAGCGCCACGGCCGCGCGCGCGCGTCGTCGATCCAGGCCTGCAGCGGCCGGTCGGCGTCGACGTCGGGGAGCGCGCCGTAGTCGATGTGCCCGCTGTCGAGCAAGACGAGCGCCCGCACGCGCTCCGCATGCCGTGCCGCGAAGTGCACGGCGATCGCACCGCCCCACGAGTGTCCCATGAACGCGAACGGCTCGAGGGCGAGCTCGGCGACGAGCGCGTCGACGAGCTTCAGCAGCGGCTCCAGCTCGTACCGCTCCGGCGCGAGCGCCTCGGATGCGCCGAAGCCCGGTCCGTCGACCGCGTAGACGCGGAACCCGCGCTTGGCGAGCGGCGGAACCGCCTCGGCGATCGTCTCCCCGGACCCCGACGGGCCGAGCGCATGCCAGAAGAGAACGGGCTTGCCGCCGTCGGAACCCCACTCGCGCACGGCGATACGGGCGCCTGCCGCCTGCACCTCCCTCATGGCTCCACGCTACGTGCGCCGCCCCGATCGGGAGATGAAGCTCGTCGATCAGTCGCCGAGCCCACGGCGCGCCGCAACGCGGGCGCGGTCGGCTCGACCCGTCCGCCAGCCGTTCCGCGCGGACGGCGGTGGACGAATCGTCACGCTCTTTTCACGAAGGACACCTTGCGCGAGGCACCCATCGTCGGCGACGCTTGCAGTGGGTGGCGGGTGGCACGCCACCACCCAGGGTGGGGATGCGTGCGCGTGCGCGCGCGCGCGGGGGCGAGCGCGCGTCGGCGTCAGCCCTGCGCGGCGCGGTCGCGCTCGTCCTCCTCGGCGGCGATCTCCTCGCGAATCTTCTCGAGCGCGCGGCGGATCAGACGCGACACGTGCATCTGCGAGATCCCGACCTGCTGGGCGATCTGCGACTGCGTCAGGCCCTTGAAGAAGCGCAGGTGCAGGATCGTCCGCTCGCGGTCGTCGAGCACGCGGAAGCCCGGGGCGAGCACGGCGCGGTCCTCGGACACCTCGTACTGGTGCTCCTCGGTGCCGAGCGACTCGAGCGGGTCGAGCTCCTCGCCGTCCTCCTGCCCGGTCCCCTGCGACAGCGAGAGCGAGGAGTACGCGCGGCCCGACTCGAGCGCCTCGAGCACCTCCTCCTCCTCGACCCCGGCCGCCTTCGCGAGCTCCGGGATCGTCGGCGAGCGGCCGAGCTGCACGGTCAGCTGCTCGATCAGCTTCGACAGCTGCACGTTCAGCTCCTGCAGACCGCGCGGCACGCGCACCGACCAGCCGCGGTCGCGGAAGTGGCGCTTGATCTCGCCGATGATGTTCGGCGTCGCGTACGTCGTGAGCTCGACGCCCCGCGAGAGGTCGAAGCGGTCGATCGCCTTGATGAGACCGATCGCCCCGATCTGCACGAGGTCGTCGAGCTGCTCCCCGCGATAGCTGTAGCGCCGTGCCAGCGAGCGCACGAGCGACATGTACTGCTCGATCAGCTGCTCGCGCGCCTGCAGGTCGCCCTGCTCGTGGTAGCGGCGCAGGAGGAGCTTGTCGCTCTCAGCCATCGACCGCCACCCGCTTGGTCAGGCGCACCCACTCGCCGTCGGCGTCGACGTCGTCGACGACGGCGTCGAGGACACGCCGCAATCCGAGCTCGGCGCCCTCCGGGCGTTCCAGCTCCGCGCGGACGTCGATCGGGCCGATGCGCGTCTCGAGCTCGTTGCCGTGGAGCGCCATCGTCACGGTCAGGTCACCGTCTTCGCCGGCGCGGTCGAGGATCGCGTCCACCGCGAGCTGCAGGTCCTCGAGGTTCTCGATCGTCAGGTTGAGCCGCAGTGCGAGCCCGCCGAGTACGAGATGCGCGACGCGATGGAAGTCGCGGTCGGCCGGAATCGTGAGCGTGATCTCGTCAGCCACCGGCGCGGCTCAGCTCCTCTTCGAGGTCGGCCTCGCGGCGCGCGGCCGCCTCGCGGGCGGCCTCCTTCGCGGCGCGCCAGTCGTGGCGCGCCTTGAGCGTCGCCCAGCCGTGCGAGACCCCGGCGGAGATGCCGACGAGCTTCTGCACCGGCCGCTTGACGGCGAAGCTGGCGGCGCGAACCGCCTCGTCGACGGCCTCAACGGCATCGACAGCACTGTCGGTGGCCTGGTCCAGCTTGTCCAGTTGTGCGTTCACCCGGTCGACCGACCCCCCCACCTTGTTGATCACCGGGAGGAGCTCGTTCTCCGTCCCCTTGATGAACGACGATAGGCGGTCGAGAGTTCCGGCCAAGCGGAAAAATGCCCAGCCCAGGCCGAGACCGACGGCGAGCAGGAAGACCGCGAGCGCGATGTAGGCGACGTCGCCGGGCGAGAACGCGACTGGCACCGTCCGATACTACGTGCGTCCGGCGGACGTCACCAATCCGCACCCGACGACGATGTCGTCCTCGTAGAGAACAGCCGCCTGCCCCCGTGCGACGCCGTAAGCCGGCTCGTCGAGCGCGAGCCGGAACCCGCGCGCCGTCGGCTCCACCGTCGCGCCGACCGCGGGCGATCGGTAGCGCAGCTTGGCCTCGACGCGAGTCGCGTTCGCATACAGACGTCCGCGCGCGGATACGCGAGTGCGCGCGAGCGCTGCGCGCGGCCCCACGACGACGGTGTTCGTGCGCGCGTCGGTGTCGAGTGCGTACAGCGGCTCGGTCGACGCGACGCCCAGCCCGCGGCGCTGGCCGGACGTGTAGCGCCAGTACCCGTCGTGCGTGCCACGCGGGTCTCCGGCCTCGTCGACGATCGGACCGGACGCCGGCCCGAGGCCGTGTCGCGCGAGGAACGCACGGTAGTCGTCGCCGGCCAGGAAGCAGGCCTCCTGGCTCTCGGCGCGACGGGCGGCCGCGAGGCCCGCCTCCTCTGCCTGCGCACGCGTCTCCTCTTTCGTCTGGTCGCCGAGCGGGAACCACACGCGGTCGAGGAGGCGCGGATCGAGCCGGGCAAGCATGTAGCTCTGGTCCTTGTCGGCGTCGCGTGCGCGCGCGAGGAGAAGCATGCCGTCGCGCTCGGCGATGCGCGCGTAATGGCCGGTCGCGAGGCGGGCCGCGCCGACGCGGCGCGCGGCCGCGAGCAGCTCGGCGAAGCGGAAGCTGCCGTTGCAGCGGATGCATGGGTTCGGCGTCTCGCCTCGCCTGTAGCCGTCGACGAACGGTGCGACGATCACGCGCCGGAACTCCTCCCGCAGGTCGAGGGTCACGTGCGGAAGGCCGCGTGCGTGACAGGCCTCGCGCGCGGCGATCACGGCCGACGGCGAGCAGCACGCGCGCTCGGTATCGGGCCCGTGCGGGTCGACCCAGAGCCGGAGGGTGACCCCGACCGCGTTCGATCCCGCACGCAGGAGCGCGACGGCGCTGTCGACGCCGCCGCTCATGGCCACCGCAGTGCGCGCGTCGTCGGCGCGCGCCGTCACCGCCAGGCCGATCGCGTTCGCGAGCGCGTCGACGGGAAGGGTCTCGCCGCCGACGGCCGCGGCCTCGAGCAAGGTGAGCCCGCGCAGGTCTTGCGCCACCCCGGGCGCGTCGGCGTCGACGATGCGCCCACTGTCGATGCGCAGGCGGACGGCGGCCCAGTCGCCGTCGCGCGAGGAGTCGCCGAAGAGCTCGATCATCCGGCCAGCGTAGCTCCGCCTGCCGGGTTTGCCTCGCGCGCGCGTGCGCGCACGCGACGGACCGCGCTGTAGGACCACCCACCCACTAACCCCCCGCCCTCCCTAATGGGGGTACGAACAAGGCTGCCACGGAAAGGCGCGCGTGTCTGTGCCAACTTCGTGAAAAGAGCGACGCATGCGCGCATGGCGCACGCGCAAGAGAAGTGATGCCCCGACCCCGCCGACCCGGCCGCGCCCTTGTGAACCTGGCAAGCCAGGTGGGTGCCGTGCGGACCTTCAGCTTTCGCCTGGGCCCGACGCGAGCTCCCTTTCACGTAGCGTTGGTTCTACATGGATGCACGGCACTGCGAACGGGGTCGGGCATCCGCGGCGCACTGTAGCCCAGGATCAACTCGTGCGCGCGTAGCTCCAGTGAATCTCCTGCACTCCCCGTAGACCGAGCTTGCGCGCGAGCGCGTCCGTCAGATCGAACGTGCGTCCCGGCACGTACGGGCCGCGGTCGATCACGGGAGCGAGGACGTGCTTGCGGCCGTACGTGACGTAGATGTACACCCCGCACGGCAGGACTGGATGCGCGACGCCCACGGTCTCGGGGCCTAGCACCTCGCCGCACGCGGTTCGCTTCCCGAACGCACCGGGACCGCTCGAGCCGGCGAGCGCCGTGTACGACCCCGCGGGCTCCGGGAGCGTCGACTCGTTGTCGCGCCGCCCCGACGTGAGCGCGAGGGACGCGACCGCGGCGAGCAGGGCGACGCCTGCGAGCGCGATCTCGCGCTGCGCTAGGCGAGCCCTCACCGCGCCGCCACCGCCAGCAGCTCGCCGAACGACTCGCGGACGAGTGCATCGAAGTCGACCGGCAGCTCTCCGTCGGGACTGGCGAACTCGCGCAGATACATCAGGAGAAACGTGAGCTCCTCGTTGTCGCCCGCGTTGTCGCGCGCGACCTTCTCGAGGCTCCAGAGGTTCCATTGTCGCGGCGGCCCGGCGATGATCACCGGCTGCGGCGGCGCCGCGGGCGCCACGGCGACCGGCTCGGGCTCGGGCTCTGGCTCGGGCTCTGGCTCGGGCTCCGGCTCGGGCTCCGGCTCGGGCTCAGGTTCGGGCTCGGGCTCCGGAACGACGGCCACCGGCTCCGGCTCCGGCTCCGGCTCCGGCTCGGGTTCGGGTTCGGGTTCGACAGCGACCGGCTCCGGCTCCGGCTCGGCCGTAACCGGCTCGGGCGCGGCCTCCGGCGCGCGCTCCTCGCGCTCGAGAACGCGCACGCGGGGAGGCTCCTCGACGGCCACCGGCACCGGACTCACGGCCACCGCCGGCTCGGGTCGCGGAACCGATAGCGAGCGTTCGATCAGGGCGCTCACGACCCACACGCCGAACACCGCGGCGGCTATCCACCACGGGCCGAGGTCCATGACCGCCGCGAGCAGCGCCGCGAGCACGATCGCGGCGGCCTCGATCAGCAGCCGGGGGCCGGGTCGGCGCAGGAGCTTCACGCGCTAATCCTCGCGCCTCGACCGGCCGGGCAGGACGCGGACGCCGGTCGGGCGCGCGGGAACCTCGACCGCAGGGCCGTCCTCCTGGACCGGCCGACGCCTGAGCCGACGCTTCTGCGCCGGCTCCGGAAGCGGGTCGAGCCGGTGGCGCGCGGTCCGGTCCGCCGTCGGTGCAAGGTCGACGAGCGGCGGAGGCTCGCGCGGCCCCTCGGCCGCTTCCGGCTCGACGGGCAGTTCCGCCACGGTCCACGGGTCGACGTCGTCGCCGGCCTCGTCGCGGCCGCCCCAGAGGCGTCGGCGGCGAGGCTCGGCGGGCGCGGTCTCGTCCAGCTCGACGACCTCCGGCTCCGCATCCTCGACGGGCTCGACCTCGCCGGCGGACTCGCCGGTGGGCGGCTCCTCCTGTGTCTCCTCCCCCGGCGGCGCGGCCGCGACGGGCCACTCGCCCAGGACCTCGGCGCGCAGGGCGGGCGACGCGATCCACGTCGGCGCTTCGTCGCGCTGCTCGGCCGCGGGGTAGCCGAGCCCGACCTGCTCGAGCGGCCGCCGCGGAGGCAGCGAGATCTGGGGGACGTAATAGCGGGGCGGCAGGCCGCTTCCGAAGTGGGGCTCGTCGCGCCATGCCGCCCACTCGAACAGCGCGACGATCAGCCAGCCGAGGAGCATCAGCCCGCCGATCAGCAGCGGCGGCGCCTCGGCGAGCACGAGACCGACCGCGAGGGCGACGAGGAAGAGCACTTCCACGGCGAACCGTGACGCGCGACGCTCGGGCACGCGCCTCCTCTTCGGCTAGGACTGGTCCTCGTCCTGCTGCTCGGCAGGCGAGGTCGGCGGCGCGGGCGAATCCGACACGGGCGGCGGCGGGGGCGTCGCCGGCGGTAGCACCGGCTCGGCCGGGGCAGCGACGTCGGGCGCGGAGGGCGGCGTGAGTCCGGCCGCACGCGCGGCGTCTTCGACGCGGCGCCTTGCGCGCTCGTGCGGCGACAGTTCTTCCTCGGCGGCGGGCGGTGGCTCCTCGGCCTCCGGCTCCGGGTCTGCTTCCGTCTCGGGTTCGGGCTCCGCGACCGGAGCCGCGACGGCGGCGACGGGCGGCGGAGGCGCCGCGCCCTGGGGCGCCGCGGGCCGCTGGCGCGATGCCTCGGTCGCCGCGCGGGCGGCCTCGACGATCGCGGTGGAGACCTCTGCGATCGCGTCGGAGCCGAGCCCGGCAGCGGTGAGCAGCTGCTCGGCGCCTTGCTGGGCGCGCGCCATGATCGCGGACGCCTGCGTACGCGCCCACTCGAGCGTTTGCTCGACCTCGGCACGCGCCGCGTTGGTGAGCTCGGTCGCCTGGTGCCGCGACTGCTCGAGCAGGCGGGCACCGCGCGCCTCGGCCTCGCCGAGCTCGGTCGTGGCGTCGCGGTTCGCGTTCGCGAGCAGCTCGCGCGCCTCGTTGTTGGCCGCGTTCAGGATCTCGTTCCGCATCCGCTCGCTCTCGTTGCGGAACGCCTCGATCTCGGCTGCGCGCTCCTGCAGCTCGCGCTGCCTCCGGCGCACCTCCTCTTCGGTGCGGCCGAGCTGCGCGGCCGACGCGTTCTGCGCGTCCCGCTCGAGCGCGTCGGCGAATTCTGCAGCCGCACGGATGAGATGCAGCGCGTCCATCCGGACGGCGTGTCCGGTCGGCTCGACGTTCGCCGTCTTCCCCGCCGCCTGGAGCACCCGGAGCTGCGCCTGCAGCTGGAGCGCGTGCTTGCGGAAGGCCTCGAACGCGTCGCGAACGCCGTCGGGGTCGTACCCTCCGCCGTCGGCCCGAGGGATGTCCTCGAGGCGCGGAAGCGAGGTCAGCGCAGCGATCGGCGGGGTGGGCTCTTGCGTGGACACGACGAAGAATTCAGGAGGAAACGACCGGCTCCTGCGGCCGGTTGCCCCAAGTATGCCCGTTCCATCGGCCGGATGCTGTTATTTCTCGACCGGCTCGACCTCGGCGACCACGGCGATCCCGAGCTCCTCGAGCTGCTCGGGCTCGACAGGCGTCGGCGCACCCGACATCGGGTCGACGCCGGCCTGGTTCTTCGGAAACGCAACGGTGTCGCGGATGTACGGCTCGTCGAGGAGCGCCATCGACAGGCGGTCGATGCCGGAGGCGATCCCACCGTGCGGCGGCGCACCCATCGCGAGAGCGTCGAGGAGGAAGCCGAACTTCGAGCGCTGCTCCTCCGGCGAGATCTTCAGCAGGTCGAACACCCTCGCCTGCAGGTCGGGCTCGTGGATCCGGAACGAACCGCCCGCGAGCTCGAGGCCGTTGCCGACGAGGTCGTACGCGATCGCCTTCGCGGCACCCGGGTCGGTGTCGAGCAGCGGCAGGCTCTCCGCGGTCGGGCGCGTGAACGGATGATGCTCGGCATCCCAGCGCTCGAGTTCGGGATCCCACTTGAACATCGGGAAGTCCGTCACCCAGAGGAACTTCCACGCCGTTTCGTCGACGAGTTCGAGCTCACGCCCGAGATGCAGCCGGAGGAAGCCGAGCACGCGCGAGACCTCCGCGGGCTCGTCGGCCGCGAAGAGCGCGGTGGTGCCGGGCTCGCGTAGCGCGTCGAGCACGTCCTGCGCGAGGAACTTCGCGATCGGCGAGCTGACCTCGCCGTCCGCGCGGAAGACGACGTAGGCGAGCCCCTTCGCCCCCCAGCTCTTTGCGAGCTCCTCGAGCTTCTGCACCTCGCCGCGCGACAACTCCCTCGGCACGCGGAGATACCGCACCGCCTTCGCGTTCGCGAAGACGCCGAACTCGGAGCCGCGCGTCAGCGCGGTCGCATCCTGGATCTCGAGGCCGAACCGCAGGTCGGGCTTGTCGGATCCGTAGCGCAGGTCCGCCTCTTGCCACTGCATCCGCGGGAACGGGGTCTCGAGCTCGACGCCGATCGTCTCGCGCCACACACGTGCGATGACGCGCTCGATGAGCGAGAAGAGGTAGTCCTGGTCCGGGAACGCGAGCTCGACGTCGAGCTGCGTCAGTTCCTGCAGGCGGTCGGCGCGGAGATCTTCGTCGCGGAAGCAGCGCGCGATCTGGTAGTAGCGTTCGAAGCCCGCGATCACGAGCAGCTGCTTGTAGATCTGCGGGCTCTGCGGCAGGGCGAAGAAGCGTCCGGGCTGCAGCCGCGTCGGGACGAGGAAGTCGCGCGCTCCCTCGGGCGTCGGCTTGCCCATGATCGGCGTCTCGATGTCGACGAACTCGTCGCGCTCCATCTCCTGGCGGATGATCGAGGTGAGCTTCGCGCGGGTCCGGATGTTGCGTTGCAGGCGCTCGCGGCGCAGGTCGAGCCACCGGTAGCGGATGCGCAGCGTCTCGTCGACGCCCTCCTCGTCGAGCTGGAACGGGAGCGGCGTCGAGCGGCTCAGGATCGTCAGCTCGTCGACCTGCACCTCGACCTCGCCGGTCGCCATGTTCGGGTTGACCGTCTCCGGTGCACGGCGGACGACGCGGCCGCGGGCCTGGACGACGAACTCGTTGCGGGTCTCGTGCGCGATGCTCGCCGCCTCCGGTGCGTTTTCCGGGTTGACAACGAGCTGGACGATTCCGCGCTCGTCGCGCAGGTCGATGAACACGAGTCCGCCGTGGTCGCGCCGGCGCGCGACCCAGCCGGCGAGCATGACGGTGCGCCCTTCGTCCTGCGGACGCAGCGAGCTGCCGTCGATGTCGCGCCAGGCGTTCATGAAGGGCGGAGCGTAGCGACGAGCTGGTCGAGAGCGACCACGTGCTCGTCGTCGCGGCCACGCCGGATCGCCGCGTTGTCCTCGCGGGCAACGACGATGGTGCGCGCCCCGCTGCGGCCCGCCTGCGTCATCTGACCCTTCACGGAACGCCCGGCGTAGTCGGCATCCGCGGAGACGCCGGCGCGCCGGAGCTCCGCCATCGCCTCGAGGATGCGCTCGCGCGGCGCGCCGTCGACGACGAAGAAGACGTCGATCGCCCGCGGCGTGGCGGCGATCCCCTCGTTCTCGAGCGCGAGAATGAGCCGCTCGAGGCCTGCGCCGAAGCCGATGCCTGGCGTCGGCGGGCCCCCGATCTGCTCGATCAGGCCGTCGTAGCGCCCGCCCCCGCAGATCGTCGAGTTGACGTTCTCTTCGGGTCCGACGAACTCGAACGTGGTGCGCGAGTAGTAGTCGAGCCCGCGCACGAGCGTCGGGTCGACCGCGTACGGGACTCCGTACAGGTCGAGGTGCCGGCGGACCGCGTCGAAGTGCTCCCGGCACGCGTCGCAGAGCGACTCGCCGACCTTCGGCGCGTCCTCGAGCGCCTTGCGCAGCTCCGGGTTCTTCACGTCGAAGACCTGAAGCGGGCTCGTCGCGCGCTTGTGGCGCGCGTCCTCGTCGAGAAGGTCGGCATGTGCGTCGAGCCACTCGTTGAGACGCTCGACGTACGCCGGCCGGCAGTTCGGATCGCCGATCGAGTTCAGGCGGAGCTCCCATTGCGTCACGCCGAGGCGGCGCAGGAGCTCGTGGTAGAGCTGGACGATCTCCGCGTCGAGCGCGGGATCGGCGGATCCGATCGCCTCGACCGACCACTGGTAGTGCTCGCGGTACCGGCCGCGCCCCGGCCGGCCGTACCGGTACATCGGCGCGATCGTGAACATTTTCACCGGTTGCGGCAGCCGGTCCATCCCGTGCTCCACGTAGGCGCGGCAGATCGGGGCCGTCCCTTCGGGGCGAAGCGTGAGGCTCCGGTTGCTGCGGTCGGTGAAGGTGTACATCTCCTTGTGCACGACGTCGGAGGCCTCGCCGGCGGTGCGCGCGAAGAGCGCGGTGTCCTCGAACCCCGGCGTCTGGATGCGGCCCCAGCCGTAGTCGACGGCGATCTGCTCCATCGTGCGAACGAGGTGCCACCAGAGATCGTCGCCCGGCAGGACGTCGTGCGTGCCCCGCGGCGCCTGGAACTTCGTCCGGTCGCTCACTCTGGCGCTGCGGCGCGGAGCTCGCGCAGGAACGGGTTCGTCGCGAGCTCGCGCTCGAGCGTCGTCGCGGGGCCGTGGCCGGGGTAGACCGTCGTCTCGGGACCGAAGCGTTCGAGCAGCGTTCGGATCGACTCGAGCAGCGTCGCCCAGTCGCCGCCGGGGAGATCTACGCGTCCGACCGAGCCCGCGAAGACGACGTCGCCGGAGAAGAGGGCGCCGTCCGCGTGGAACGCGACGTGACCGGCGCTGTGGCCCGGAACGTCGACCACCTCGAAGGTGATGCCCGCAACCGTGATCTCGTCGCCCCCGGATACGGTGTGAGCGGGGTCGTGCGGCTCCACGGGGAACGGTCCGCGCGGCCGGCCGTCGCGGAGAGCGTCGACCTCGCCGACCGGTGCCCAGACCTCTGCGCCGGTGCCTTGGGCGAGAGCCGCGACGCCGGCGATGTGGTCGACGTCGGTGTGCGTGACGAGGATCCCGCCCACCCGCGCGCGCATGCGCGCCAGCTCGAGCCGCACCGGCGTCGGGTCGTCGCCGGGATCGACGACGGCCGCCTCGGGCGCGCCGCGCTCGGAGCGAAGCACATAGCAGTTCGACTGGAACGCGCCCAGCGTGAAGCGGTCGACGACGAGCGGCATCGGGCGTTTGAGTGTATCCGCGCCGTGAAATACGCTCTCCTCCGTGCAGCGGTGGGACCTGATGTCGATCGACGCGCCCGACGGGACGCGCGATCCGGTCGTCCTCCACCAGGACGAAGGCGCGCGCGCGGTGCTCATCGTCCTGTCGCCCGGCCAGAAGCTGGGCGACCATCAGGTCAAGGAGAACGCGTGGGTCGCGGTCCTCGACGGTGCGGTGAGCGTCCAGGCCGGCGGCGAGACGGTCGAGGCGAAGCGGGGCGCGCTCTTCCGGTTCTCACCCGACGAGCGCCACGCACTTGCTAGCGACGACGGCGCGCGCGTGCTCTTGATCCTCGCGCCGTGGCCCGGTGAGGGCCACTACCGCGGCGACCGTCCCCAGAGCTGACGCCTTTTCTTCGGCTCGTTCGCGGCCAACTGCCCGGTGCGCCTCAGGTACATGCGGTACGCCACCGTGTCCATCGCGTAGCTGAACGGTAGGAAGAACGCGAGCAGGGTGAGGGTCTGCGCAGCGTGCTGCAGGACAGTCAACTGCTTGTCGAGCACGGAAACCGCGACGAACATCAGCGGAGCGAAGATCAGTGCGCGCTTGCCGACCCGGCGCCATGAGGCCGGCTCGATCGTGCGGCCGGTGCGTGTCGTGGCGCGTCCCTTCGACCGTGCGGCGGGCTTCGGCTTCGACTTCTCCGGCCTGGCCTTCTCCTTCTCTGCGCGCAGCTCCGCAGGGTCGACCTCGACCTCGTTGCCCTCCTCGTCGAGCAGCACGAACTCGTAGTCGTGGCGGAACGACTTCTGGCGGCGGCGACGCTGCTTTCGGCTCGGCACGACGTCCAGCCTAGCGCCGCCACGCAAGTCGTCCACCCGTGATCACGCCCGCGACGACGTCGCCGGCGAGGTGGTACGCCAGGTAGCGCCAGTCCGGCGCGTCGAGCAGCGTGACGTCCCCGGTGTAGCCCGGCGCCAGCCGGCCGACGTGGGGTCGCGCGAGGACGTGCGCGGCGTTGACCGTCACGGCGCTCAGCGCCTCGGCCGGGGACAGCTTCAGTTGCGTGCACGCGAGCGAGCACACGAGCGGGAGGCTCTCCGTGAATGCGCTTCCCGGGTTGAAGTCGGTGGCGAGCGCGATCGCCGCGCCGGCGTCCGCGAGCGCGCGCGCGGGCGGCATCGGGCGACCGAGGAAGAGCGCGCTCGCAGGCAGGAGGACGCCGACGACGTCCGACGCCGCGAGGGCATGTACGCCGGCAGGTCCGGTCGCCTCGAGGTGGTCGACGGACCGTGCACCCAGCTCGGCCGCGAGCGGGATCGCCCCCGACTCCGTGAACTGGTCGCCGTGCAGGCGCAGGGCCAGGCCGGCCTCGCGGCAGGCCGTCAGGTAGCGCCGTGCCCGGTGGACGTCGAACGCGCCGCGCTCCAGGAAAACGTCCGCGGCCTCGGCGACCTGCGCCGCGTCGGGGAGCACCTCCGTGAGCGCGAAGTCGAGGTAGGCGTCCGCGTCGTGGAACTCCGGCGGGAGCGCATGCGCGCCGAGCCAGGTCGGGATGCCGCCCGCCGCGGCGACTGCACGCAGCGACGCGAGCTCGGTATCGCGGTCGAGGCCGTAGCCCGACTTGCCCTCCCAGGTCGTGGTGCCGTGACGCAGCATCCACGCGGCGTGCCGCCCGACACGGTCGCGAAGGCCGTCCTCGCCCGCAGCGCGGGTCGCGCGGACCGTCGACAGGATCCCGCCGCCGGCGGCGTGCAGCTCCTCGTAGCTCGCGCCGGCTGCGCGGAGCGAGAACTCCTCGACGCGATCGCCGGCCCACGCAGGGTGCGTGTGGCAGTCGACCAGGCCGGGGACCGCACAGAGGCCGCGACCGTCGAAGTCCTCGACGTCGGCGCCGGCGAGCGGCCGGAGGTCGCGCATCCGCCCGACGGCGTCGATGCGCTCGCCGTCGATGAGGACGTATGCGTCCTCGAGCACGTCCACGCCGCCGAGATCGCCACCGCGCAGCGGCGCACGGCCTGCCGACGGTGTCGCGAGCTGCGCGAGATCGCGAACGAGCAGGCGCGTCACGGACGCGTCGTCAGACGTCGCCCTGCATCGGCGCGCGGAGGCCGTGCTCTTGCGCAGCGTCGATAGCCTCGTCGTAGCCGGCGTCGAGGTGACGCAGCACGCCGGTGCCGGGGTCGGCCGTAAGCACGCGTTCGAGACGCTCCGCCATCTCGTCCGTTCCGTCGGCGACGACGACCATGCCGGCGTGGATCGAGTTGCCGATCCCGACGCCGCCGCCGTGGTGGACGCTGACCCACGTCGCCCCCGCGGCCGTGTTCACGAGCGCGTTGAGGATCGGCCAGTCCGCGATCGCGTCGGAGCCATCGCGCATGGCCTCCGTCTCGCGGTACGGCGATGCGACCGACCCGGAGTCGAGATGGTCGCGTCCGATCACGACCGGCGCCTTGACGCGGCCCGACCGTACGAGCTCGTTGATCGCGAGCCCGGCGCGCGCGCGGTCGCCGTAGCCCAGCCAGCAGATGCGCGCCGGCAAGCCCTGGAAGGCGATCCGCGAGGGAGCGAGCTCGAGCCAGCGCTGGAGGAGCTCGTCGCCCGGGAAGAGCTCTCGCAGCGCCGCGTCGATCGTCGCGATGTCGGCCGGGTCCCCGGACAGCACTGCCCAGCGAAACGGCCCGATCCCGCGGCAGAAGAGCGGCCGGATATAGGCCGGGACGAAGCCCGGGTATGTGAACGCCTCGGTTACGCCACCTTCACGGGCCTCACCTCGCAAGTTGTTGCCATAGTCGAAAACGTAGCTTCCGAGTCCGACGTACTCGAGGAGCCCTTCGACGTGGCGAACGATCGACTCGCGGGCCTGGCGCAGGTACTCGTCGGGATCGTTTTCGCGCAACGAAGCGGCTTCTGCGACGTCGAGGCCGACGGGGATGTATCCCGTGAGGGGATCGTGCGCCGCGGTTTGATCGGTGACGAGATCGAAGAATTCACGCTTTTGTGACAGTTTCGGCACGATCTCGGCAGCGTTGCCGAGCAAGGCAACAGAGAGGGGCCGCCCATCGCTCGCTGCAGCGCGGACCCGCGCGAGCGCGTCATCGAGCGAGTCCGTCGCTTCGTCGACGTATCTCGTCTGCAGGCGCCGCTCGATCCGCGCTGGATCGACCTCGATGCAGAGCGCTGCAGCGCCGGCGAGTGTCGCGGCGAGCGGCTGCGCGCCGCCCATGCCGCCAAGCCCGGCAGTGAGGATGGTGCGGCCGCGAAGGTCGGCGCTGCCGAAGTGCTTCTGGCCGGCTGCGGCGAACGTCTGGTACGTCCCCTGCAGGATCCCTTGCGTGCCGATGTAGATCCAGGAACCCGCGGTCATCTGGCCGAACATCGTCAGCCCTTCCGCCTCGAGGCGCCGGAACTCGTCCCACGTTGCCCACTTCGGCACGAGCAGCGAGTTGGCGATCAGAACGCGCGGCGCGTGCTCGTGCGTGCGGAAGACGGCCACCGGCTTGCCGCTCTGCACGAGCAGACTCTCGTCCTCGCGCAGCGTGAGGAGCGTGCGCACGATCGCGCGGAGCGCCTCGTGCGAGCGCGCGGCCCGGCCCGACCCACCGTAGACGACGAGCTCCTCCGGCTTCTCCGCGACCTCGGCGTCGAGGTTGTTGAGCAGCATCCGCAGCGGCGCTTCGGTCGACCACGACCGCGCATTCAGCTCCCTCCCACGCGGGGCCTGGATGGACGAAAGATCGCCGCACAGCGACTCAACGAGCGAGTCGAGCGACGCCGCGGTCGTCACGGGCCGCTCTCCTCGCCCGCGGCGCGCCGCCGGTCTTCCTCCTCGAGCCGCTTCCGCCACTGCCAGGAGCTGTACGCGGTCGCGACCACGAAGAACGCCACGGCGAACCCGATCGCGCGGCCGAGCCCTCCGCCGGTGAGCCAGGAGACGAGGACGATCACCAACGCCAGCACCGCGTAGACGACGATCGTGTCCCGGTACGGCCGCTTCGGCGCCGGTTTGTCCGGCGGGCCGCCCCAGCTGAGCCTGCGCGGGCGGCTCATGCGAGCTCGCCCACCTCGGCCTCGACCGCCGCGACGATCGACCCGTCGCGAATCGCGGCGGCCACGGCCTCGATGTCCGCCCCCAGCGAGCGGTCGTCGCGGAGGCGAGGCGACAGCGTCCGCACGAACCGGTGCGTCGCGCGCGCCCCGCGCCCCGGCTCGAGCGGCGCGAGGAACTCGACGCCCTGCGCCGCGGCGAGCAGCTCGATCGCGAGCGCGCGCTCCGAGTTCGCGAGCACCTGCCACGCCTTCAGTGCGGACGCATTGCCCATCGAGACGTGATCCTCCTGCCCCGCGCTCGTCGGGATCGAGTCTACGGACGCCGGATGGCACAGCGACTTGTTCTCCGAGACGAGCGACGCCGCAACGTACTGCGGGATCATGAATCCGCTGTTCAGACCGCCGTTCGTAGTGAGGAACGCGGGCAGGCCGTCGCTCAGATTCGGGTTCACGAGCCGCTCGACGCGGCGCTCGGAGATGCTGGCGAACTCGGATACGGCCATCGCCAGCGCGTCGAGCGCGAACGCGAGCGGCTGCCCGTGGAAGTTGCCGGCGGAGACGAGCATCCCGTCGTCGACGAGTACGAGCGGGTTGTCCGTCGCGGCGTTCAATTCCGTGCCGACGGTGTACTCGACGTAGTCGAGCAGATCGCGCGAGGCTCCGTGCACCTGCGGCGCGCAGCGCAGCGAGTACGCGTCCTGCACGCGACCGCACCAGCGGTGCGACTCGTTGATCGCCGAGCCCTCGAGCAGCCGCAGGACGTTCGCGGCCGACACCCCCTGGCCCCGCAGCGGTCGAAGCGCGTGCACCTGCGGGAGGAACGACGTCTGGGACCCCTGGAGCGCCTCCAGCGAGAGCGCGCACGCGAGGTCCGCGGTCTTCGCCAGTCGCCCTGCGCGCACGAGCGCGAGCGCGCCCTGCGCGGCCATGAACTGGGTCCCGTTGATCAGCGAGAGCCCTTCCTTCGCCGCCAGTCGAACCGGCTCGAGGCCCACACGGACGAGCGCGTCCGCGCCTGGAAGGAGCTCGTCCCCGACGCGCGCCTGCCCTTCGCCGACGAGCGGCAAGGCGAGGTGGGCGAGCGGCGCCAGGTCGCCGGACGCGCCGACCGACCCGCGCGCGGGGACGCGTGGCAGGACGCCGCGGTTCAGACATTCGAGCAGCAGCTCGACGGTCGCGATACGCGCGCCCGAATTGCCCTTGGCGAGGGCGTTGGCGCGCAGGAGCATCGCGGCGCGCACGACCTCGTCGGGATACGCCTCGCCGACGCCGCACGCGTGCGAGCGGAGAAGCCGGAGCTGCAGCTCCTCGGTCAGCTCCGGCGGAATCGACTTCGAGACGAAACGGCCGAAGCCCGTGTTGACGCCGTAGGTGTGCTCGCTCGTGCCGTGGGCGACGCGCTCGACGACGTCGCGCGCCGCGCGCATCCGCCCGCGCGCGGTATCGGCGAGTGACGCGGGTGCGCCTTCGACGGCGACGGCCCAGACGTCCTCGACGGTCAGGTCGTCGCCGGTGAGCGCGCGCGTGGCGAGCACGCCGCGAGTGTAGCTCTCGGGTCTCGCCGCAAACGGCGACCGCCGGTTTCTTCCAGACCGGCGGTGGACCCGCGGCAGACTGAGCATTCGGTGTCCGATCCTGTCTTCGACCGTCCGCGCGAGATCGAGACGGCCGCGCCGCCGGCGGCGGAGCGCGTCGGGGCGCTCGCCCTCCTCGGGCGCCGCGACTTTCGCCGCGTCTACCTCGCGGTCGCCGCCAGCGAGCTCGGTGATGCGCTTCACTACATCGCGCTGATGTGGTTCGCCCTCGAGGCGGGCGGCCCGCTCGGCGTGATCGCCGTCCGCCTCGCGGACAGCGTTCCGGCGCTCGTCTTCGGCCTACACGGCGGCGTTGCCGCAGATCGCTTCGACCGGAAGCGGCTGATGGTGAGCGCCGACCTCGCCCGCGCCGCCACCCTCGTGCCCGTTGCGGTCGCGGGGCTCACGGGCCACCTACCGATCTGGGCGCTCGTGATCGCGGCGTTCATCCTCGAGACCGCGACGAGTTACTTCGCGCCCGCGTACGGCGCGCTCGTGCCGTCGCTCGTCGACCGTGAGAACGTGCAGCAGGCGAACGCGCTCGTGCAGGCGACGGCGCAGGCGCTGTCGGTCGGCGGGTGGGCGCTCGCCGCGGCGCTCGTGTGGGCGCTGCCGGTAAGTGCGTTCTTTGCCGTCAACGCAGTCTCGTTCCTGGCCTCCGCGCTCTTGATCTCGCGCGTCCGAGGTGGGAGCGGACGCGCGGGGCACGCCGAGGCGCCGCGCGTGCGCGAGGGACTCGCAGCGCTGCAGCCGCGCCCGATGCTCGCCGCAGGTGTCGTCGCACTCGGCGCCGCGATCACGATCTCGGCGGGAACGTGGATCGGCGGCGTCCCGACGCTTGTCCGCGACACGCTCGGGCATGGGGCCGGCGGCTTCGCAGTCGTCATGATCGGATATGCGCTCGGGTCGATCGCGAGCGGGATCGTCCTCGCGCACGTTCGCATCCGGCGGAAGGCGCTCGCATCACTGCTCGCGTGGACGCTCTACCTGCCCGCCTACGGGCTGATGGCGCTCGCAGGCTCGCTCGGCGTCGCGATCGCCGGGGCGGCGTGCGCCGCCGTCGGCCAGAGCTCCGCCGTCGTGCTGCTGACCTCCGCGGCGCAGGAGGAGGTTCCCGACTCGGTGCTCGGACGCGTGCTCGGGCTGATCTCGCTGACCCATCGCGGTGCGCACGCGACCGGGTTGCTCTTCGTGTCGACGCTGTTTGCCTTCTTCTCGCCACCCACGGTGTTCGCGGGCGCGGCGGTTGCGCTGCCGCTCGTCGGACTCGCGGGCGCAGCGTTCGCGGTCAGTCGTCGAGGAGGCGAAGCTCGAGCACGTGCGACGCGTCGAACCCGTCGATCCTGAGCGTCGCGCCGGCCGCCGCCGCGGCCGCGCCTGCGGGCATCAGGCCGACGAGCTCCGAGCCGAGCACCTCCGCACCGCGGGCCGCCGCCTCGTCCGCGATGCGCGCAACGATGTCGTGCAAGGCGGCCGCCTCCCAGTCCTCGACGTTCATCGACACCTGGACGACACCGGCGCGCGGAAGGTCGAGTCCGAGCGCGCGGACGCCCGGGAAGCCTCCGCCGTGCTCGCGCACGACGGCAGCGATCTCTCGCGCGACCTCGAGGGGGCCGCGCAGGTTGACGTTGAACGCGATCAGCGGCCGGCGCGCGCCGAGGATCACGGCCCCGGCGCGCGGATCGAGCCGCGGGGGGCCGAAGTCCGGCGCAAGCTCGCCGGTGTCCACGCGCCGTTGAAGCTCCTCGACGCCGCCGCGCCGGTAGAACGCAGGCCCGCGCTCCGGCGGCGCGTACAGGAAGACCGGCAGCCCGAGGTCGCCGACGCGGCGCGCCACCTCGAGCGCGGCCGCTCCCGCGCGGTCCATGTCGGTCGGCCGGATCGGGACGAGCGGCACCACGTCGGCGGCGCCGACGCGCGGGTGTGCGCCGGCATGCGTCCGCAGGTCGATCCGCTCCTTCGCGACGGCGATGCCGGCGACCAGCGCCTCCACCAGCGCGTCGTCCTCGCCGACGAGGGTGAAGACGCTGCGGTTGTGGTCGCCGTCCACGTGCAGGTCGAGCACGCGGGCGTGCGTCTCGAGCGCCGCGCCGATCGCGTCGATCGTCGCCCGGTCGCGGCCCTCCGAGAAGTTCGGAACCGACTCGAGCGGCAGCACGGCCGTACTCTAGGAGGGTGGACGAATCCCGGCGGGAGTACGAGATCGCGTCGGAGCACGACGCCCTCCGCAACGTGGGCCGGACGGACGGCGCGCTCGCGAGTGCGAGCCGAGACCGGGAGGCGCTGGCCTGAAGGAGTACTACGACCGGCGCGCGCGGGAGTACGACGACTTCTACCGCAGCGCGGGCAAGTGGACGGGGCGCGACCGCGAGTCCTGGGAACGTGAGCTCGAGGCGCTCGCGGCGGCGATCGAAGCCCTTCCGGCCGCGCGCACCCTCGACGTCGCCTGCGGCACGGGCTTCCTGACCCGGTACCTCCGGGACGACGTCGTCGGCCTCGACCAGAGCGAGCGAATGCTGGAGGAGGCGCGTCGCGCGGCGCCGCACGCGACGTTCGTGCGAGGCGACGCATTCGACCTGCCGTTTCCGGACGGGTCGTTCGACCGCGTGTTCACCGCTCACTTCTACGGCCATCTCGAGCCGGACGACGCAGCCCGGTTCCTCGGCGAGGCACGCCGCGTCGCGCGCGAGCTAGTGGTGGTCGACGCGTCGCGGGCCCACTCGACGGTCGACGCGGAGTGGCAGGAGCGCGTGCTGAACGACGGGTCGCGCTGGCAGGTCTTCAAGCGCTTCTTCACGCCGGACGGCCTGGCCGCCGAGCTCAGCGGAGGCGAGACGCTCCATGCCGGTCACGCGTTCGTGGTCGTTCGGAGCGCGTCGTGAAGTACGCGGTGGTCGCCGGCGCGGTGCTGGTCTCCACCGGCTGCGGCTCGACGGAGCGCGTCGCCTGGGCGCCGCCGCAGACGGTCCCGTTCCACGGTTCCTCCGACTGCGGACCGAAGGGCCGTGACATCGAGATCCACGTGCGACGGCTCGTCCTCCGCCGCGACGGCTGGCGCGTCGACGCGTCGATCGCGAACCACACCGGCACCGCCGTCCAGGTGTCGCGGCCGCACCACCCGAACCACGTGCAGTTCGGCGTCGACGTCTTCGAGACGAACCGCCTCGACGAGGTCGAGCGGCGCGTCGCGCGGGGTGAGGTGCACAACAACGCGCTCGCGGAGCGCGTCGATCCGCCGCTGCCGCACGCCCTGGAGCCCGGCGAGCGGTGGCGCGGCTCGTTCTCCGGCCCGGGCCGCTTTCCGGCCGGGCGCTACGTCCGGATCGAGTTCGGACGCTTCACGTTTCCCGGGACCGCCCCGCCCGGGTACCCCGCCCGGTTCTTCTGCGTCACCGACGACGCGCCCCGCCTGTGACGCGCCGCCGCTCGTCGTACCGGTCGCTCGCGTCGTTGAAGCGCGACCAGAGCCTCTGCCGCGCGTGCGTCGAGGCCGGGTACCCGCTCGAGTCGCTGCCGGTGATCGCGCCGGGCGAAGGCCGGCGCGCGTACATGTTCGGGCAGGCGCCCGGGATCCAGGAGGGACTCGAGCGGCGCCCGTGGCGCGGGCGCGCGGGCAAGACGCTGCGGCGGTGGCTGGAGATGGAGGAGGACGAGTTCTACGCGAGCTTCTACTGCGCGTCGGTGACGCGGTGCTACCCCGGCCGCGCGCCGTCCGGTCGTGGCGACCGGACGCCGACGCAGGAGGAGCAGCGGCTGTGCGAGTTCTGGCGGGACTGGGAGCTCGCGCTGCTGCGGCCGGCGCTGATCGTGACCGTCGGCGGGCTGGCCGCACGGCGGTTGCTCGGCCTGAACAGCGTCACCGAGTGCGTCGGGCGGCGGTACGAGCACGAGGGCGCCGTCGCGATCCCGCTCCCGCATCCGTCGGGAGCGAGCGCCTGGTTGAACCTGCCGGAGAACCGGGCGCGTGTCGCGGAGGCGGCGGCCCTCATCCGCGCCGAGCTGGCGCGGCTCGCGCGCGGCCGCACCTAGGGTCCGCCCACCCACTTACCCCCCACCCACCATTAAGGGGGAAGAACCGCCCCCGCCTCCGACACGACCAACGCTACCGGCGGAACGTCGCGTGTCTGTGCCAATTGCGGGAAAAGTGCGTGACGTGGCGAGCCGCGCGAGCGTGGGTACCCTGCGACGGGTGACCGACGAGCAGCAGGCGCCTCGCTACCGGGCGACGTTCCGCCGGCTCATCGCGTTCCTGCGCCCGTACAAGGGGTCGATGGCGATCTCCGTCGCACTGGCGATCGGGTCGCAGGCCGCCGCGCTCTTCGTCGTCTTCCTGACGCGCGACGTCGTGAGCGCGATCGGCCGCGACCAGGAACACCGGCTGCCCTGGCTCGTCGGGGCCGTCGTGGCGGTCGGCGTCGCGCGCGCGGCGATGATGAGCGGGCGCCGCCTGATCGCGGGCCGGCAGGCGCTCGGCGTGGAGATGGACATGCGCACCTCGCTCTACGCGAAGCTCGTGCGGCTCTCGTTCGGCTACTACGACCGTCACCAGACGGGGCAGCTGATGAGCCGCGCGACCGTCGACCTGCAGGGCGTGCGGTTCTTCCTCGGCTACGGCCTCATCTTCTTCTTCCAGCACGTGTTCACGATCGTCGGCGTCGCAATCGTCGTCTTCGTCGTCTCGTGGAAGCTGGCGCTGATCGCGATCGCGATCGGACCGATCCTCGCGGCGGTCGCGTACCGCTACTCGCACGTCAGCCATCCGCTCCTGCGCGACGTGCAGCAGAAGATGGCCGATGTCGCGACGGTCGCGGAGGAGAACATCGTGGGCGTCCACGTCGTCAAGTCGTTCGCGCAGGAACAGGCGGAGCAGGACAAGTTCGAGGCGCGCAGCGAGGCGGTGTTCGAGCAGAGCGTGAAGGCGAACCGCCAGCGCGCCTTCTACGTCCCGGTGATGAGCTTCCTGCCGCTCCTCGCGCAGGCTGCGGTGCTGCTCGTCGGCGGGCGGATGGTCGCGAACGGCAGTCTCGCGCTCGCCGACTTCGTCGCGTTCAACCTCTACCTCGCGATGCTGATCCTGCCGATGCGCATGCTCGGGATGTGGATCGGCCAAGCGCAGCGCGCGACGGCGTCCGGGGAGCGCATCTTCCAGGTGATCGACGAGCCGGAGGACATCCGCGACGCGCCCGGTGCGCGGGAGCTCGAGCCCGGTCCGGGGCACGTCGTTTTCGATCGCGTGACGTTCGGCTACGACGCGGCGCGGCCGGTGCTGCACGACGTCGACCTCGCGCTCGAACCGGGCCGCGTCGTCGCGCTCATCGGCCACACGGGCGCCGGGAAGACGACCCTCGCGAGCCTGGTGCCGCGGTTCTACGATGTGCAGCGCGGCGCGGTGCGCATCGACGGGACCGACGTGCGCGAGGTGAGGCTCGCGAGCCTCCGGCGCGAGATCGGCGTGATCGCGCAGGATCCGTTCCTGTTCTCGGCCACGGTGCGCGAGAACATCGCGTTCGGCCGGCCCGACGCCGCCGACGAAGACGTCGAGCGCGCCGCCCGGCTCGCGCAGGCGCACGAGTTCGTCGAGCAGCTGCCGGACGGCTACGAGACGGTGATCGGCGAGCGTGGGATCACGCTGTCCGGCGGGCAGCGCCAGCGCGTGGCGATTGCGCGGGCATTGCTGCTCGACCCGCGCATCCTCATCCTCGACGACGCGACCGCGTCCGTCGACGCGACGACCGAGGCGAAGATTCGCGAGGGCCTGCGCGAGGCGATGCGCGATCGCACGACGATCATCATCGCCCATCGGCTGTCGACGATAGCCCTCGCCGAGGAGATCGTCGTGGTCGACGACGGTCGCATCGCCGCGCGCGGCACGCACGACGACCTGATCGCGACGAGCGACGTCTACCGCGAGATCTACGACCACGGTCTGCTCGAGCGTGTGATCGCGGAGAGGGAGGTCGCGTGAAGGTCTGGCAGCCGGGCAGCCACCTCTCGCAGCACCGCGGCGCGAAGGTCGAGGACTGGTCGTGGGCGCAGACCAAGCGCCGCCTGACGACGCTCTATCGGCTCGCGAGCCCGTACAAGAGGCGCGTCGTCCTGTCGATCGCGTCGCTGCTGGGCGCGACGATCGTGGCGCTCGCACCGCCCTTCCTCGTCGGCCGCGCCGTCGACGAGGTCAAGCGCGGCGACACGTCAAAGCTCGGCTGGCTCGTCGTCGCGTTCGTCGCGGCGGCCGGGCTCGGCATCGCGTTCTCGTACGCGCAGACCTACTTCACCGGCTGGGCCGGCGAGCGGATGCTCGCCGACCTGCGGAACCACCTCTTCCGCCACCTGCAGCGGCTCTCACTCGGCTTCTACGAGCGCAATCGCGCCGGCGTGATCATCAGCCGCATCACGAACGACGTCGAGGCGCTCGACCAGCTCGTCACGGACGGCGTCACCTCCCTCGTCCAGAGCACGCTGACCCTGATCGGCACCGCCGCGATCCTCTTCTGGCTCGACTGGCGGCTCGCGCTCGCGACGCTGACCGTGATGCCGTTCATGACGCTCGCGACCGCGATGTTCCGCAAGCGCTCCGGGCGCGCGTACCGCGGCGTGCGGGAGACGCTCGGCGCGGTCACGGCGACGCTCGCCGAGGACATCGCCGGGATGCGCGTGCTGCAGTCCTTCACGCGCGAGCGCGAGGCGCAGGAGAACTTCCGCCGCGTGACGGAAACGTACCGCCGCGCGAACCAGCAGACCGTCGTGCTGAACGGACTCTACTTCCCGGTCGTCGATCTGTTGTCTTCTTTGGCAACAGCCGTCGTGCTGGGCTACGGCGGGTGGCTCGTCTTCCAGGGCGATATCACGATCGGCGTGCTCGTCGCCTTCCTCGGCTACCTGACGAACTTCTTCGACCCCGTCCAGCAGCTGTCGCAGCTCTACAACACGTTCCTGTCAGCCGTCGCGGCGCTCGACAAGATCATGGACGTGCTCGACGAGGAGCCCGAAGTGCGCGACCGCGAAGAGGCGCGCGACCTGACGGCGATCAAGGGCCACGTCCGGTTCGACGGCGTTCGCTTCGCGTACGGGCGCGGGCCGGAGGTGCTGCACGGCATCGAGCTCGACGTTCCGGCGGGAACGACGGTGGCGCTCGTCGGCCACACCGGCGCCGGAAAGTCGACGATCGCGAAGCTGATCGCGCGCTTCTACGACCCGACGCTCGGAGCGATCACGATCGACGACGTCGACCTGCGCAGCGTCCGGCAAGAGTCGCTCCGCCGCCAGCTCGGCATCGTTCCGCAGGAGGGCTTCCTCTTCGCCGGCACGGTCGCGGAGAACATCGCTTTCGGCCGTCCCGGGGCGACACGCGACGAGGTCGAGGCCGCAGCGCGGGCCGTCGGGGCCGACGAGTTCATCGTGCGGCTCGAGGACGGGTACGACACGCAACTCGGTGAACGCGGGTCACGGCTCTCGCTCGGGCAGCGGCAGCTCGTCGCGTTCGCGCGCGCACTGCTGGCGGACCCCCGCATCCTGATCCTCGACGAGGCGACGAGCTCCGTCGACATCGGCACCGAGCGGAAGATCGAGCGCGCGCTGCGCCGGCTCCTGCACGGCCGCACGGCGTTCATCATTGCGCACCGCCTCTCGACGATCCGCGACGCCGACCTGATCGTCGTGCTCGAGCACGGGACGGTCGTCGAACAGGGCACTCATGACGAGCTGCTGGCGCGCCGCGGGCTCTACACGTCGCTCTACGGCGACTGGGCCGCGGACGTCGCCTAGCGCCGCCTAGAGGTTCTCGCGCGCGTGCGCGTGCGCGCGCACAGCCCCACCCTGGGTGGTGGCTTGCCACCCGCCACCCACTGCAAGCGTCGCCGACGGCGGGGGCGTGGCGCAAGGTGTCCTTCGTGACTTTTGCGTGCCGATTCGCCCACACCCGTCTGGTTCGGACGTGTGTGACCAGCAAGGAGGAGCCGAACGCGGCCGTCCGCGAGCTGCGCCCACGAGCACGGCCGCATCCGCTTCGCCGCGAACCGCGACGGCGTCACGTTCCGGGAGACGAGCCCGAGGGAAAGCGGTTCGAGGTCGCCGTCCGCCACCGGCGGATCGTCCGCCAGAACCTGAAGCCCGACGCGCTCTTGTTCTAGACGGGGTAGTCGCTGACGGGCACGACGACGGTCGTTGCAACCTTGTCGTGCCAGGTCTGCTTCTCCTTGTCCCAGAGCATCCAGAGGTACCCGAGCGCGCACGGGATGCCCGAGATGTACTTCATGATCGCGCGCACGAACCCGCGGCCGTAGCCGATCGCGCCTGCGCCGCCGGCGAAGTCGTAGACGCGGATCCCCAGCGCGCGTTTGCCGAGCGTCTGGCCCGTGTCGCTGCCCTCGAAGTACGTGAAGTACGCGAGCCAGAGCACGATCCCGACCACGTACGCGACTCCCCTCCCCCCGGCGAGCAAGATGATCGCGCTGACGATGTCGATCAGGATCACGTCGATCAACCAGGCGCCGAGACGCCGTCCGAAGCTCGCGCGTGCACCCGCCTGCACCGAGCCAGCCATCTCCGACATGCGAGTCCCTCCTCGTTAGATCACGGCGAAGCGATGGAGCTCGAACGCCCACATGCCGGCCAGCGCGGCAGAGGCGACGAGCGACGGTAAGCGAAGCGACCGCGGGCGTGCAACGAGCAACACCAGCGCGGCGAGCACGGCGACGACGCCCATCGGGTTGGCGGCGAGCGCCTCCCCGAGGTGAAGGTGAACGGTCGCGACGACACTCGTGGTCATCCCGCACAGCGGACACGGGACGCCCGTGAGCGTTCGCAGCGGGCACGGCACTCCCGGATCGCCGGGGAGCACCGGCAGAACGGCCGCCACTGCCAGCATCGCGGCGCCCGCGGGCCGCAGGTCCTTCGGATCGAGCACGATCGCGCCGCCGGGCACGGGGGGCCGTTTACCCCCGCCCGACTCTGTTAACCGCGGGCTGACTTCGCCGCGACGAGCGCCTCGAGGAACCGCTCGCCGCGCAGCTCGGCCGGCGCGCCCGTGATCTTCGGTCGCAGCCGTTCGGCGAGCGTCTCCGCGAGCTCGAAGCGCGCCGACTGGTCGATGTCGTGCCGCCGCGCGAGGAACTGGCGCACGGTTGCGAGCTCCTCCGCGGTGATGCGGCTCGTGTCCCAGCTCGCGTACGGCCGCTCTGCCGGCTCGTACGCCGCGCCGATTCGCGGCAGCGGCGGCTCGTCGCCCGTGAGCTCACGCACGACGAGCGTGCCCGCCGCGATGTCCCCGATGCGCTGGTTTTTGCGCGTCGCGAGGATCAGGATCGCGCCCAGCAAGTAGGCGCTGGGGAGGAAGTCGATCGGGCGCAGGAAGTTCCGGATCGCGCTCGTCAGGAAGCCCACCGGGTGACCCTGGACGCGGACGACCCGGAGGCCGTTCATCATCTTCCCGGGCGTGCGCCCGCCGTTCAGGACCTCGAAGAAGATGTCGTAGCCGGCGATCACGAGGAACCAGACCACGAACCAGATCGCGATCCCGAACCCGCCGAGGCCGATGCCCGTCCCGATGATGCCGAGCACGAGCCCGAACGCGAGCAGGATCAGGATCTGGATCACCAGGTCGACGAGCGCAGACACGAACCGCGAGGCGGCGCCGGCGAGTGTCAGACTCACCTCGACGCCCTCCGGCGTCGCGATCGAGAGCCGGTCCTCCCACTCCACGTCGTGAACCTTGCCCGTTTCGTCCGAGAGCGACGCCCGGCCTGGACGGAGCTCGACGCGCTGCTCGCCGAGGCGAAGCGGAGGCCGGAGCGGCTCGGCCCCGACGGCGTGCTCCGGCTCGGCGAGCTGTACCGCGCGACGGCCGCCGACCTCGCGCGCGCCCGCAGCGCCTTCCCCGGCGACCCGCTCGTGCGCGCGCTCGAGCACCGCCTCGTCCGCGCACGGCACCTGGTGTACGACGCGCCGACGCGCCGGGACTCGCTGCTCGAGTTCGTGCGGCGCGGATACTGGCAAGAGGTCCGGCGGCGCCCGCTGCCGCTGCTGATCGCGGCCGTCCTGCTGCTGGCGCCGGCCGGCCTCGCGGGGACGTGGGCGTACCGCGACCCGGGCTCGGCTGCCGCCCTCGCGCCGGACGCCTACCGGTCGGTGACGGAGCCGCGCAAAGACACCGACCTCGGGCTCTCGGCGAGCGAGGAGGCCGCGCTGTCGAGCGAGATCTTCACGAACAACATCCGCGTCACGCTGATGGCGTTCGCGGGGGGGATCGCGCTCGGCGTCGGCGCCGGGCTCCTCCTCGTCTACAACGGCGTCGTGCTCGGCGTCGTCGCCGGCCTCGCCGTGCAGGCGGGGAACGGCCGGCCGTTCTTCGAGCTCGTGACCGCACACGGGGTGCTGGAGCTCTCGTGCATCGTCGTCGCCGGCGCGGCGGGGATGCGGCTCGGGTGGGCGATCGTCGAGCCCGGCCGGCGCACGCGCGCGGCCGCCCTCGGACGCGAAGGGAGGCGCGCGGTCGCGATGGTGCTCGGCACGGCGCCGTGGCTCGTCGTCGCCGGCATCGTCGAGGGCTTCGTGACGCCGTCGGGATTCGGGCTCGCCGTCGTCGCGGCGGTCGGCTTCACGCTCGCGCTGACGTACTGGTCGCTGGTCGTCTTCGCAGCTAGACGAGCGCCCGCGACTTCGCCCTGAGGTACGCGCGCACGCACGCGGCGCCGAGCGATTGCGGCGGCGCCTCGACGATCTCCGCGCCCGCGTGCGCGAGCGACCGCGCGGCACGCTCGCGGGCGGCGCGCACGTCGAGCGCGACGGCGGCGCGGTAGACGTCGATCGCGTACTCCGGCTGCTCCGTCGTCAGGCGCTCGAGATCCGTGTCGGTCGCGCTCGCGACGGCGAGCACGTGGCGCCGCGCGAGCATCGGCACGGCCTCGATCAGCGGCCGCGCCGCCGTCTCCTCCAGCAGGTCGGTCAGCACGAGCACGAACGCGCGCTTCGCCTCGCCGACGGCGACGAACGCGCGCTCGTAGTCGCTGTCGACCGAGACGGGCTCGAGGTCGAACACCGCGCGCACGACCGCGTTGGCGCCGCGCCGCCTCGGCGGCACGGCTCGCCGGACGCTGGAGTCGAAGGCAATCGCGCCGCAGCGGTCACCGAGAACGTCGGCGACGGCGCTGACCGCGACGGTCGCGTCGAGTGCGGCGTCGAGGCGCGTGCGGTCGCCGAGCGGCGCCGCCATCAGTCGCCCGCAGTCGACGAGGCAGATCACGTCGCGGTCGCGCTCGAGGCGGTACTGGTTCGACATCGGCCGCCCGAGCCGCTGCGTCGCACGCCAGTTCACCTGGCGCACGTCGTCGTCGGGGAGGTAGTCGCGGATCGACTCGAACTCCGTGCCGAGGCCGAGCGGGCCGCGCGCGCGGCCCTCGAGGCGGAAGCGCCCCCGGCGCACCGCGGTCGCGAGCCGCCGTGCGGCCGGCAGATCCGGGTACACGAGCAGCTCGTGCTCGCCGCACGCGCGGTGGTCCCAGCGGCCGAGGCCGAGCGGGCCGGTCGTGCGCACCGCGACCGCGGGCACGACGTGGCGGCCGCGGCGGCGCGCGGTCAGCTTCGCGTCGAGCTCGGCGTCGCCCTCTCGCGGGTCCAGCCGCACGTCCGGCGGCATCGGCTGCCGGACGCGCACGCGGCCCGGCCGGGGAGCGACGGCGACGTGCAGCGGCGAGGGCACGCCGCGGGACGCGAACGGCGGCACGCGGCGCTCGACCTCCGGCGCGCGGCGCACCGCGAGCGCGTCGACGACGACGGCGGTTGCGAGCGCGAGCTCGGCGAGCACGACGACCCACACCGGCGCGACAAGCGCGGCGACGGCGAGGACGCCGGCGAGGAGCGCGGCGCGCGAGGTCGGGCTCACCGCGGCACGGGGACCGCCGCGAGCGCGGCCTGCACCGCGTCGTCGGGGCGGTAGCGCTCGAGCTCCGCGTCCGGGTTCAGCACGAGCCGGTGCCGCAGCGTCGCGGGCGCCACGCCGGCGACGTCGTCGGGCGTGACGAAGTCGCTCCCGCGGAGCCACGCCGTCGCCTTCGCGGCCGCGAGCAGGTGCACTGCGGCCCGCGGGCTCGCGCCGATCTCGAGCGCGGGGAGCGAGCGCGTCTCCCGCACGACGCGCGTCACGTACGTGATCACCTCATCGGTGACCGTGACCGCATCGACCGCGTCGCGCGCCGCTGCGATGTCGCCGACGGAGACGACGGCCTCCACGTCCTCGAGAGTCGCGGGCGCGACGCCGCGGTGCGGGAGCGCGACGATCGCAAGCTCGACGTCCTCGTCGGGATAGCCGATGTCGACCTTGAAGAGGAACCGGTCGAGCTGCGCCTCGGGCAGCGGATACGTCCCCTCGTACTCGATCGGGTTCTGCGTGCCGACGACGAGGAACGGGTCCGGCAGCTCGCGCGACTCGCCCTCGATCGTGACCTGCCCCTCCTGCATGGCCTCGAGCAGCGCAGCCTGCGTCTTCGGCGGCGTCCGGTTGATCTCGTCGGCGAGCAGGACGCTCGTGAACACCGGGCCGGGCCGGAAGACGAGCTCGCCGCCGCGCAGCGTCATCGTCCCGGTCACGTCCGACGGCAGCATGTCGGGCGTGAACTGGAGCCGCCGGAACGGGAGGCCGAGCGCGCGCGCGGTCGCGTTCGCGACGAGGGTCTTCGCGACGCCCGGAACCCCTTCGAGCAGGACGTGGCCGCGCACGAGCAGCGCGGCGAGCAGGTGATCGACGGTCTCCTCCTGCCCCACGGCGACCTTCCCCACCTGCGCCTGGATCCGGTCTCTCAGCGCCGCCACGTGCCTCCCCTCTGCGTCGTGCCGAGCCGCGCCAGCGCGCGGCCGGCCGCGAGCACGTCGCCGCCGCCTCCGAGCGTCGCGGCGATCTCGTCGTCGGCGAACCCTAGACGGCGTGCGGCCGCGGCCAGGCGGTCGTCCTCGCCCGGCGGGATGCCGGTGCGGCGCGCCAGGCGCCGGCGCACCTCGGCACGCAGCGGAGCGAGCGCCTCACGCGGCGCACGTGTGCGCGCGAGCACGCCCGCGAGCGACTCGACGTACTCGCGGCGCGGCGGGGCGAGCTCGCGCTCGTCCGCTTCGGGCGGCCCGAAGCGACGGCCGCGCGCGAGCATCAGGACAGCGACCGCGATCGCGCCGAGGCCGAAGGCCGCCCACCAGCGATCCGGGACCGCTGCCAGGCCGCTCGACTGCCCGTAGCCGTGGTAGGTCTCGAAGAACAGCACTGGGCGCGAGGCCGGTCCCGCAGCGGCGAGCGCGAACGCCGCGTCGTCGTCCTCGTCGAGCAGCCCGTTCCAGAGCGGCGAGGGGTCTGCAAGCAGGACCGCACGACCATTGCCTAGTTGGGCAACAGCCGCGAGGATGCGGCGGCCGCGGCCGAGGATCGGCAGCGCGCCGCCCGTGTCGTCCCAGGCGGCGAGCTCGCGCGTTCGCACGGTTCGGACGCCCGCGACCTCCGCGACGGGCGCGAGCGGCCGCGCGCGTGCGACGGGCTGCTCCGCGAGCGCCGGCTCGACGTCGACGACGTCGCGGAACCACGAACCGTCGGCGTCGGCGGCGACGAGGCGTCCGCCGGACGCGACGAACTCCCGCAGGGCGCGCGCATCGGTGTCCAGCACGAACGGCGGATCGAGGATCACCGCGGTCTCGTTCGGCTCGAGCACCGCGTCGCGCGGCTCGACCCGAACGCGGCGCACGTCGTGCCCGGCGCGCGCCAAGAGCTCGGCGTACGCGGCGACGCCGTCGCGCCTCGTCGCGTACGCCGACGACTCGCGCCCGCCCGGCGATCCGCCGGTGAAGGAGTGCAGCGCGCGCAGCCCGAGGTTCAGCGCGACGAGTCCCACGGCGATCCCGGCGACGACCTTCCAGCCGCGTGTCACTTCGCCTGCGCCCCGTCGAGCACGAGCGGCCACTCCGCGCGCGCCGCCTCGACGTCCTCACGCGCCGCCGCGCGCCGGCCGTAGACGACCTCGTCGAAGGTCGCCGCCAGCCGGTCGAACTGCGGCGAGCGGAGGATGCGCCGCACCTCGCCGGTCGTGAGCGACTCGCGGCGCGGGATCGCGCGCGCCCGCGCGAGCCGGATCAGGCCGGCGCGGAAGCGGAGCCGCAGCGCGAGCTCGATGTCGCCCGCACGCTCGGCCTCGTCCGCCGTGCGCTCGAGCTCACGCGGGTCCTCCTCGCGCCCGTGGAACGCCGCCGCCGCTCCTTCCAGGTGCCGTCCGGCCCGCCGCCGCGCGGTGCGGGTGGAGAGCGTGGACGCGATCAGCACCACCAGGGCGGCGAGGATCAGCCACGCGACGAACGGCGGCCCGGGGACGAGTCCGTCGATCGCGCGCCCGAAGGCGGCGATCTTCTCGCCGATCCACACCAGGACGCCGTGCAGGGGCCGTGGAACGCTGCTGCCGTGGTACTTGCGTTGCGCGAGGATGTCGCGCGCGTCCGTGCGCGCGTCGCGCTGGGTGGCGCGCGCGGGGACTCGGGCGGCGAGCACGCGCAGGCGGCGCTCCAACTCCGCGCCTCGCACTCCTCGTAGCGCGGCCCGGAGCGGCATCGCGCGGCCGTCGACGACGTCGATCCGCCGCAGGCGCGCGAGCGCGCCGGGATCCTGCGCCGCCCGCGCGGCGAGCGCGCGCACCTCTCCGCTCGACGCAGGGTCGGCGAGCGCGACCGGCGCCGCGGCGAGCGCGACCACCGCGGCCGCGACGACGGCCTTCACGAGCCCGAGCCGTCGGCACCGCCGGGCTTCCAGCCGGGCGGCGGCGGCCAGAACGGCGGCTGCTCCTCGCCGGGGATCTCCGGCCGGTCCCCCGGCCGCGGGCCGAGCGCCCCACCGGCGGGCTCGACGCCGATCCGCTCGGCGAGCAGCTGGAGATCGAACGCTTCCTTGCGCACGCGGAGGTCGAAGTAGAGCACCGTGACGAACGCAGCCGTGAACGGCGTCGTGATCACATCCGAGACAGTGCCGGCGACGACGCTGAGGACGCCCGAGGTGAGGTCGGTCGGCGTCGTGTCGAACCCGGAGGTGGAGCCGACGACCCCGCCGATCACGGCGCCGATGATCGACGCGAGAATCGTCCCGAGCAGCACGATCGCGAACGTACGCCACCAGTAGCCGCGTACGAGGTCGCGCGACCGGCCGAGCGCCTTGGTGCCGCGCTTGTCCTCGGTGAGCAGCACCGGCACCGCGAGCGCGAAGACCACCCAGAGGTAGATCCCCGGGATGACGCACAGGATGAGGCCGAGCAGAGCCGCGAGGCCCGCGAGGATCGTCACCCAGAGGATCGATCGCAGCCGCCGCAGCGCGAACTCGAGCGACGGCCGCCAATCCGTCCGCTCGCCGAGGTAGGCGCTCGCGATCGCGCGGTAGCATGCGCCCGCCGCGAGCGTCGACGCGACCCAGCCGAGGATCCCCGTCACGCCGAAGGCCCCGATCAGGGCCGCGACGTCCTTGTCGTCGACGACCTCGTCGCGCTCCGGGATCGCCGACAGCTGGACGACCGCGCTGATCACCTGCACCGGGAAGACGACGAAGAAGACGATCTTGAACAGCGTCACCGCGTTGCGCCAGACGATCTTCAGCGCGACGTCGAGGACCTCGCCGATCCCGAGGGGCCGCAGGTGGGGCGCGCCTGTCTCCACGACGTCTGGCTATGCCCGCAGGCGTAAGGTTGATGCATGGAGCTCGACCCCAAGACACAGGAGCGGATCGACGAGCCGGTCTCGGAGGAGGCCCAGCGCGAGACCCGGCTGACCCCCGCCGAGGCGGTCGCGCAGATGCGGATCCGCGTCCCCGAGCGGGCGAACCGGAAGCTCCGGCAGGTGATCGACCGCGCCAACCGCGACGACCAGCTCAAGGGCTGGTGGCACGCCGCGAACGTGAACGCCGTCACGCGGATGGGGATCAACGACCACTCGTGGGTGCACATCCAGATCGTCACGAACGTCGCGCTGAAGCTCCTGCGCCAGCTGACGAAGCACGGCATCGAGCCGGCGATGGTCACCGACTACGGCATGACCCGCGACGACGCGGAGGTCGTCGTCGCGCTGACGGCGCTCACGCACTGCGTGGGCATGTCGATCCACCGCCACGGCCACGAGGACTTCTCGCTCTTCCTCGCCGAGCCGAAGCTGCGCGAGCTCCTCGACGGGATCTACGACGAGCCCGACCTGACCGTGGTCGTCTCCGACGTCCTCCAGGGCATCATCAGCCACCGTGCCGACGGAGAGCCGCTCACGCTCGAGGCCGGCATCCTCCGCGTCGCCGACGCACTGGACATGGAGCAGGGCCGCTCGCGCATCGCGTTCGAGCGCGGCCGCATCGGCATCCACTCCCTGAGCGCAGCCGCGATCGAGGACGTCGCGATCGGCGACGGCGAAGAGAAGCCGATCCGGATCGAGATCACGATGAACAACTCCAGCGGCATCTACCAAGTCGACGGCCTGCTGAAGGCGAAGCTCCGCGGCTCGGGCCTCGAGCCGTACGTCGAGGTCCTAGCGCACATCGACACCGAGGCGGAGAAGCGCCTCGTACCGCTCTACAAGCTCGAGATCTGAGCCCCGAAACCGTACGAAGATCGGCTTGAACGCACGCTACAATGCCCGGCGCCCTGCGGGGTCGTCTAATGGTAGGACGCCTGACTCTGGATCAGGTAGTCAAGGTTCGAGTCCTTGCCCCGCAGCCTCTCGGAAGCCGCCGCTCAGGCGGCTTCTTCGCTAGGCGGTCTCGCCGCTGAGGTTGCGCGGGATCTTCCTCGCGTCGAGGAGGACCGTGCGGCGCAGGCGGCGGAGCTGGTCCGGGGTCTCGACGCTTGCGACGACCGCCACCGCGCCGCGCTCGACCGTCGTGCCCGCGGGCGACGTGCGGATGGAGACGCCGACGACGCTCCCGACGACTGCGGCGAC
>DASXTR010000004.1:0-11010 GCA_036505325.1 Gaiellaceae bacterium
GGCCGTGATCCGCGCGGTCGGCCTCCTCGGCGGCGGCGTCATCGGCGGCGGCTGGGCCGCGCGGTTCCTCCTGAACGGCGTCGACGTGCGTCTCTACGACCCCGATCAGGACGCGCCGCGGAAGCTCGACGAGATCCTCGCGAACGCGCGCCACGCCTACGGGCGGCTGACGCTCGCGCCGCTGCCGGCCGAGGGCGCGCTCTCGTTCGCCTCCACACCCGAGGAAGCCGCCGAGGACGTCGACTTCGTGCAGGAGAGCGCACCCGAGCGCGTCGACCTGAAGCGCGACCTGCTGGCGGCGGCGAGCCGCGCGGCCCGCCCTGACGCGGTCTTCGCGTCGTCGACGTCCGGCCTGCGGCCGACGCAGCTCCAGAGCGCGATGGTCGGCCCGGAGCGCCTGACCGTCGGGCACCCGTTCAATCCGGTCTACCTGCTGCCGCTCGTCGAGATCTGCGGCGGCGACGCGACCGCGCCCGAGACGCTGGACCGCGCCGCCGCGATCTACGAAGCCGTCGGGATGAAGCCGCTCCGGCTCGGGGTCGAGATCGACGGGTTCATCGCCGACCGCCTGCTCGAGGCGCTCTGGCGCGAGGCGCTCTGGCTCGTCAACGACGGCGTCGCGACCGTCGAGCAGATCGACGACGCGATCCGCTACGGCCCGGGTCTGCGCTGGTCGGTCATGGGCACGTTCCTGATCTACCGGATCGCAGGCGGGGAGGACGGCGTCCGGCACTTCATGAAGCAGTTCGGGCCGGCGCTGCAGTGGCCGTGGACGAAGCTCACCGAGGTCCCCGAGCTGACCGACGAGCTGCTCCGGAGGCTCGAGCGCCAGTCGGACGCGCAGGCCGCCGGCCGCACGACACACCAGCTCGAGCGCGTGCGCGACGATGCACTCGTCAGCGTGATCCAGGCCCTGCGCGTCCACGACATCGGCGCCGGTGCAGTGCTGCGCGAGTACGAGCGCGCGCTCCTCGACGGCGCTCCTCCCGTCGACGACGGCGCCGCGCCGCTCCGCCTCCACGAGACGCGCGTCGCGCCCGACTGGATCGATTACAACGGCCACGCGAACGAGACCGCGTACCTCCGCGTGGCGAGCGAGGCGACGGACGCGCTCCTGCAGCACATCGGTATCGACGCGGACTACCTCAGGAACGGAGGCAGCTACTTCACCGTCGAGACGCACATCAGGCACCTGGGCGAGGCGAAGGCGGAGGAGCGGCTGTCCGTGGCGACCCAGGTGGTCGGCGCCGACGACAAGCGGCTCCACGTGCTGCACAGCGTGGAGCGGGGCGACGACGTGCTCGCGACCGTGGAGCAGATGCTCCTCCACGTCGACACGCAGGCGGGCCGCGCCGCGCCTGCCCGTCCGGAGGTGATCGCGCGGGTGCGGGCACTCGCCGAGGCGCATGCGGAGCTCCCGCGCGCCCGTGCCGAGGTGGGAGCGCGCTGACCGTCGTCGCGCCTCGCAGCCTCGACGACGTGCTTGCGACCGCTCGCGAGTTCGCGGCGAACGAGCTGCGCCCCGTCGCGCTCGCGTTCGACGAGAGCGAGGAGTACCCGTGGGCGCTCTTCCACCGCGGGGCCGAGCTCGGTCTCACCTGCTACGACCTCCCGGCCGAGTACGGGGGCGGCGGGATCGAGAGCCTCGAGGACGGCATCCGTGTAATCGAGGAGCTGACCTGGGGGGACAGCCCGATTGCGCTCGTGATCACGCAGGGCGGCTTCTTCGCCGCGCCGGTGCTCGCACTGGGGAGCGAGGAGCAGAAACAGCGCTGGCTCCCGCCGCTGTGCGGTGCGCGACCGCCCGCGTGCGCCCTTGCGATGACCGAGCCCGACGCGGGCTCGGACGCCGCGGCGATCACGACGCACGCACGCCGCGTCGACGGCGGCTACGTGATCGACGGGCACAAGAAGTTCATCGGCAACGCGCCGGTCGCCGACGTCTGCGTCGTCTTCGCGACCGTCGCCCCGGGGACGCGGTCGAAGGGCATCACCGCGTTCGTCGTCGAGCGCGGAGACGAGGGATTCGTGCTCGGCGACCGGCTGCCAAAGATGGGCAGCCGCTGCTTCCCGGCCGGCGAGCTGCGCTTCGAGAGCTGCTTCGTGCCGGAAGACCGGCGGCTCGGCGCCGAGGGCGACGCGTTCCGCGGCCTGATGCGCACCTTCGACACGGCACGGGTCCAGCTCGCCGCGAACTCGCTCGGCATCGGTCGCGCCGCGCTCGAGCACGCGGTCGAGCACGCGAAGCGCCGCCACGCCTTCGGACAGCCGATCCACGAATTCCAGGCGGTCTCCTTCCGGCTCGCCGACGCGAAGCTGAAGCTCGACCAGGCGCGCCTGCTCGCCCGGCACGCCGCGCGGCTCGCCGACGAGGGCGCCGCGTTCTCGACCGAGGCCGCGATGGGGAAGCTCGCCGCGTCCGAGGCGGCGGTGTACACGACGTGGGCCGCTGTTCAGACCCTCGGCGGCGCTGGGTACATCCGCGACTCACCGGTGCAGAAGTGGCTGCGCGACGCGAAGCTCGACGAGATCTGGGACGGGACGAGCGACATCATGCGGCTACTCGTCGCGCGCGACCTGTTCGGCGGCTGACTCGAGCGCGGCGCGTTCCGCATCGGTGAGCGGCCGCGATGCCCCCGTGGGCTGGTCCCACGCGACGAGCACGGCCTCGGCCTCCGCAGCGAGCTCGCCGCCCGCGGTGTGGATCTGCTCCGCGGTCCGGATGCTCGAGGTGCCGAGCCGCTCGAGGCGGCAGCCGACGACGACCGCCTCGTCGTCGAGGGCGAGCTCGCGCCGGTAGTCGATCGCGACGCGGGCGAGCACGAACGCCCAGACCTGCTCGCGCCCGCCGAGCACATGCCCGAGCCATTCGCTGCGCGCCTCCTCGAGGTACGAGAGGTACACGGCGTTGTTGACGTGACGCGATCCGTCGAGGTCGCGCCAACGAATCTCGATTCGCTTCTCCCACATCAACGCCGCGCGTCGGCGGTCTGCGCGAGCAGCCCGTAGGCGAGCCGCTCGATCAGGATGCCGGCGTCGCGCGAGGCCTCCGGCATGGCATCGATCGCCTGCTTCGCGAGCGCGACCGCGAGCGGCGGCAGTCCGGCAAGCGTGCGCGCGATCTCGAGTGCGCGCTCGACGGCGGCACCGGCGGCGACCGTCTCCGTCACGACGCCGGCGGCGAGCGCCTGCTCGGCGCTGAAGCGATCGCGAAGCAGGATGAGCTCCTTCGCGCGCGCCGTGCCCACGAGCCGCGTGAGTCGCTGCGTACCGCCCGAGCTCGGGATGATGCCGATGCCGACCTCCGGAAAGCCGAAGACCGCGGTCTCGTCCGCGATCCGGAAGTCGGTCGCGAGTGCGAGCTCGAGCCCCGCGCCGAGGCAGTAGCCGGCGATCGCGCTGACCGTGGGCTGCGGCAGTGCGGCGACCCGCTCGTAGACGTCGCCGGTCTCGCGGTAGTACGCGACGATGTCCTCCGCGCTGCGGCCGCGGAGCTCGTTCACGTCCGCTCCGGCGGAGAACGCGCGGCCCGCCCCGGTGAAGACGATGCAGCCGCTCGAGCGCACATCGTCGCGCTCGAGGCTGACTCCGAGCTCCCGCTCGACGGCCGTCGACAGCGCGTTCAGCTTCTCCTCTCGCCGGAGCGTCACGACGCAGACCGCGCCGTCGCGGGTGATCTCGACCATCGGCATCGGTGCCAGAATCGCACGATGACGGAGCTCGTCAAGCGGTCGGCCGCCTGGATGGCGCGTGCGGTGCGCAACCGCGAGCTGTCTCCGATCGAGCTCTTCGACGCGCATGCGGCGCGCATCGCCGACCGCGATCCGGAGATCAACGCGCTCGTTCTGCCGCGGCTCGACGCGGCGCGCGAGGAGGCGGTTGCCGCCGACGCGGCAGAGGTGCGCGGGTCGCTCCACGGCGTGCCGTTCACCGTCAAGGATCCGATCGCGGTCGCGGGCATGCGCTCGCCGAACGGCTCGAAGCTGCTCGCCGACCACGTTTGCGACGAGGACGCCGAGGTCGTCCGCCGTCTGCGCGGCGCGGGGGCGATCCTGCTCGGCAAGACCAACGTCTCCGAGTTCTCGTGCTGGTGGGACTCCGTGAACCCGCTCTTCGGCGCGACCGCGAACCCGCACGACCCGATGCGGACGGCCGGCGGCTCGTCGGGCGGCGAGGCGGCCGCGATCGCGTCGGGCATGTCGCCGCTGGGGATCGGCTCCGACCTCGGCGGCTCGATCCGCAACCCGTGCCACTTCGTCGGTCTGTTCGGTCTGAAGCCGGGACGCGACACGGTGCCGTTCGCCGAGCACGCGCCGCTGCCGATGAGTCCCGGCATCCGGCTGATGGCGGTAGCGGGCCCGATGGCGCGCTACGTCGAGGACCTCGAGCTCGCCCTCGACGTGCTCGCGCCGCGCACGCGTGCAGCCGAGCGCCCAGCGCGCGTCGCGGTGTACGACGCGCCCCGGCGGGAAGCTCACGCTCGCGACGTACGCGAGCGCGCTCGGCCTGCCCGCGGTCTGCATCCCGGTCATGCGCTCGCCGGGCGGCCTGCCGGTCGGCGTTCAGCTGATCGGCCGCCGCGGCGGCGAACGCATGCTGCTCGCGCCGGCGGCGGAGCTCGAGGAAGCGCTCGGCGGCTGGCTCGATCCGGACGAGTCCCGGTCGCCGACCCGCTCGGCGCATTGAACACGCGGCACCCGAATTGCATAATGGCAACCAGCCGCCGTCCCGAGGAGGAACGCCATGCCGCCGTACTACCGGGGTCGCTGCGGGTGCAACCCGCCCGACAACTTCGTGGACCACCGCGAGCTGATCGAACGGAAGATCCGGGAGTCGCTCCCGGAGGAGTCGAACCCCACGATCGAGGTCCTGTACGGGCCCAACAACGAAGCGGAGGTGACGATCTCCGGCGAGAGCGACTTCGGCGAGCGTCGCATCCGGGAGATCTTCGCCACGTTCTGGCGAGACGAGGACATCCGCGTGACGCTGTCCGAGCTGCGCGTCCTCTACGAACCCCGCGAGCGGTCGAGCTTCGGCGACCGGCCCGTCGCGGTGTGAGCCCGGCGGTCACCGCCGGGCGCCCGTCTCGCGATGACCCAGGAGATGGAACAGCATTACCGGAGCGCCGCCAAGGCGCTCCTCGAGGGGCGAGTTGTTCCGCTCCTCGGCGCCGGCGTGAACCTCTGCGGGCGACCCGCCGACGCCAGGTGGGGCGCGGGATCGCCCTACCTCCCGAGCGGGATCGAGCTCGCGGAGTACCTCGCGATCGAGTTCGGGTATCCCGTCGATGACCTCGTGCGCGTCGCCGAGACCGTGGCGGTGATGGAGGGTACGGCGCGGCTCTACGAGAAGCTGCGGCTGATCTTCGACGCGGACTACGGCCCGACCTCGCTCCACCGGTTTCTCGCCCGGCTTCCGGCGACGCTCCGCGACCATGGCCAGGGGTCGCCGTACCTGCTCGTCGTCACGACGAACTACGACGACACCGTCGAGCGCGCGTTCCGCGAGGCCGGGGAGCCGTTCGACCTCGTCTGGTACCAGGCGGAGGGAGAGGATTATCGCGGCAAGTTCTGGCATCTGACGCATCCGCAGGAATCGTCCGTGCCGCGGGTGATCGATCGCCCGAACGAATACACCGAGATCTCGCTGGACGAGCGGTCGGTGATCCTGAAGGTCCACGGCGCGGTCGACCGGGTGAACGCCGACGGCGACAGCTACGTGATCACCGAGGACCACTACATCGACTACCTCACGCGCACCGACATCGCGAGCCTCGTGCCGATCGAGCTCGTCGCGAAGCTCAAGCGGAGCCACTTCCTGTTCCTCGGATATGCGCTCCGCGACTGGAACGTACGCGTGATCCTGCATCGCATCTGGGAGGAGCAGCCGTTCGACTTTCGCTCGTGGGCGATTCAGCGCAACACGCATGCCGTCGACGAGCTGCTGTGGCACAAGCGCAACGTCTCTCTGTTCGACGTCGACCTCGACGAGTACGTGACCGAGCTCGGGCGTCGAATCCAGGTCCCGCTGTGACCTCGCCGGCCCTGGGGGCCGGTCGCCGCGACTCCCCGTACCAGGGGCTCGTCCCGTACGGCGAGGCTGACGCCGCGTTCTTCTTCGGCCGGGCGCGCGAGCGGCGCATGATCAGCGCCAACCTCCTCGGTTCCCGCCTGACGCTCCTCTACGGCGAGACCGGCGTCGGCAAGAGCTCGGTCCTGCGCGCGGGCGTCGTCGACTACCTCGACCAGCTGGCGCGGCGGAATACCGCGCAGCGCGGCGCGCCGGAGCTCGCCGTCGTCCCGTTCAGCTCCTGGTACGCCCCTGCGAGTGCGCTGCGCGACGCCGTGCTCGCAGCCGCCGGTCTCGCCTCGGTCGAAGGCGGCGCACTCGCCGACGCGATCGCGGCGTGCACCGAGAAGATCGGCGGCCCCGTGCTCCTGATCCTCGACCAGTTCGAGGAGTACTTCGTCTACCACCGGGAGCCGGATCCGGACGACGCCTTCGCCGACGACCTGGCAAGGCTCGTCCGCCGTCGCGACTTGCGCGTCCACGTACTCCTCTCGATCCGTGAGGACGCGCTCGCCAGGCTCGATCACTTCAAGGGGCGCATTCCGGGCCTGTTCGACAACTACCTCCGCATCGAGCACCTCGACCCGGCCGCGGCCCGCGAGGCGATCGAGAGCCCGATCGCGCGCTACAACGAACTGCTCGGGGGTGCGGCCGAGCCGGTGACGATCGAGCCGGGCCTCGTGGACGCCGTCCTCGCACAGCTCGGAGCGGGGCACGTCCCGATCGGCGGTGCGGCGGGCGGCCTCGGCGTCGCCCGTGACCCGCCGACCGACGGCCGCCCGATCGAGACGCCGTACCTGCAGCTCGTCATGAGCACGCTGTGGGCCGAGGAGAACGCATCCGGCTCGCGGACGCTTCGGCTGGAGACGCTCGAGCGTCTCGGCGGGGCCGAGCGAATCGTCCGGACGCACGTGGACACAGCGATGCTCGCGCTCGACGGGGCCGAGCAGGACGTCGCCGCGCGACTGTTCCACCACCTGGTCACGCCGTCCGGGATGAAGATCGCGCACCGGGTGTCGGATCTCGAGGTGCTGGTGGAGGCGCCCGAGGGAGCGCTTCTGCCGGTGCTCGCCAAGCTCGCCGCGCCCGACGTGCGCATCCTGCGGCCCATCGCGCCTCCGCCCGGCCGGTCGGCCGAGGCGAGGTACGAGATCTTCCACGACGTGCTCGCACAGGCCGTGCTCGACTGGCGCAGCCGCCACGTGCACGCCCGTGAGCAGGAGCGACTCGAAGCGCGGCGGCGCGAGGCGGATGCGGCCCGTCGTCGGGAGCTCAGGCACAGGTTCCTGCGGCTGTTCGCGGTCCTCCTCGTCGGCTGCGTCGTCATCGCGACCACACTCGCGGTCGTGGCGCTGCGCCAGCGGTCGGTCGCACAGCACGAGCGGCGCATCGCCGGCTCACGTGAGATCGCCGCGACGGCGCTCGGCCGGCTACCGCTCGACCCGGAGCTGAGCGTGCTCCTCGCGCGAGAGGCGCTGCGGACCGCGTCGACGGCCCAGGCGATCGATGCGCTGAGGCAGTCGCTTCCGGAGCTGAGCCTGCGGGAGGTCCTGCGCGGACGGAGCGGGAGCATGTCGGTCGCGACCGACGGTTCGGCGCTGGATCCGGCCGGGCGGCGGCTGGTGACCGCGGGTACCGACGGCACTGCCGCCGTCTGGGACCTGGTGACCGGACGTCTCGTGCATCGGCTGGTCGGGCACCGGCGGCGGGTCAACACCGCCGAGTTCAGTCCCGATGGCAGACGTATCGTCACGTCGAGCGACGATACGACGGCGCGCATCTGGGATGCCCGAAGCGGCCGGCTCGTCCACGAGCTGCGCGGCCGTTCCTCCCCGGTGCTGGCGGCGAGCTTCAGTCCCGACGGCACGATGATCGTGACGGCGGACGGCCGCGACCGGACCGCACGCGTCTGGTCGGCCGCGACCGGCCGGCTTCTCCGCACGCTTCGCGGTCACGGCGGTCCGGTGGTGACGGCCGTCTTCGCGCCCGACGGACGGCGGGTGCTGACGGCGAGCGTCGATCGCACGGCTCGGATTTGGAGCGTGCGCACCGGCCGTCTCGTCGCGGCTCTGCGCGGCCACACGAAGCGGCTGATGACCGCCGCGTTCAGCCCCGACGGCCGCCGCATCGTGACAGCGAGCTTCGACGGAACCGCCCGCCTGTGGGACGCTCGCACCTCGCGCGTCCGGGCCGTGCTGCGCGGTCACGTACCCGACCCCGTGGACAACGTGTCGTTCAGCCGCGACGGCCGTCTCCTCGCGACCGCCGGCGGCAACACGGCCCGGGTCTGGAACGCCCGCACCGGCGCCCTGGTGTCGGTGCTGTCCGGCCACGCCGTGTGGGTAAACACCGTGTCGTTCAGCCCGGACGGCGGGTTCGTCGTCACCTCCAGCGACGACGGCACCGCTCGCGTGTGGGAGACCGCGCGCGGCGCCGTCCTGCGCGTCCTGCGCGGTCACCGCGGCACGGTCACGAGCGCGGTGTTCACGCGCGACGGGCGGCAGGTCGTCACCGGCGGCGGGGACCGCACCGCGCGTGTGTGGACGATCGACACCGGCCGCGTCCTGCGCGGTCACTCGAACTGGGTGGTCGACGTCGCTTTCAGCCGCGACGGCCGGTTCGTCGCAACGGCGAGCAGCGACAGGACCGCGCGCGTCTGGAGCGTCGCGACGGGTCGGACCGTCGCGGTTCTGCGCGGCCATTCGAACTTCGTCTCGAGCGTTGCGTTCAGCCCCGACGGGAACCTCGTCGTGACCGCCGCGGGAGACGCGACCGCCCGGATCTGGAACGCGCGTACCGGTAGCGTCGTCCGGGTCCTGCGCCACCCGACGAACGAGTGGGTGAGCGACGCCGAATTCAGTCCCGACGGGACGCGCATCGTCACCGCGGGCAGCTCCGGGCTGGCGCGGATCTTCGACGCGCGGACAGGGAAGCTGCTGCGCGCGCTCCGCCACCGCGACTGGGTGACGCACGCCTCGTTCAACCGCGACGGGAGGTCGATCGTGACGGCGGATCTCGACGGGACCGCACGCGTCTGGGATGCCGTGCGCGGCCGTCGGCTCGTCGTCGTGCGGCATCCAGGGGCCGTCTACAGCGCCGCGTTCAGCCCCGACGGCCGGCACATCGTCACCGGAAGCGAGGATCGGACGGCGCGGATCTGGTCGCTTCCGCGAGGCAGGCTCGAGCACGAGCTGTTCGGTCACACGAGCAACGTCTACGACGTCGCGTTCAGCTCCGACGGCCGTCTCGTCATCACGGCCGGTGACACGACGACGCGTGTCTGGCGCACGGCGACGGGGTCGCCGCTCGCCGTTCTCCACATGCACGCCGACGGCGTCAACGCCGTCGCAGTGGCGCGCGACGGGTTGCTCGCGACGGGCAGTGACGACCGCACCGCGCACCTCTACCGGTGCACGACGTGCGGCTCCGCCGGCGCGTTGCTCGCTCTCGCGTCGAAGCTCGTCACGCGCGACCTCACGCGCGCCGAGCGGGCCCGCTTCACCGAGGACGGCGGCTAGGGACCCACGGCGTCTCGGGAACCGCCGACGCCGGCCGTTCGCCGCGGAGTGCGGTCGTCACCGCCGCGACGGCTCCCGCATACCGCCGCCGCTCGGACTCCTCGCTGTACCAGGCCGCGTGCGGGGTGACGATCAGGTTCGGCAGCGCGGGCGCCGACGGCGGCGGCTCGGCCGGCAGGACGTCGAGCGCCGCGCCGCCGAGTCGTCCCTCGCGCAGCGCGCGCACGAGCGGCTCCAGCTCGACGACTCCGCCTCTCGAGGTGTTGACGAGCAGCGCGCCGTCGCGCAGGCGGGCGAGCTCCCGCTCGCCGATCAGCCCGGTCGTTGCTGCGGTGAGCGGCACGTGCAGCGTCACCGCGTCGCACGACGCGAGCAGCTCGTCGAGCGATACGAGCGGTACGCCGACCTCGCGGACGTCGGTTACCGACAGCTCGCAGCCGAATGCGGCGAGCCGCCGGCCGACCGCGCTGCCGATCCGGCCGTAGCCGACGACGCCGACGGACATCCCGGCGAGCGTGCGCAGCGGTCCCGCCGCGAGCGGGCTCCAAGCGCCCGCACGAACGTCCCGGTCGAGGGCGACGACGCCGCGCGTCAGCGCGAGGAGCAGCGCGAGCGTGTGATCGGCGACCTCGTCGACGCAGTAGTCCGGCACGTTGCAGACCCAGATGCCGCGCTCTGCGGCGGCGGCGACGTCGACGTGGTCGTAGCCGATCGATGCCGTCACGATCGCCCGCGCGGCGGGCACCGCGTCCATCTCCGCCGCGCCGAACGCGACCTCGCGCATCAGCAAAACCGCCTCGACGTCGGGACCGGGCTCGTACACGACGTCGAGCCCGCGCAGCGTGTCGGCGGGGAACCGGCCGACGGCGACGAGGACGGTCACTCGACGAGCGCGAGGAAGCGGCGCGTCCGCTCGTGCTTCGGCGCCGAGAAGAACTCCGCCGGCGGCGCCTCCTCGATCACGACACCCTCGTCCATCATCAGGATCGAGCTCGCGACGTGGTGGGCGAAGCGCAACTCGTGCGAGACGACGACCATCGTCATCCCGTCGCGGGCGAGGCCCTCCATCACGTCGAGCACCTCGCGCACGAGCTCGACGTCGAGCGCCGACGTCGGCTCGTCGAACAGCATCGCCTTCGGGCGCATCACGAGCGCGCGCGCGATCGCGACCCGCTGCTGCTGGCCGCCCGAGAGCTCGTCGGGATACTGCTCGGCCTTGTCGCGCAGGCCGACGCGCTCCAGGAACTCGACCGCCTGCTCGCGCGCCTCGCGCTTCGGCAGTCGGCGCACCTCGGTCAGGCCGATCATCACGTTGCCGAGCGCGGTCATGTTCTGGAACAGGTTGAAGCGCTGGAAGACCATCCCGACCTCGCCGTGCCCCGGCCGGCGGCCCTCGAGCGACACCTCGCCCGCGTCCGGCTCC
>DASXTR010000005.1:0-3377 GCA_036505325.1 Gaiellaceae bacterium
GAAGGCGACGGGTGCGGAGCGGGGCGCCGCCATCGCGACCACGGGCGATCCCGAACCGGACCTGATGACCGACCTCGACGGTGAGCGCGTCGGCCGCGCGCGGATGAAGCGGCTCAGCGAGATCTGGATGGGCCACATGCATGCCGCCCTCGTCAACTGGACTGGAGTCGCGTTCCCGAACGAGGGCTGGGCGCAGCAGATCTTCGGCGAGCCGGACGTGGAGCGGCTCTGGGAGGCCGTCGCGTTCTGCACGCGCCTCGACGAGCCGGATCCGGTCGCCGCGTGGCAGGAGCACATGTCGCGGCTCGAGCGTCGCGCGGCGGCGGTGAACGCGCTCGAGCTCGACGCGCTCCGGTTCCGCGGCTCGGGGACGGACCTGACGATCGGCCTCCTCGAGCGCTCGCGTTTCGCCTGCGCGCTGTTCGAGACGGCCGACGGCGTCCGTTACGTCCCGAACATGCCGACGGAAGAGGTGTTCACGACGCCCGACCTGCGCCGGACGGAAGGGGTCGTCCGCTCGACCCAGCCGCTCGCGCTGCTCGGTCAGACGGTGCGCGGGCTCGAGCTGTGCTTCGAGGACGGCCGCATCGCCGACGTCCAGGCCGAGACGGGCGCCGACGTCGTGCGCGGTCAGCTCGAGACCGACGAGAGCGGCCGCTTCCTCGGCGAGGTCGCCCTCGTCGACGGCACGTCGCGCGTCGGCCAGACCGGTCTCAATTTCTTCGACACGCTCTACGACGAGAACGCGACGTGCCATATCGCCTACGGCTTCGGCATCCCGGAGGGCGTCGAGGGCGAGCCCGGCGGCGACGGCTTCAACGTCTCGACGATTCACACCGACTTCATGATCGGCGGGCCCGAGGTCGAGGTGGACGGCGTGGCGCGCGACGGTCGGACGATCCCGCTGCTGCGGGAGGACGTGTGGCAGCTCCGGGACTAGACCAGCGCCTCGAGCGGTACGCGGAGCTCGCGGTGCGGGTCGGCGCGAACGTGCAGCCGGGCCAGCTCGTCGAGATCGGCGGGCTCGTCGAGCACGCGCCGCTCGTTCGCGCGCTCGCGCGCGCCTCGTACCGCGCCGGCGCGCGTTTCGTCGAAGCCTCGTACGGCGACGGCCACGTCCGGCGCGCGCGGATCCAGCACGCACCCGAGGAGACGCTGTCGATGACGCCGCCGTGGCTGCTCGAGCGCGAGCGGATACTCGGTCGCGAGCGCGGCGCGGCGATCGGCATCACGGGCGACCCCGAGCCGGATCTCCTCGCAGACCTGCCGGGCGAGCGGGTCGGGAAGGCGCGGATGATCGAGCTCGCCGAGGAGTCGATGAAGCAGGTGAACGAGCGGACGGTGAACTGGACGGGCATCGCGTTCCCGAACGAAGGGTGGGCACGCGCGGTCTTCGGCGAGCCGGACGTCGAGCGCCTGTGGGACGCCGTCGCCTATGCCGTGCGGCTCGACGAGGAGGACCCGGTCGCTGCGTGGCGCGAGCACGTCGAGCGGCTGGAGCGCCGCGTCGCCGCGCTCAACTCGCTGCGCGTCGACGCGCTCCGCTTCCGCGGGCCCGGGACGGACCTCACGGTCGGGCTCCTCCAGCAGTCGGTGTGGCGCGGGCCGCGATCGGAGACCGCCTGGGGCATCGAGCACGTCGCGAACATGCCGACCGAGGAGGTGTTCACGACGCCGGATGCGCGGCGGACGGAGGGGCACGCCCGCGCGACGCGGCCGCTCGTCCTCTACGGCAACGTCGTGCGCGGGCTCGAGGTGCGGTTCGAGGGCGGGCGGATCGTGGACGTCTCGGCCGAGAGCGGCGCGGACGTCTTGCGCGCTCAGCTCGCGACCGACGAGCGCGCGGCGCGGCTCGGCGAGGTCGCGCTCGTGGACGGCACGTCGCGCGTCGGGCAGCAGGGCATCACGTTCTTCGACACGCTGTTCGACGAGAACACGACCTGCCACGTGGCGTACGGCGCGGCCTACGCAGAAGCAGTCGAGGGGGAGCCGCCGGCCGACGGGTTCAACGTGTCGACGGTGCACACGGACTTCATGATCGGCGGGCCCGAGGTGGAAGTCGACGCCGTCACGAAGGAGGGACGCGAGGTGCCCCTCCTCCGCGACGACGTCTGGCAGCTGGGCGACTAGCTCTGCTGCTTCGGCTTCGCGAGGCACCGAACGAGCACGAGCTTCCCATTCTGCGAGAAGAACATCGCGCCCTCGCCGACCTCGAGCGCGTCGGGGCCCTCGACCTCGCCCTTGTCGCGGACGAGGAGGCTCGCGTCGTAGGAGAAGGTCACCGTCTTCCCGTCCTGGCGCTTGACGGTGATCTCGGAGTCGGTCTTCTCCGTGATGCGGCCGCGGTTGTAGTCGAACGCCCTGTGCGTGCCGTCGTAGTACTGCGCGTCGATCGTGCCCGTCACGGAGCCCTTCGCCGGGCCGTCGAAGGCGGACTGGTCGGCGCCGCTCGGAGCGCCCTCGCCGCGGATGCGGCGGATGACGACAGCGTTGCCGTCCTGCGAGATCACGGTCGCGACGAGACCCTCGCGGAGGTCGCCGAGCGTGTACGACGCGCCATCGTTGCGCACTGCCGTACTCGACGCGATCGCGAAGCTGACCTGCGCCTTGTCTCGGCGCGTCAGCGTGACCTGCGAGGCCGAGAGCGCGGTGATCCGGCCCCGGTCCCACGTCCAGGACTTCTGGGCGCCGCTCTTGTACGAGACGCTGCCGGTCGCGTGCACGGTGCCGAAGAACGGCCCCTTGACCTTGGCGCCGTCGGCGGCGAGTGCACTCCCGGCGGCGAGTGCGAAGATCGCCGCGAGGAAGAGGGTGATGCGCTTGACCATCGGAAGCTCCTTGCTTCGAGGGGGTGATGCATCGCACCCTGTGACGCGTTCGTAAAGCGCAACCACCTCCTGCGTCAGCCGACGGTAAGCCGTCGTAAGCGGCGCGTAAAACGCCGTCCCTCGTCCGAGGCAGCCACGGCCGCGCAGGCCACGTCCAGGGTCAGACCCGGGCCACGGCCCGACGAGCCACGGCCGCCAAGGACACGACCAGGGTTCAGACCCGGGCCACGGCCCGACGAGCCGCCGGGGTTAGCAGCCTCCGCGGTCGGTTTCGAGGGCTACGAGGCGCCCTCGCGTGTTGAACCAGAAGCCGTAGTCGACCCAGTTGTCGTAGCCGACGACCTTCGTGATCGAGAGGAGGGTCGGGCCGAGGATCAGCGAGCCGGATGGATGCATCAGCTTCGCCTTCGGGAGCCGTTTCCGGACCTGCGCGAGGGTGGCGCGGCCGACGGCGAAGCCTTCGGGGGAGCGGTCGCCGCGGCGCGTCGTGGCGACGTCGATCAGCCGTAGCGCGGGCGACGAGCCGTACTCCTTCCACGCGACGCGGAC
>DASXTR010000006.1:0-19869 GCA_036505325.1 Gaiellaceae bacterium
GAGGGCGTCCGCGGCACGTGGCGCGACCTCACCGAATCGGTGAACGGAATGGGGTCGAACCTGACCGACCAGGTGCGGAACATCGCGGACGTGACGACGGCGGTCGCGAACGGCGACCTCTCCAAGAAGATCACCGTCGAAGCCCGCGGCGAGATCCTCGAGCTGAAGAACACGATCAACGAGATGGTCGACCAGCTCTCGTCCTTCGCGGCCGAGGTCACCCGCGTCGCCCGCGAGGTCGGCACCGAGGGCAAGCTCGGCGGCCAGGCGAACGTCGAGGGCGTCTCAGGTGTGTGGCGCGGTCTGACCGAGAACGTGAACACGCTCGCGGACAACCTCTCGAACCAGGTGCGCAACATCGCCGAGGTGACGACCGCGGTCGCGAACGGCGACCTGACGCGCAAGATCACGGTCGAGGCCCGCGGCGAGATCCTCGAGCTGAAGAACACGATCAACACGATGGTCGACCAGCTCTCCTCCTTCGCGGACGAGGTCACGCGCGTCGCGCGCGAGGTGGGAACCGAGGGCGTCCTCGGCGGGCAGGCCGACGTGCGCGGCGTGTCGGGCACGTGGAAGGACCTCACCGACTCGGTCAACGGGATGGCCGGCAACCTCACGTCGCAGGTGCGCAACATCGCCGAGGTGACGACCGCGGTCGCGAACGGCGACCTGACGCGGAAGATCACCGTCGACGTGCGCGGTGAGGTGAGCGAGCTGAAGAACACCATCAACACGATGGTCGACCAGCTCTCCTCGTTCGCCGACGAGGTGACCCGCGTCGCCCGCGAGGTCGGCACCGAGGGCATCCTCGGCGGCCAGGCGAACGTGAAGGGCGTCAGCGGCACGTGGAAGGACCTCACCGACTCGGTGAACGGCCTCACGTCGTCGCTCACGACGCAGGTGCGCAACATCGCCGACGTCACGACAGCGGTCGCGAACGGCGACCTGTCGAAGAAGATCACCGTCGACGTCAAGGGCGAGGTCGCCGAGCTGAAGGAGACCATCAACGCGATGGTCGACCAGCTGCGCGCGTTCGCCGCGGAGGTGACGCGCGTCGCGCGCGAGGTTGGCTCCGAGGGGATCCTCGGCGGCCAGGCCCGCGTCGAGGGCGTCTCCGGCGTGTGGGCGGACCTCACCGACAACGTGAACTTCATGGCGTCGAACCTGACGACGCAGGTGCGCAACATCGCCGACGTGACGACCGCCGTCGCGAACGGCGACCTGACGCGCAAGATCACCGTCGAGGCCTCGGGGGAGGTCGCGGCGCTCGCCGAGACGATCAACCGGATGGTCGATCAGCTCTCGTCGTTCGCGGACGAGGTGACCCGCGTCGCCCGCGAGGTGGGCACCGAAGGCCAGCTCGGCGGCCAGGCGAACGTGAAGGGCGTGTCGGGGACGTGGAAGGACCTGACGGACAACGTGAACACGCTCGCGGACAACCTGACGAGCCAGGTGCGGAACATCGCGGAGGTGACGACGGCCGTCGCTCGCGGTGACCTGTCGAAGAAGATCACCGTCGACGTCAAGGGCGAGGTGGCCGAGCTCAAGAACACGATCAACACGATGGTCGACCAGCTCGCGAGCTTCGCCGCCGAGGTCACGCGCGTCGCCCGCGAGGTGGGCACCGAGGGCATCCTCGGCGGTCAGGCGAACGTCGAGGGCGTCTCGGGCGTGTGGCGCGGGCTGACCGACAACGTGAACACGCTCGCCGGCACGCTCACGACGCAGCTCCGCGCGATCGCGGAGGTGACGACGGCGGTGACGTCCGGCGACCTCACCCGCGAGATCGCCGTCGAGGCGGCCGGCGAGGTCGAGGAGCTGCGCGACAACATCAACCAGATGATCACCAACCTGCGCGAGACGACGGAGGTCAACGCGCAGCAGGACTGGCTCAACACGAACATGGCGCGCTTTTCCGGCATGCTGCAGGGCGAGCGCGACCTGAAGGCCGTCAGCCGCCTGATCATGAGCGAGCTCACGCCGCTCGTCTCCGCGCAGCACGGTGCGTTCTTCATGGCCGAGGCCGATCCCACGCCCGAGGCCGACCCGGTGCTGCGGCTGATCGCGTCGTACGGCTACAAGAAGCGCAAGAACGTCGCCAACGTCTTCGGGATCGGCGAAGGGCTCGTCGGCCAGGCGGCGCTCGAGCGCAAGTCGATCCTCATCACCCAGGCGCCGGAGGACTACATCACGGTCTCGTCCGGCCTCGGCGAAGCGGCGCCCGTGAACATCATCGTCCTCCCGATCCTGTTCGAGGACCAGGTGATGGCGGTGGTCGAGATCGCGTCGTTCACGCAGTTCACCGACACGCACCTCACGTTCCTCGAGCAGCTGTCGGAGACGGTCGGCGTCGTGCTCAACACGATCATCGCGACGATGCGGACGGAGGAGCTGCTGCAGCAGTCGCAGTCGCTGACGCTGGAGCTCCAGTCGCAATCCGAAGAGCTGCAGGCGCAGCGCGACGAGCTCGAGCGGACGAACCAGGAGCTCGAGGAGCAGGCGAAGTCGCTCAAGGCCTCCGAGGAGCTGCTGCAGGCGCAGCAGGAGGAGCTCCAGCAGACGAACGAGGAGCTCGAGGAGAAGGCGCAGCTGCTGGCCGAGCAGAACGCGCGCATCGAGCTGAAGAACCAGGAGGTGGAGGCGGCGCGGCTCGAGCTGGAGGAGAAGGCCGAGCAGCTCGCGCTCTCGTCGAAGTACAAGAGCGAGTTCCTCGCGAACATGAGCCACGAGCTGCGCACGCCGCTGAACTCGCTGCTCATCCTCGCGAAGCTGCTCGCGGACAACCAGGAGGGGACGCTCACCGAGAAGCAGGTCGAGTTCGCGCGGACGATCTACAACGCCGGCAGCGACCTGCTCGAGCTGATCAACGACATCCTCGACCTGTCGAAGGTCGAGGCCGGGAAGATGGATGTGAACCCGGCGGAGGTCTCGCCCGCCGCGATCGGCGACTTCGTCGAGCGGAGCTTCCGGCCGGTCGCCGACCAGAAGGCGCTCGACTTCCAGATCGTGATCGGGAAGGGCCTGCCCGCGACGGTGTACACCGACGAGCAGCGGCTGCAGCAGATCCTCAAGAACCTGCTGTCGAACGCGTTCAAGTTCACCGACAAGGGCGGCGTGACGCTCACGATCGAGGCGGCACCGCAAGGCATGCGGTTCCAGAACGAGAACCTGATCTCCGCGGACGCCGTGGTCGCGTTCGGGGTGGCGGACACCGGGATCGGGATCGCCGACGACAAGCTCAAGCTGATCTTCGAGGCGTTCCAGCAGGCCGACGGGACGACGTCGCGCAAGTACGGCGGCACCGGCCTCGGCCTGTCGATCTCGCGCGAGATCGCCCGCCTGCTCGGCGGCGAGATCCACGTCCAGTCGAAGGCGGCGACGGGCTCGACGTTCACGCTCTACCTCCCCGCACGCGCCCCGGAGCGCGAGGCGCCCGACGACGAGGAGCCCGGACGCGAGCCGGAGCCTGTTGCCCCGGACGACAACGGCGGTCTCATCGACTTCGACCCGTCCCTCCTGCTCCAGCAGGAGGTGGCCGACGACCGCGAGCAGATCGCCGACGGCGACCGCGTCGTGCTCATCGTCGAGGACGACGCGGACTTCGCGAAGACCGAGCTCGAGATGGCCCGGGCCCGCGGGTTCAAGGGGATCGTCGCGACGCGCGGCGACACCGGCGTGGCCCTGGCGCACGAGTACAGGCCCGACGCGATCATCCTCGACATGAAGCTGCCGGTGCAGGACGGCTGGGCCGTCCTCGACCATCTCAAGCGCCACCCGGACACCCGCCACATCCCGGTGCACATCGTGTCCGGCGTCGTGGACGGCGGGACGCAGGAGGCCCTTCGCGCCGGCGCGGTCGCCGTGCTCGAGAAGCCGGTCGAGCACGATGCGCTCGACGCCGCGTTCGGCGAGATCCACGAGTTCATGGAGCGCGACGTGCGCAACCTGCTGATCGTCGACGACGACGAGGTGCAGCGGAGCGCGATGACGGAGCTGATCGGCACCGGCGACGACGTCCAGATCACCGGCGTCGGCTCGTCCGAGGAGGCGCTCGACCTCCTCGAGACGGCCATCCGCTTCGACTGCATGGTGCTCGACCTGAAGCTGCCGAAGATGAGCGGGTTCGCGCTCCTCGAGAAAGTCAAGGGAGACGAGCGGTTCAAGAACCTGCCCGTGATCGTCTACACGGGCCGCGATCTCACGCGACGGGAGGAGACACGGCTGAAGAAGTACGCGGAGACGATCATCATCAAGGACGTCCGCTCCCCGGAGCGGCTCCTGGACGAGACCGCGCTCTTCCTGCACCGCGTGGAGTCGAAGCTCCCGGCGGAGAAGCGCCGGATGCTCGAGCAGCTGCACTCCGCGGACGACGTCTTCAAGGGCAAGCGCGTCCTCGTCGCCGACGACGACGTGCGAAACGTGTTCGCGCTCGCGTCGGTGCTCGAGCGGCACGGCATGGAGGTCCTCTTCGCGGAGAACGGCGTCGAAGCGGTCGCCGCGCTCCGGGCGAATCCGGACCTCGACCTCGTTCTGATGGACATCATGATGCCGGAGATGGACGGCTACGAGGCGATGGAGCAGATTCGCAGCGACGAGCGCTTCGAGAAGCTGCCGATCATCTCGCTCACGGCCAAGGCGATGAAGGGCGACCGTGAGAAGAGCATCGCGTCCGGGGCGTCCGACTACATCACGAAACCCGTCGACACCGACCAGCTCCTATCGCTGATGCGCGTGTGGCTGTACCAGTAGAGGAAGACGAGAGAGACCGCAGGTCCTCACCCGGTGGGCGGCTGGATCTCGAGGCGCTCGAGCTCCAGCTGCTCCTCGAGGGCGTCTACAAGCAATACGGATTCGACTTCCGCGAGTACGCGCCGGCGTCGCTGAAGCGGCGAGTCTGGCGGCGCGTGCACGCGGAGCACCTCACCACGATCTCGGGGCTCCTCGAGAAGGTCCTCCACGACGCAACGTGCATGGAGCGGTTGCTCCTCGACCTCTCGATCAACGTCACCTCGATGTTCCGCGACCCGACGTTCTACGTCGCGTTCCGCAGCCAGGTCGTGCCGTTCCTGCGCACGTACCCGTTCACGAGGATCTGGGTCGCCGGCTGCTCGACCGGCGAGGAGGTCTACTCGCTCGCGATCCTCCTGACGGAGGAGGAGCTGTACGAGCGGGCGCGGATCTACGCGACGGACATCAACGAGGTCGTGCTGGAACGGGCGCGCGCGGGTGTCTTCCCGCTCGACCGGATGCGCGACTACACCGACAACTACATCCGCGCAGGCGGCAGGCGGTCCTTCTCGGAGTACTACCTCGCCAAGTACGAGGGTGCGCTGTTCGACCGGCAGCTGACCCGCAACGTCGTGTGGGCGCAGCACAACCTGGTGCAGGACCGGGCGTTCCAGGAGTTCAACGTCATCCTGTGCCGCAACGTGATGATCTATTTCGACCGGCCGCTCCAGAACCGCGTGCACCGGCTGTTCCACGAGAGCCTGGAGCGCTTCGGAATCCTCTGCCTGGGGCACAAGGAGTCGATCCGCTTCACGGAGTTCGAGGACAGCTACGAGGAGCTGGATCCGCACGAGAAGCTGTACCGGAGGGTGAAGTGACAGCGTCGGGAGCGCATGAACTCGTCGTGATCGGCGCGTCGTGGGGCGGCCTCGACGCGCTGCGGAGCCTGCTCCGCGCGCTGCCGGGCGACCTCGACGCGACCGTCGCCGTCGCCCAGCACCGCGCGCCCGAATCGCATCCGACGGCGTTCCGCGACCTGCTCGGCGCGGTGACGGTCCTCGACGTGAGCGACGCCCACGACAAGGAGCCGCTCCGGCGCGGCACCGTCTTCCTCGCGCCGCCCGACTACCACCTGCTCGTCGAGGGCGAGCACTTCGCGCTGTCGACCGAGGCCGCCGTCTCGTTCTCGCGGCCGTCGGTGGACGTCCTGTTCGAGAGCGCCGCCGAGGCCGCTCGCGAGCGCTGCGTCGGGGTCGTCCTCACGGGCGCGAACGACGACGGCGCGCGCGGCCTCGCACGGATACGCGAGCTCGGCGGGGCCGCGATCGTCCAGGACCCAGCGACGGCGGAGCGATACGAGATGCCCCGGGCGGCCGTCAAGGCGGTGCCGGACGCCCACGTGCTCCCGCTCGACGAGATCGCAGGAGCGCTCACGGCGCTCTGCGGAACTGGAAAGGTTGCCCGCGTCTAATGGTGGCTCTCCCGGTGCCGTCCTCCATGCCTCTCGCCCGCGATCACGCGGCGCGATGCTTCGTCCTCAGTCGCCCCGATAGCTCCGCTATCGGAGCTCCCTGCGTCCTTGCCTCGCTTGGTGCTCGCGACCGAGAGGCGTGGCAACGACCCCGGGAGACCCACTGATGCCGTCCATCCTCCTCGTCGACGACCGGCCGGAGAACCTGCTCGCCCTGCACGCGATCCTCGAGCCGCTCGGCCAGGAGCTCGTGGAGACCGGCTCCGGCGAGGGCGCGCTGCGCATCCTGCTCGAGCGCGACGACTTCGCGGTCATCCTCCTCGACGTCCAGATGCCGGGACTGGACGGCTTCGGGACGGCGACGCTGATCAAGCAGCGCGAGCGGACGAAGAACATCCCGATCATCTTCGTCACCGCGATCTCGAAGGAGGAGCAGCACGTCTTCCGCGGCTACGAGACGGGCGCCGTCGACTACGTCTTCAAGCCGTTCGACCCAGACATCCTGCGCGCGAAGGTCGGCGTGTTCGTCGAGCTCTGGGAGAAGAACGAGCAGCTGCGGCGCCAGGCGGAGCTCCTTGCGATCCAGGAGATGGCCGAGCTTCGCCGCGAGAGCGTCGAGCGCTACCGGCAGCTCGCCGACGCGATGCCGCAGATCGTGTGGACGTCCGATACAGAGGGCCGCGCGACGTACTTCAACCGCCGCTGGTTCGAGTACACGGGCATGACGCCGGACGAGGCCGACCCCGCCGCGTGGGTCCGCGTCTGTCACCCGGACGACCTGCCGCACGCGATGGCCAGGCGTCAGGAGACGCTCGAGAGCGGCGACGTCTTCGAGGTCGAGTACCGGTTCCGGGCGGCCGACGGAACGTACCGCTGGCATCTCGGCCGCGCGATCCCGATCCGCGACGAGAGCGGCGCCGTCGACTTCTGGATCGGGACGGCGACCGACATCGCCGACCGCAAGCGGGTCGAGGACGGACAGCGGTTCCTGCTCGAGGCGGGCGCAGCGCTGTCGAACACGCTGGAGTACCGCGCGGCGCTCGAGTCGGTCGCGCAGCTCGCGGTGCAACGCGTCGCGGACTGGTGCTCGATCCACGTCGTCGAGCCCGACGGCTCGCTGACACGGGTCGCGATCGAGCACGCCGACCCACACAAGGTGATCTTCGCGCGCGAGCTCGAGGAGCGGTACCCCGGGACCGCCGAGACGCCGACGCTGGAGGTTCTCGAGACGGGAAAACCGGTCCTCGTGCCGGAGATCTCCGAGGAGCTGCTGCTCTCGGCGGCGCGTGACGAGCTCCATCTCGACCTGCTCCGGCAGCTCGGCGTGCGCTCGTACCTCGTCGTGCCGATGATCTCGCGCGGCCGGACGTTCGGGACGATCGGGCTCGTGGCCGCCGAGTCGGGGCGCCGGTTCGACGAGGACGACCTGCGGCTCGCGGAAGAGCTCGCGCAGCGTGCGGCGACCGCGGTCGATAACTCGCAGCTGTACGAGGAGGCGGAGCGCCGCGGGCGTGCGGCGCGCGTGCTCGAGGCGATCGCCGACGGCGTCGTCCTGCTCGACCCGGACGGCGTCGTCATGCTCTGGAACGACGCTGCGGAGGCGATCACCGGCCTCTCGCGCGACGATGTCGTCGGACGGAAAGCGGTGGACGCGCTGCCGGGGTACGAGCAGACGGTGCACCGCGTCCCCGTCGACGGCTCGCGGCCGGAGACGGTGCCCGTCGAGATCAACGGGCGTGAGCTGTGGCTCTCCTTCTCCGGCGTACGCTTCGACGGCGGGACCGTCTACGCGTTTCGCGACCTGACGGAGGAGCGCGCGCTCGAGCAGATGCGCTCCGACTTCGTCGCGACCGTGTCGCACGAGCTGCGCACGCCGCTCGCCGCGATCTACGGCGCCGCCGTGACGATCCGCCGGCCCGATCTCGATCTCGCCGACGAGATGCAGGACCGGCTGCTCGCGGTGATCGCGGAGGAGTCCGACCGGCTCGCGCAGATCGTCAACGACGTGCTGCTCGCGAGCCATCTCGACTCGGGCCAGCTGCACCTCGACATCGGCACCGTCGACGCCGCGCAGGTGACGCAGAGCGTGGTCGAGGCAGCGCGCGTGCACCTCCCCGACAGCGTGACGCTCGCGCTGAACGCCCCCGCGCACCTGCCGCCGGTCGCGGCCGACGAGCAGCAGCTGCGCCAGGTGCTCGTGAACCTCGTCGAGAACGCCGTCAAGTACTCGCCCGAGGGCGGCCCGGTGCGCGTCACCCTCACGAAGCAGCCGCGGCACGTCCAGTGGGCAGTGAGCGACGAGGGCCTCGGCATTCCGGCAGGGGAGCGGCGCCGCGTGTTCGAGAAGTTCTACCGCCTCGACCCGAACATGACGCACGGCATCGGCGGCACCGGCCTCGGCCTTTACATCTGCCGCGAGCTCGTCCGCCGGTTCGACGGCCGCATCTGGGTCGACTCGAACAACGCCAAGGGCTCGACGTTCTTCGTCGAGATCCCGATCGCCGAGCAGCCGGCGAAGCGCAAGCAGCGCGAGTTAGCGGCATGAAAACTCGCCTGCTTTAGCGGCATGAAAACTCGCCGGCTGCGCCGGCGACGTTTTCTTGCCGGTTGAAGCGCTCCGGCCGCCGTTCGCGAGCCGCACCGGGCAAAGCCCGGCGCGGCGACGACCTTGTGCATCCGAGCACTTACGCGCCTTACACAACTACGCAGGTGCGGCCTGCACCTCTTCGCGCGGGCGGCGCACGCGTGACGTCGCGAGCACGGAGCCCGCGAGGACGAGCGCGAAGCCCACGCCCATGCCGGCGGTGAACGCCTCGTCCAGCACGAGGACGCCGAGCACGGCCGCGACCGCGGGATTGACGTACGTGATGACCGTCGCGCGCACCGGGCCGACCTCGGCGATGAGCGCGAAGAAGAGCAGGAACGCGATCGCCGTACAGAGGACGGCGAGGCCGGCGACGGACGCGACGACGCGGCCGGACGGCCACGCGTCCGGCGGGGCGATCGCCGCGGCAGGGAGGTACGCGACCGCGGCGATGGCGAGGGACGCGGCGACCGTACCGAGCGGCGGAGCGCCGTCGAGCGTGCGCGCGAGCAGGATGGGGCCGGTCGCGTAGCAGACGACGACGATGGCGATCTCCGCGACCGCAAGGGCGCTCACCGTGCCGACGTCGAGCCCGACGAGGGCGGCGACGCCGACGAGGCCGACGACTAGCCCGACGAGCCGCCGCCGGCCGAGACCCTCGTCGCCACCCGTCGCGGCGGACACGGCGGCGCCGACGAGCGGGACGGCGGCGATCAGCAGGCCGGCGAGCGAGCTCGAGATGCGCTGCTCCGCGCGGGCGAGGAAGAGCCACGGGATCGCGATCTCGACGGCACTGAAGAGCACGAGCGGCCACCACCTCGGGAGGAGCGCCCTGAGCTCGCCGCGGGCGGCAGCGATCGGCAGGAGCAGGGCCGCGGCGATGCCGGTGCGCAGCAGCACGAGCGTCGACGGCGAGAGCTCGCGCACGGCCACCCGGATCATCAGGTACGGCACGCCCCAGATCACGCACATCGACGCGAACAGGACCCAGCCGCGCCTCGTCACCCTGGTTGTCTACCAGAGCGGGCGCGGCCTACGGAGAGCCGGAGGAGGGACTCGAACCCTCGACCTAGCGATTACAAATCGCTTGCTCTGCCAGCTGAGCTACTCCGGCGCGCTCCCATGGTAGGCCACGTCACCCTGTCCGTTTTGGACATGGCCCAGCCGATGGCTCAGGCACGGTGAGTTCGTGGATCACCCGAAGGACGTTGGAGACCGATCGACGCTCGCCGTCATGCTGGGTCTGAGGCAGCGGGGCTACACGCTGCTTCTCCCCTTCGGGGAAAACACACGGTACGACCTCGTCATCGAAGACGCGCCGTTCTTCGCACGTGTCCAGTGCAAGACGGGTCGACTCCGGTCAGGCGCGGTGATCTTCAGGACGTGCAGCAGCTATGCCCACCATCCGAATCCGCGCGACCTGCGGCGCGATTACCACGGCCAGGTGGACTACTTCGGAGTCTTCTGTCCGGACACGGGTGGCATCTACCTCGTTCCGATGGAGGATCTTCCGTGCCGGACACAGGCGAGCCTCCGCGTTACGCCGCCGCGAAACGCGCAGGTACGAGGAGTCCGGTACGCGCGGGATTACGAGATCGCGCGCCTCGTTCTCCCTGCTACGGACGCAGGGAGGCTCGCGGCATGAACGCCCTAGAGCAGGACCTGCCGAGCCTGCTGGTGCGTGAGGATCTTGCGCTTCACGCGCTGCAGCGCGTTGTCGATCGTCTTCGTGTCGCAGCCGAGCTGATCGGCCATCTGCTCGTACGACGAGCCCTCGAGGTAGAGGCGCAGCGCGTCCGACTCGAGCGGCGAGAGGCTGGTGCCGAGGCACCCGACCAGTGCCTGAAGCTCCTGGGTGGAGATGACGCAGACGGACGGATCGTTGACGCTCGGGCCCGGCAGCGCGTCCCCGAGCGTGCATTCGCCGTCGTTCTCCTGGCCCGCCGGGGTGTGGCTGAACGAGACGTACGTGTTGAGCGGCGCGTGCTTGAACCGGGTGGCGGTCTTGATCGCCGTGATGATCTGGCGCGTGACGCAGAGCTCGGCGAAGGAACGGAAGGACGTCTCCTTGTCGGGCCGGAAGTCGCGGACCGCCTTGTAGAGCCCGATCAGCCCCTCCTGGATCAGATCCTCGCCGTCGCCGCCGGCCAGGAAGTACGAGCTCGCCTTGAGACGGACGAACGAGGTGTAGCGGCGGATCAGCGCGTCCAGCGCGGCGCCGTCGCCGTTGCGAGCCTTGAGGACGAGCTGAAGATCCTCAAGCTCGCGTTGAGCTTTCTGCGGGCTCTTCGCTGCGGTTGCAGTACGGACGGCCACGGTAGAACCCCCGGTATTTGGGTGCATTCGGCTCGACTCCGGCGCGCTGCAGAGACGAAGTCTCACCCTAAGGTTGAGGTGAACTTAGCAAGGACCCGCAAGAAGCGCAAGTCCGATTTGCACAGGACCCGGTTACTCGCCTCGGCGGAGCCGCTCCAACCGGGCCGCGGTGTCGGGATCGAGCTTGTTCGCGAGCCCACCGGGCGCCGCGTCCGGCCCGCGCGCCGGCTCGTAGTCGCGGAAGAAGGTCTGCGAGGAGAGCTTCGCCACCTGGATCCCCGCCGTCCCGAGCACGGTCGTGTCGGAGGAGACGAGGAGCACCCGCTCCCGCTCGCGGTGCTCGGCGGCGAGCCGCTCGAGCAGGTCGTCTGCGTGCGCCGAGTATCGGACGGCAAGCGGGCCGTGCTCGCGGTCCTGCCCGACCCCGTCGAAGACGACGATCCCGCGCGCGCCCCGCGTCGCCACGAAGCTCGCGAGCGTGTCGACGAGCTCCTGCGGCTCGGTGAACGGCCCCGCGTGGAGCAGGTTGTAGCCGTCGAACAGATAGAGGCTCGCGTCATGCACTGCGCTGGCGCCTGGCCTCGTAGAGCAGCACCGCGGCGGCGACGCTGACGTTGAGCGACTCGACCTGTCCTGCCAACGGAATCGACACGAGCGCGTCGCACGTCCGGCGGACGAGCGGGCGCAGGCCCTTCCCTTCCGCGCCGAACACGAGCCCGACGCCGCCCGAGAGGTCGGTGTCCCACATCGATGCCGCGCTTTCCTCGCCGGCGGCGCCGTAGACCCACAGGTCGCCGCCCTTCACCTCCTCGAGGTAGCGCGCGAGGTTGGTGACGACGGCGACCGGCAGGTGCTCGACCGCTCCCGCCGACGCGCGCGCGACCGCCGGCGTCACGATCGCAGACCCGTGTGCCGGCACGACGATCCCGGTCGCCCCCGCGCCCTCCGCGCTGCGCGCGACGGCCCCGAGGTTCCGCGGATCGGTCACGCGGTCGAGCACCGCGAGCAACGGGCGCTCCGCGCGCGCGAGCTCGTACGCGTCCGCGTAGCGATACGGCTCGACCCGCGCGACCACGCCCTGGTGGTCGCGCGTCCCGGCCAGCTCGGACAGGTCCCGTTCAGCCTTGACGCTGGGACGTGCCTCGGCGAGCCACGGCTCTGCCTTCAGTGCGCGCTCGGTGGCGAGCACCTCGAGCACCTCCCGCCGGCCGCGCAGCGCCTCCCGAACAGCGCGCCGGCCGTAGACCAGGTCGTTCGTCACGCGGCGCGACGGACGAGCGTGTAGCCGCCGCCGGGCTCGTCGCGCATCTCCCATCCCAGCGAGGCGAGCTCGTCGCGCAGCCGGTCGGCGCCGTCGAAGTCGCGCTCCCGGCGCGCCTGGGCGCGCCGTTCCGCGAGCTCGACCACATCGGGCGGCGCCTCCTCGCGCTCAGCGAGCGAGCCCAGTCCGAACAGCTCCAACCCGCGGCGCAGCAGCTCGAGCTGGCCGGACGACGCCCAGTCGTGCAGCACGGCGAGGGCGCGCGGCGTGTCGAAGTCGTCCTCGAGCGCGTCGACGAGCTCCTGCCAGCGCGCCTCCTCGTGCGGAGCAGCCTCGAGCGTGAAGGCGTTGCGGAGCGTGTCGCGGCGCGCGACGGCCTGAGCCATCGTCTCCTCGGAGAAGTCGATCGGCTTCCGCCAGTGCCCGGTCAGGAAGAAGACGAGCAGCGCCTCGGCGCCCCATTCGTCCAGCGCTTCGCGAATCGTCATCACGTTGCCGAGCGACTTCGACATCTTCTCGCCGGTGAAGCGCAACATCCCGTTGTGCGTCCAGATCTTCGCGAACTCCCGTCCGAGCGAGCGCGACTGGGCGACCTCGTTCTCGTGATGCGGGAACACCAGGTCCAGCCCGCCGCCGTGGATCTCGAACACGGGCCCGAGCAGCTCCTCGGCCATCACCGAGCACTCGATGTGCCAGCCCGGCCGGCCGCGGCCCCACGGTGAATCCCACGACGTGTCCTCGCCCGGCTTGTTGGCCTTCCAGAGCGCAAAGTCGCGGGGATCCTCCTTGAGCGGGTTCGGTTCCTGCTCCTCGACCTGATCGGGGCGCTGCCCAGACAGCCGCCCGTAGTCCGGGAAGCTGGCGACGCGGAAATACACGTCGCCCTCGACCGCGTACGCGTGGCCGGTCTCGACCAGCTGCTCGATGAACGCCACGATCTGCGGCACCATCTCGGTCGCCTTCGGCAGATGATCCGGCATGCCGAGACCGAGGTCCGCGGTGTCCTCGAGGTACCAGGCCGTCGCGCGTTCTGCGAGCTCCGCGCTCGCGCCCGGCGCGGCGTCGTAGATCCTGTCGTTGATGTCGGTGATGTTGTGCACGAGCACGGCGTCGTGTCCGCGCGCGCGCAGCCACGACCGGAACCACATGCCGATCACGAACGGCCGTGCGTTGCCGACGTGCGCCCTCGCGTAGACGGTCGGGCCGCAGAAGTACATGCGGACCGGGCCCGGCGGGTCGGGGAGCTCGACAGGCGATTTCGTGTACGTGTCAAAGAGCCGCATCGATCCTCCGCAACGTCTCGTCGCGCGGCAGGGCAGCGACGATAGCCCAGAGCTCGGGCCCACTGTCGCGGCCGGTCAGCGCGCGGCGCACGGTGCGCAGGTCGCCGCCGACGGCCTTCAGCTCGCGGATGATCGCGCGCGCCGCGTCCTTGTCGAGCGAGCCGTTCGCGCCCTCGCGCAGCTCACGGAACCGCTCCAGGGTCACGCGTGCTCTCTCATCTGGTGACAAGTTGTCACGAGGGACGTCGGGCGCCTCGAGGATCGACGCGGCCAGCTCGCGCGCCTCCACGAGGCTGTGCGCGCCGCGCAGCGCGGGGGCGACCGACGCAGGGACGCCGACCCGCGCCGCGAGCTCCTCGTCCGGCAGCCGCGCGAGCACGTCGACGGCGAGCGACCGGATGCGCGGCAGATCGAGCCGGACGTCGTGACGCGGCAGACCCAGCTCGTCGAGGTACTCGCGCACGGCCTCGCCCGGAATCCCCTCGTCGCGCAGCGACGCGACCGTTGCGCCCTGTGCGCGCTTCGAGAGCTTCTTGCCGTCCGCACCAAGGACGAGACCGTGGTGGACGTACTCCGGCGGCCGGGTGCCGAGCGCCTCGTGCAGCGCCCGGTGCAGCGCTTCGTTCGGCCGGTGGTCGTTGCCGCGGATCACGTGCGTGATCCCGAAGTCGATTTCGTCGACGACGCTCGCGAGGTGGTACGTCGGCGAGCCGTCGTCGCGGCAGAGCATCACGCCGCCGAAGCGCTGCGGAAATTCCGCCGCCGCCCGGCGGTGCCGCTCCGCTCGCTCGCTCGCGCGCACCGGCCCTTCGTCCCACTCGACCCCGAGCCAGCGCAGGTCGTCCAGCAGCGCCTCCTCTCCGCCGGGGACGTTCCGCGCCGGATCGGTGTCGTCGATGCGCAGCAGCATGGCGCCGCCGAAGTTCCGGTTGGCGACGGCGCTGAGGGCGTTGCCGATGTGCAGGGACCCCGTCGGACTGGGTGCGAAGCGAACACGAGGCATCGCGCGCCAATCTAGCGCCCGACATCCACGTTGCAACTGTGACAAGCGTGAGGGATACTGCCCTCGACGGCCCGGAGTCGTCGGAGGGGGATCACTGTTAATGCAGGCACGACCGCGGCCCGTGCTCATCGTCGACGACGAACCGTCGTTGCGCTTTCTCTGTCGCATCAACCTCGAGCTCGCCGGGCTCAGCGTGATCGAGGCCGGCGACGGTGAGACGGCGCTCGAGCTCGCGCGGCGCGAGCGTCCGTCGGTGATCCTGCTGGACGTCCGGCTGCCGGGCGGCGACGGCTGGCACGTCGCCGACGAGCTGCTCCGCGACGTGGACACCGCGAAGATCCCCGTCGTGTTCGTGAGCGCGCGGTGGGACTCCGGCCGGGGGCGGCGCCCCGCCGGCGCCGCGGGCTACGTGACGAAGCCATTCGACCCGGTGCGCCTGGCGGCGCTGATCGAGCGGCTCGCCACCCGAGCAACCTAGCGCGCGACGGCGCCCGTGAGATCGCGCAGCAGGGCGGCAAGCCGCGCCTGGTCGGCCGCCGGAACGACATTCGCAACCGCGGCTGCGAGGCGCCGGCGCCCAGCGGCGACCACCTTGCGCCCTTCCGCGGAGGCCGCGACCCGGATGCCGCGGCGGTCGTCCGTGACGGGGGTCCGCTCCACGAGCCCGAGGCGCTCGAGCGCCTGCACGGTCCGCGTCGCTGTCGCATCGGTCGTCCCGAGCGCATCTGCGACCGCGCCGAGCCGAAGCGGCCCACCGTCGACGATCGCGATCAGCGCCGCGCGCTGGGTCGATGTGAGGGCGTCGCTCTCGGAGTAGCCGAGCCGCCCGCCCTCGCGGACGAGCGCCGTGAACAGGCGCTCGATCTCGACCGCGAGCTCGTTCGCGCTCAATCCGCCGCTTCGGCCGGTTCCATCACCGTCGCCACCGCGCGCACGCGGCCGCGCGCCAGCAGACCGAGCCCCGCGGCCACAGCCGCGACGACGGCGCTGATCCAGAACGCGGTCACGAACGCCGACTCTGCCGGGACCGACGTGTCGCGAATCGTGTCCGCCTCGAGGATCGCCGCACCGATCTGGCCGCCGACCACGCCGCCGATCGTCCGCATGACGGTGTTCATGCCCGTCGCGACGCCGGTCTCCGTCGGCCGCACAGCGTCGACGATCAGCTTCGCCATCGCCGCGAAGCTGAACGGGACGCCGATGCCGAGCGCCGCCATCCCGACCATCACCTGCCACGGCTCGTCGTGGAAGAGCGCGAGCAAGGCGATCCCGGCCGATGCGATCGCCATCCCCAACGAGAGCGGGACCCGCGAGCCGTAGCGCCGGCCGAGCACGCCCGCGAAGGGGCCCGAGAAGAACCCGAGCAGCGCACCGGGGAGCAGGTAGAGGCCCGTTCGCGTCGGGCTGGCGCCGAATCCGTAGTCGACGAGGCCCGCGACCGACGCCGGCAGGCCGCGCGGCAGCTCGATCAGGTTCGGAACGAGCACGAACGAGCCGAACATCGCGAACCCGGCCAGGAGCGCGGTGAAGTTCGTGAACAGCACCGTGCGCTTGACGAGCATGCGCATGTCGATCATCGGATCCGGCACGCGCAGCTCCGCCGTCACCCACGTCACGCCGAAGACGATCGCGGCGACGAAGAGGCCGGTGATCCGGGGCGAGCCCCACCCCCAGCTCTCGCCCTCGGTGAGCGCGAGCAGCAGGGCGACGAGCGTCCCGGTGAGGAGCGACCCGCCCAGCACGTCGACGCGCGACGCCGTCTTCACCGGCGATTCCGGCACGTAGCGGTGCACGAGCACGGTCGCACTCCCGACCGCGGCCGCGCCGACGACGAAGAGCCACCGCCACGAAAGGTTGTCGATCAGGAGCCCCGACAGTACGAGCCCGAGCCCGCCGCCGATGCCGAGGATCGCGGAGATCATCCCGACCCCGGTCCCGACCTTCTCGCGCGGGAACTCATCGTTGATGATCGCGAACGACAGCGGGAAGACCGCACCGCCGAGTCCCTGCAGGCACCGGCAGGCGATCAGCGACCAGATGTCCCACGCGAACACGGCCGCGACGCAGCCGACGAAGAAGACGGCGAGGCTGATCACGAGCAGGCGCTCCTTGCCGTACTGGTCGCCGAGCTTGCCGAGTATCGGCGTCGTTACGGCCGCGACGAGCAGGAAGCCGGTCAGCAGCCACGTCGCCCAGGCCGTCGTCGTGTGCAGGTCGCGCTGCAGGCTCGGCAGCGCGGGCACGATCATCGTCTGCTGCAGCGCGAACGCAAGCCCCGCCAGCGCGAGGATCGCGAGGGTGATGTTGTGGTGCTGGCGGTCGAGGGTCTCCTCGGGCACGGGCGCAGATCGTTACGTTGCGTAACGAAATGAACGGTAGCAGCCGGCCGTTAGACGAGCTCGGCGAGGAACTCGTCGGTGAAGTCGACGCGGAACTCGGCCCACAGCGGAAGGTGATCCGACATCTGGTACGTCCGCCACCTGCCGAACTGCTGTCGCTGCGCAGCGGCCGTCGTCGCGTCCTTCGGGCTCTTCTTCCCCGCTGCGTGCTGTGCCTTGACGTACTCCTGGATCGACGGGCGATAGACCGGTTCGTCGTCCACGGTGAAGACGTACTTGTAGAAGTCGAACACACCGGCGTTGCCCGTCGCGCCGAAGCGCCCCTCGCGGGCGCGGTACGCGATCTGGTCGTACTTCTTGTCCTTGCTGACGTTCGAGCCGGGAATGGTCATGATCTCCTCCGGGATCGAGAACCCGCCGTCCTCGGTCAGCGCCTTCAGCGTCTTGTCGCCCGCGGTGAAGATGTTGAAGTCGCCGAGGAGGATGAAGTTCCGCACCGGCTCGCTCGCCTGCTCCGTGCGCCCGCGGAGGAAGCGCGCGACCTGGGCGATCTCCTCGACGCGCGCGGCGGGCTCGGCCGTGCCCTCGCCGTAGAGGATGTGGACCGTGGTGAGCACGAACCGCGTCCAGCCGACCTGGAACGCCGCCATGAGCGGCGTGCGCGCGACCTGCGCGGCGGGCTTCGTCGTCTTCCCGGTCTGGATTGGCGGGAGCACGAGCTCGCCCGCCATGCCGAGGAACTGCACCTTGCGCCGGTCGTACAGGAACGCGAGCCGCTCGGCGTTCCCCGCACGACCCGCGGTCACGTCCGAGACGAGGTAGTCCCAGTGCGGCCCCAGCCGCGAGCGCAGCTGGTCGAGCGCATGCATGTCGTCGCGAACCTCCTGGATCGCGACGAGGTCGAAGCGGTCGACGATCTCCGCGATGTACGCGTAGCTCTCGGGTAGCCGCGCGCCCCAGGTCGAGGAGTCGAACTCGCGCAGGTTCCAGGTCCCGAGGAGCAGCGTCGAGAGGCTGCGAGGCGGCGGCGCTCCCTCGTCGTCGCTCGACAGCGCCGCGCGAAGGCCGATCAGCTTCGAGACCGTCCGCCGCCGCGCCTTCGCGTCGCCGGCCCACACTGCGTCGGTGCGGAGATCGGCGTAGTCGGGCACGAGGTCAGCATGAACGAACGGCGTCAGGCGGCCAAATCCGATTACCGGTTGACGCGGCCAACGGCCTCGGCCACCTGCGCACGAAGGTCGTCGCTCGCGTAGTACCGGATGTTGCGCCCTCGTCCCGTCTGCGTGACGAGACCGGCGTCGAGCAGGCGCCGAAAGTCGTTGCTGGCAGTCGACAGAGAGATGCCGGCCTCGCGCTCGTAGAGGTTCCGGTCCGTTCCTCCGATGAGGCTCTGCTCGAGCGCGATCACGAGACGGTCCGGCCATCCCCGACTCTCGACGAGCGCTTCGAGGAATCGCCACCGCGCGGCCGCCTCGGCGAACTGCTCGAGACGCCTACGCGCCTGGGCGATATGCGCGTTGACGCAAAAGGTGACCCATTCGCTCGCATCACGTTCTGGCTGGTATCGACCGCCCTGTACGGCTTGAAGGGCCGCGTAGTACTCGGACGTGTGACTCCCGAGATACTCCTCGATCGATACGAACTCGGGCGAGAGGAGGCCGTCGCGCGCAAGCACGAGCGACTGAACGATGCGCGACACCCGACCGTTGCCGTCGCGGAAGGGATGTACTGAAACCGTGTGCAAATGGGCCATCGCGCCGCGAACGACAATGTGAGCGTCGAGATCACCGCTCCTCAACCACTCGACGACCTCGTCCATCAACCCGACGACACGCTCGCCGCTCGGAGCCTCGTAGATGATGCGCCCGTCGCTTCCGGTTACCCCGATCGACCCGGTGCGCCAGTGGCCGGGACTCTTGTCTCGCTGGAAGTAGCAAGCATCGAAGTGGAGGTCGAGGATCACGCGGTCCAGCCACGCGAACACGGGATCGAGTGCCATCACGGCAACGTGATCCATTGCTCGCGCATAGCACGAGACCGCCATCCGAGCCTCGTCGTCCGGATCAACCGCCTCGATGCCGCTGACGATCGCCAATGCTTCGTTCGCGGGAACCGAAAACCCCTCGATCGACACAGAGCTGTCGACCGAGGCTGCCTTTACGAGGCGCCGCAGTGTGCCGAGCCAGGGGCTGGGCGTACTGACTTCGCGGCTGAGGATCGCGCGGAGTCCGTCCAGCTCTTCGAGTTGACGGCGAAGATCCGGTGTCAGCGGCGGCGTGGAATGGATCATGAAACGATTATACGTATATACGAATAATCGTCAAGTCCATTCGGTGACAGGGCTGCTGGCTCGATCCCTAAGGTAAAGGACGAATGAAGCAACTGCTCCTCGCATGGTTCAGCGAAAACGGGCGACAGCTCCCTTGGCGCGATACGAGAGATCCGTACGCGATCCTCGTCAGCGAGGTGATGCTGCAGCAGACGCAGGTGGAGCGTGTGATCCCGCGCTACCTGCGGTGGCTCGAACGGTGGCCGTCCGCGGACGCGCTCGCGGGAGCGTCGACCGCCGACGTGATTCTCGAGTGGCAGGGGCTCGGGTACAACCGGCGCGCGGTGAGCCTCCAGCGCGCTGCCCGCGTCGTCGCCGAGCGCGGGTGGCCGGACGACCTCACCGAGCTGCCCGGGGTCGGGCCGTACACGGCCGCCGCCGTGGCGAACTTCGCGTTCGGGCGCGACGTCCTGCCCGTCGACACGAACGTGCGCCGCGTACAGGAGCGGACCGGCGCCGCCTTCGGCGCGGACTGCGCGCAGGCGCTGTTCGATCTCGGCGCGACGATCTGTCTCGCGCGCGTCCCGCGCTGCGGCGTGTGCCCGCTCGCGCGCG
>DASXTR010000007.1:0-5857 GCA_036505325.1 Gaiellaceae bacterium
GGGCGGCGTCGTGGCCGGCACCACGGCGGCCTTGACGACACCCGCCTCGATGTAGACGACGCGACCGTTGCGGCCCGAGAAACCGCCGCCGCCGGCGAGCGGCGCGAGCAGGAACGCCGACGCGATCGCTAGAGGTATTGCGGCGCGCACGAGACGCGGAACGATGTACTGCAACAGGCCCCTCTCCTGCTCGATTGGTCCCGGGGGGCCGGGCATGGTACCGCTCGTGACGGGAACGGCAAAACCCGCTCGCCACAATCCGCACAAAGCGGTACCGTCGCCGGACATGCCGCAAACCTGGCACTACGGCCTCGTCGCGAAGTGGTGGTCGGAATTCAACCGGGACGAGCCCGAAATCGCCTACTTCCAGCGGTTCGTCGAGGCCGGCCAGCCCGCGCTCGACGTCGGCTGCGGCACCGGCCGGCTGCTGCTGCCGTACCTCCGGGCGGGGCTGGACGTCGACGGCTGCGACGTCTCACCGGACATGATCGCCCTCTGCCGCGAGCAGGCGGTCGACGAGGGCCTCTCCCCGACGCTCTTCGCGCAGCCGATGCGCGAGCTCTGACCCGCCGCGCCGGTACCGGACGATCGACGTCTGCGGCGCCTTCGGCCTCGAGAGCACGTACGAGCAGGACCGGGAAGCGCTGCGGCGCTTCCATGAGCATCTCGAGCCCGGCGGGACGCTCGTGCTCGACAACGAGGTGCCGTACAACTACGGAGAGCGCTGGCGGCAGTGGCAGACGGAACGACGCGCCGAGCTCCCGGAACCGTGGCCGCCGCCTGGAGAGCGCAGACGCGCGTCCGACGGCGCCGAGTACGAGCTGCGTTCCCGCGCGCTCGAGCTCGATCCGCTCGACCAATCCCTGACACTCGCGATGCACGCGGAGATGTGGCGGGACGGACTCCTCGTTGCCGAGGAGGAGCACGAGATCACCCTCCGCTTCTACTTTCGGAACGAGCTGCTCCTCATGCTTGAGCAGGCCGGCTTCGCCGACGTCGTCGTCGAGGGCGACCACAACGGCGAGCCGGCGACGGCCGACGACGCGGTCCTCGTGTTCGTTGGGCGCAAGGGCTCCGGCTAGGCCGGGCCTGGGCCATGCCGGGCCTGGGCCATGCCAGGCCTGGGCCATCCTGGGCCATGCCCTGCCTGGGCCATGCCCTGCCCGAGCCATGCCAGGCCATGCCCTACCTGGGCCATGCCGGGCCATGACCACCAACGCCGCAGGCCCGCCGGAGTGACGTCGGTTACAAGGTTTCGCACTTCCGCGGCGGCTGCACGGAGGGGGACGGCCGACCGGAGGGTCGCGGCGCGCTCTTCCACGCGGTCGAGCTCACGATCTCGGCGGAAGGCGCCGTCTCGGGCCGCGTCGTCCAGGCGTTCGCGACCGAACCTCGCGCCGGCTTCTAGTGCGAACGATCGACGAGCTCGCGTAACCGCGCGTCAGCGCGGTCGACGATCCCCTGCGCACGTTCGATGTCCGCGGCGGCGAACGAGGCAGGCCGGCCGCGGTAGACCTCGACGAGCCCCCACCCGCGCGCGTCGGCGTTCAGTGCGAGCATCAGCACCCCGTTCACCGCGAGATCGCGCAGCACTGCGACCTCCGCGGGATCCGGATCGTCGTCGTCGACGGACACCGCGCACGGCTCTCCGGTCCTGAGCACCGTTTCCGTCGCCGGAAACTCCGAGACGAGAAACCCGCGTCCGAGCTGGTAGCTGCGGCCGTCGGCCGCGTACTCGGCCACCTGGACGATCGCGTCGCCGATCACGCGCGAGACGATGCACGCGACGCCGCCGACCTCGTGCACCAGCACCTCGCACAGGCGCCCGGTGAGCTCCCAGACCGTGGCGGCGCTGTCGAGCTTCTCCTCCACACCGGTTAGTTAACCGGAGATTCGAAAACGTGCCCGGGTGCAGGAAGATCGTCGCCCGCTGCTCCGTCCTGCTGTGGGGTCAACTACTGAGAGGGAGCAGAGAGGACATGCTGAGGACGACATTCGTCGCGGTCTTGACCGCGATTCTCGCCGGGGCGTTCGCCGCCACGGCACTTGCCCACGCGGGCCACATCCACCAGGGGCCGCCTGGCGGCCTCCCGCCGAACAACCCGCACAAGGGCCTGATCTACGACGGCCTCGAGCCGATCAAGAAGGACGGCCCGTGCGCGCACGCGTTCAAGCTGAAGGACAGCGATCGCTGTACGCACGGCCCGGATCCGGCGCCGGAAGGGATCGACATCAGCATCGGCGTCCTCCCGACGGCGGTGATCTTCCTGCCGCCGGTGCCCAAGGTCCAGTGCGACGGCGACGGCGTCTCCGGGAAGCGCGTCCAGGTCATCTACGCACACGCCTCGGACGTCACCGATCGCTATAGCGACTACCTGAACTCGATCCGCCAGTGGGCCGCCGACGCGGACCTGATCTACCGCAACAGCGCGGGCGAGACGAGCGGCGAGCGCCATATCCGGTTCGTGCACAACTCTGCCTGCGTGCCCAGCGTCGTCAACGCGACGCTGACGCCCACGGGCGACGACAACTTCACGAACACGCAGAACGACCTCAAGGCGCTCGGGTACGACCTGACCGACCGCAAGTACATGGTTTTCGTCGACGCCAATGTGTACTGCGGCATCGGCAACGTCAAGAACGACGACTCGTCCGGCGCCGGCAACCTGAACAACGGCGGCCCGTCGTACGGCCGCACCGACGCAGGCTGCTGGGGCGGCTCGGTCGCGGCGCACGAGCTGATGCACAACATCGGCGGCGTCCAGCTGTCGGCTCCGCACTCGAGCGGCGGCTGGCACTGCACGGACGAATACGACCGCGAGTGCTACTCCGATTCGCCGAACTACCCGGCGCTGACGTACCCGTGCTCCGACCCGGCGCACGACAAGATCTTCGACTGCAACCACGACGACTACTTCCACACGAACCCCGCCGGCGGGAGTTACCTCGACACGCACTGGAACGCCGCGGACAGCGAGTACCTCGTCGCGGGCGCGCAGCCGGTCTGGGGCTACGTGTGGGCGAACGACGCGACCGCGGCGAGCTACACGCCGAACACGCAGTACCAGCGGAACTCGACCGGGGCGCTCAACACGATCGAGCGCACGGGTACCGGCGCGTACACCGTCCACTTCACCAAGCTCGGCATCTACTACGGCGGCACGGTCGACGTGACGGCGTACGGCTCGGGCTCGGAGAACTGCAAGGTCGGCAGCTGGGGACCGTCGCTCTCGGACATGCGGGTCTATGTCCGCTGCTTCGACGCGGCCGGCAGCCCCGTCGACACGCAGTTCGCGGCGGCGTTCACGCGGCCGACCTCGAGCTCGCAGTTCGGCTATGTGTGGGCGAACAACCCGTCGTCGGCGTCGTACACGCCGAACTCGTGGTACCAGTTCAACTCGTCGGGCGCGTCGAACACGGTCACGCACAGCTCGACGGGCCTGTACCAGGTCAAGTTCCCGGGCATCGGCGGCTCGGGCGGCACGGTCAAGGTGACCGCGTACGGCTACGGCAACGAGTACTGCAAGGCGACGTCCTGGTCGTCGTTCGGCAGCGACGTCTACGTCAACGTCGCCTGCCAGACGCCTACCGGCGTGCTCGACGACGCGTACTTCACGGCGACGTGGCATGCCTCGATCGGCCTGCTCGGCACGCTGACCGACTCGTCGTCGGAGCGTGGCTACGTCTGGGCCGACCAGCAGAGCGCGGCGTCGTACACGCCGAGCACGTCGTACCAGTACAACTCGGACGGGCTCACGAACACGATCACGCGCTCGGCGACCGGCACCTACCAGGTGACGCTGCCGGGCCTGAGCACGACGCGGGGTCATCCCGAGGTGACGGCGTACAGCCCGTCGGGCTCGACCACGCGCTGCAAGATCCAAAACTGGGGCTGGAGCGGAGGCGACGAAACCGTCAACGTCCTCTGCTTCGACGCGACGGGCGCCGCGGCCGACTCGCGGTACGTGCTGACGTTCGTCGACTGACCTCTGGAAGAGAGAAACGCGGACTCGAGTGGGCCCGGCGCATCCGCCGGGCCCACTCGTTCTGCGGCGGCCGGGTAACATCGATGCGATTGCGGTCGGTCGAGGCGAGGAGAGGCAATGGCGACGAAGAAGCAACAGAAGCGTGCGGCGGCGGCAGGCAAGGACACCGCGGCGAAGCCGAAGCCCAAGAAGAAGACTTCGCGCGGGAAGTAACGGTAGACCTACGCTGCGGAGGGGTGATCGCGCCCCTCCGCAACCGGCGCGCGCAGGGCACGCGTGCGCGCGCGTGCCTCGCGCCACCAGATGAGCTCGTACGCGTGTAGCGCGACCCAGACCGCCGTTACGAGCGTGAGCGCGACCAGCGCCGGCACGGCCGCGGCGACCGGGAACAGCAAGGCGAAGACGACCGCGGCGACCAAGCGGCCCCGGCTGGGCCTGCGCTCCACCCGCACCCGGAGCGCGACGTACGCGAACAGGTAGAGCGCCGAGCCGCCGCAGAGGCCGAGCGCCGGGATCGTGCCCAGCTCGTCGCCGAAGTGCGCGAGCGTCTTCTTCATCGCGAGCGCGAAGAGGACGATGCCCGCGACCATCGGCAGGTGCAGGTAGCTGTAGACGTCGCGCGCCAGGGCCGCACGCTGTGCGCCGCTGCTGTCCCGGAGCATCTGCTGCCCGCGGATCGAGAAGAAGTCGAAGTACGCCAGCCAGAACGACGTCGCGACCACCAACCCGAGCACCGCGGTGACGATCACGCCGGTGCCGATCTCGTTGCCGGCCGCCCCGAGGCCGATGGCGATGAAGGACTCGCCGAGCGCGATGATCAGGATCAGCTCATGACGCTCGGCGAAGTGCGCGGGGTGGACGCGCCAACCACTCGCCCCGCCGACGAGCGGACCGAGGTAGTCGACGGCGAGCGCCGCCAGCCACAGCACGGGCTTGAGCTCGCTGTCGACGAACCCGGCCGCGATGATCAGGGCCGCTCCGACAAGGGTCGACGGAGTTATCCGCAGGACCGCCGCCAGCAGGTCGCGGTCGCCGCGTCCCGCGAGCGCGTACAGCGCGACGTGCATGACGCGCACGATCAGGAACGCGACCCCGAAGACGACGCCGTGGCGGCCGAACGCGTCGGGGACGGCCAGCGCGGCCACGAACATCGCCGCCATCGCGGCCAGCATCGCCACGCGCACCGCACCCTCGTCCGGGTCGACCGTGTTCGTCAACCACGCGTAGCCCGTCCACGCCCACCAGAGCGCCGCGAGCATGAGCAGTCCGCGGCCGAGCCCGCCCCAGGTCGCGTCGTCCGACAGCATCGTCGTGACTTGCGTGAACGCGAAGACGAACACGAGGTCGAAGAAGAGCTCGAGCGGCGTGACCCGGTGCTCGTGCTCGGCGTGGTGCTCGCTCACAGCGGGACGCTACCGCGACCCGCAACCCGCGCGCAGCTGCTTGGCTGCGCGCCTCCCGTCCGTCTCGCGCGACGCCGAAGTGGGTACCGCGCCTGTGGCCGGACGAGCCGCGCCTGGTCGGCACGGTGCGCGTTGTCGTCGCGAGTCTCCTCGCCCGGCTTGCCCTCGTGCCGTTTCTGAGAGCGGATGATGGGACTCGAACCCACGACCTTCTGCATGGCAAAGGCTGGCGGGCGTTCGCATCTGTTCGCTCGGGTTCGCTGAAACCTCTCGTTTGCAGCGACTTCGAGGGGAGCGAGCGAACGGGAGCGAAGCCGAGCGAACGCCGAGTGCAGCCATTGCTGCCATTGTGATCCTCGGTACGTTCAAGTTGATTGTCTGCTGAGCCTCGCCGCGCGTCACCGACGCGTAACGCTCAGCATCCCTGTGCGCGCGCGGAGTGAATGCCTCCACTTGTCGGGCGAGAAT
>DASXTR010000008.1:0-6312 GCA_036505325.1 Gaiellaceae bacterium
CGAGTTCCTCCGCGCCCGCTTCGCTGCGACCGGGAAGCGCGTCGACGACGCCGTGCTGGACCCGATGCTGGAGCTGACGCACGGACATCCGTACGCGACGCAGGAGCTCGCCTACTTCGTCTGGGAGCAGGCCGGCTCGCGCAAGCGGGTGACCGAGACCGACCTGCGCCTCGCGCTCGACAACCTGCTGCGCTCCGAGCACGCGCACTTCTCGCTTCTCTGGGAGGAGTCCTCGCGCGACCAGCGCCTGCTGCTGCTCGCGCTCGCCGATGCGCCGGGCCGCCCGTACAGCGCGGACTTCGCTGCGCGTCATTCGCTCCCGGCTGCGACGAACGTCCAGAAAGCGCTCACGGCGCTCACGCGGCGCGAGCTCGTGGCGAAGCAGCCGGACGGCGAGCAGGCGATCGTCGAGCCGTTCCTCGCGGATTGGCTGCGGCGGACGCAGCGCTGAAGGACCCATTGACACACCGGGGGCCGGCTGCCACCGTCGGTGATCTGTGGTTCTGCGGCGCCTCACCGTCGCGGCGTGCGTCGCCGCGGCGCTCTCGCTCGTCCTCGGCGGAATGGTCGCCGAGCCGCGCGTGGGAAGGCCCGTCGCGGTCGTCGGTGAGAACGCGCAGCCGGGAGCCCGCGACTGGATCGGCGAGCCCGCGACCGGGCGGGCGATCGAGGTCTACGCCTCGGCGACGGATGCGCTCCCCGGCGACAGGGTCGCGATCCACGTCTCGACGGAGCCCGCGGCGGCCTACCGGGTGCTCGTCTACCGGCTCGGGTGGTACGGCGGGACCGGGGCGCGCCTCGTCACGTGCCTGCCGTCGTGCGACGGCGTCGACGCGGGACAGCCCCGTCCCGTGCCCGCGCCCGACGACGCCGGCCGCGTCGGGGCGGCCTGGCCGGCGACGGACGAGCTCGGGGTCGGCGCCTCGTGGGTGAGCGGCTACTACCTCCTGCGCGCCGTGCTCCTGTCCGGGCCGCAGACAGGCCGCGACGCGACGACGTACGTGATCGTGCGCGAGCGGCGTGAGCGCTCCCGTGTACTCGTGCAGGTGCCCGTGAACACCTGGCAGGCGTACAACGGGTGGGGCGGCAAGAGCCTCTACTCGATGTCGAGCACCGACGGGCGCCGCGCACGGCTCGTGTCGTTCGACCGGCCCTACGCGTGGTCCCTCCCCGGCGGCCAGGGCCCGCGCGGTTGGGAGCTGCCGCTCGTGCGGTTCCTGGAGCGCTACGGCTACGACGTCTCGTACCAGTCGGACGTCGAGACCGACAAGCGCCCCGAGTCACTGCTGCGGCACCGCCTCGTGATCGTCGCGGGTCACGACGAGTACTGGTCGCGGCGCATGCGCGACGCGTTCGAGCGGGCGCGCGACGGCGGCGTCGACCTCGCGTTCATGGGCTCGAACGCCGCGTACTGGCAGGTGCAGATGGAGGACGACGGGCGCTCGATGCTCGCGTGGAAGTCGTCCGACGACCCGAACCCCGACCCGCTGGGGAAGACGACGCTCTTCCGCGAGCTCGTGCCGCCGCGCTACGAATGCGCGCTGATCGGGGTGCAGCACCAGGGCGGGCGGATGCTCTGGGACGCCGGCGACTACACCGTGGCGCCCGACGCCGCCGGCGACCCGTGGCTCGCAGGAACCGGATTGCGCGCGGGCGACGTCCTGCGCGGCCTCGTGAGCGTCGAGTCCGACACGGTTCCCGCGTCGCAGACGAGCTGGTCGTCGTGCGGGAACGAGCTCACCGTCTTCTTCCGCCGCGATCTCGGCGGCGACTCCCGTGGCGACGCGGTCGCGTCGCGCTACTCCGCGCCGTCGGGCGCGGTCGTGTTCGCGAGCGGCTCGCTGCAGTTCGCCTGGGCGCTCGACGATTTCGCGGACGACCCCGAGGAGGGGCACGGCTGCGCGGACGTGCGCGTGCAGCGCTTCGTCCAGAACGCGCTCATATCGATGGGTGCCCTGCCGGCAGTCAGCGTCCGGCCCGCCGGGTGGCCTCGTGCAGGCGGGCGGCGCGGTCGTCCGTGAGTTCGGCCGGGTCGTAGCGCCACGACCAGTTGCCGTCGCTCGTGCCCGGCTGGTTCATCCGCGCCTCGCTGCCGAGGTCGAGGACGTCCTGCAGCGGCACGAGCGCGAGGCGTGCGCGCGAGCCGAGGGCGAGCTCGATCAGTGACCACACCGGGTCGTTCCAGTCGAGCGTGGTGCGGGCGCGCTGCTCGTCCGACAGCGACTCCCACCAGCCGCGCGTTGTGTCGTTGTCGTGCGTGCCGGTATAGACGACCGCGTCCTCCTCGTGGTTCTCCGGCAGGTACGGGTTGTCGCGGCCGCCCTCGAAGGCGAACTGGAGCACGAGCATCCCGGGGAACCCGAGCTCGCGGCGCAGGCGAGTCACCGGCTCGGTGATCATGCCGAGGTCCTCGGCGATCACGGGGAGCGGTCCGAGCTCGTGCTGCACCGCGTGGAAGAGCTCGGCGCCGGGGCCGCGGCGCCAGCGGCCGTGCTCGGCCGTCCCGTGCCCCTTCGGGACCGCCCAGTAGGAGACGAAGCCGCGGAAGTGGTCGATTCGCAACAGGTCGACGAGGTGGAACGCGCGCCGGAAGCGCTCGATCCACCAGCGGTAGCCGCCCTCGCGCATCGCGTGCCAGTCGTAGAGCGGGTTGCCCCACAGCTGGCCGGTGTCCGAGAACGCGTCCGGCGGGACGCCCGCGACCTCGCCCTCCCGGAAGAGCTCGGGATGCGCGCGATGGTCGGCGCCGTTCTCGGCGACATAGATCGGCATGTCGCCGATGATCCGCACGCCGCGGTCGGCCGCGTAACCGCGCAGCGCCCTCCACTCACGGTCGAACCGCACCTGGTCCGCGATCGGGCCGCCGTGCGCGTGGCGCTCCCAGTCTTCGATCCAGTAGGCATTGCGGGCACGGAAGTCCTGCGCCTCGTCGTGCGACACGGGCGCGTCCGGGTCGGCGAGCACCGCCGCGTTGGCAGCGAACGCAGACGGAGAGGCGTACGGTGACCCTGTCTCGTCGCCCGGCTGCAGCGGCAGGACCTGCCACCAGCGTTGGCCGGACCCGGCGAGCCAGTCGACGAACCGGTATGCGTGCTCGTCGAGCTTCCCGTTCGGAAACGAGGTCGGGTGGAGAAGGACGCCTGAAGACCGTTCGAGGTTCACGTCGTTCGTGCGTTTAGAAGAATCCCGCCGCTGAAAGTGTCACGCACGGTGCCCCTTCCGAAGTCCAAGCAACCTCCGCCCCGGATCCAGATCCAGCATGTCGAGCCGCTGGTCGATGACGGCCGGTATGCGATCAAGCGTACGGTGGGCGACGAGGTCGACGTCTACGCGTCGATCTTCAAGGACGGCCACGACGTCCTCGGCGCCGCGATCAGGGTCAAGCCGCCCGGAGCGACGCGCTGGCAGGAGGCGCCGCTGCGCCCGCTCGGCAACGACCGCTGGGGCGGGGCCTTCACGGTGGACGCTCCCGGGTGGTGGTCCTGGCGGATCGAGGCGTGGACGGACCGGATCGCGACGTGGCGCGAGGAGATCCGCCGCAAGCACGAGGCGGGGCAGGACGACCTCGCCGGCGAGCTGGCCGAGGGCGCGGTGCTCCTCGGCCGCGAGTCGGTCTCGGTCGAGGAGGCGCTCGGCGCGGAGGGCGACGACCGGCACGATCAGACGTGGTCGCCGACGTACGAGGTGGACGTCGACCGCGTGCTCGCACGCTTCGGCGCGTGGTACGAGCTGTTTCCGCGCTCGTGGGGCGGTTTCCGCGGCGTCGCCGACGAGCTGGCGCAACTCGCGGAGCTCGGCTTCGACGTCGTCTACCTCCCGCCGGTGCACCCGATCGGGCACACGAATCGCAAGGGGCGCAACAACACGCTCACCCCGGAGAAGAGCGATCCCGGCTCCCCGTGGGCGATCGGCGACGAGACCGGCGGCCACGACGCGCTCCACCCGGACCTCGGCTCGTGGGACGACTTCGACGCGCTGATCGTGCGTGCACAGGAGGTCGGGATCGAGATCTGCCTCGACTTCGCGATCCAGTGCTCGCCCGACCATCCGTGGCTGAAGGAGCACCCCGAGTGGTTCAACCGGCGGCCCGACGGGACGCTGAAGTACGCGGAGAACCCGCCCAAGAAGTATCAGGACATCTACAACGTCAACTTCGAGTCCGAGGACTGGCAGGGGTTGTGGCAGGCGCTGCTCGACGTCGTCCTCGGGTGGGTACGGCGCGGCGTGACGGTCTTCCGCGTGGACAATCCGCACACGAAGCCGGTGCCGTTCTGGGAGTGGCTGATCCGCGAGGTGCGGAGCGTGAACGCGGACGTGATCTTCCTCGCGGAGGCGTTCACCCGTCCGGGGATGATGACCACGCTCGCGAAGATCGGGTTCTCGCAGAGCTACACGTACTTCACCTGGAAGAACACGAAGGCGGAGCTCTACGAGTTCATGGCGCAGATCATCGCGTGGTCGGAGTTCTACCGCCCGAACTGCTTCGTCAATACGCCCGACATCCTCCACGAGTACCTGCAGCACGGCGGTCCGCCTGCGTTCGAGGCCCGTCTCGTGCTCGCGGCCACGCTGTCGCCGTCGTACGGCATCTACTCCGGGTACGAGCACTTCGAGAACGTGCCGGTGCGACCGGGTTCCGAGGAGTACCTCGACTCCGAGAAGTACGAGGTGAAGGAGCGCGCCCTCGACGGGCCGCTGCTACCGCTCGTCCGGCGGCTGAACGAGGTGCGCCGCGCCGAGCCCGCGCTGCGGCGCGTCGACAACCTGCGCTGGCTCGAGACCGCGAGCGACTTCCTCGTCGCGTACGTGAAGGACGATGTTGTCTGCATTGTCAACATCGATCCGTTCACCGAGCGCGAAGGGCTCTGCGTCGTGCCGGTCGCGCTCGGCTGGCCGCCGGCGTTCGAGGTGCAGGACGTCCTGCGCGACGAGACGTTCACGTGGCGCGCCGGCCGGAACTACGTGAAGCTCGGCCCCGGCCAGTCGCACGTGCTCAAGGTGCTCGTGTGACACATCCGTCACGCTGCGGCCGCACACTCGTCACGATGACAGTCACCGTCACAGGAGTGTCACGCGCGTGAGCGAGCCGGGGCACTGGTTCGAGCGGAACCCGAACTGGTTCAAGACGGCGATCTTCTACGAGATCCACATGCGTGGATTCTTCGACGGCAACGACGACGGGTCGGGCGACTTCCGCGGGCTGACCGACAAGCTCGACTATCTGCAGTGGCTCGGGATCGACTGCATCTGGCTCCTGCCCGCCTACCCGAGCCCGTTGCGCGACGGAGGGTACGACATCGCCGACTTCTTCGGCATCCACCCCGACTACGGCACGGTCGACGACTTCAGGTACTTCGTCGAGCAGGCGCACCAGCGCGGGCTGCGCGTGATCGCCGACCTCGTCATGAACCACACGTCGAGCGACCACCCGTGGTTTCAGGCGTCGCGCACGGATCCGACGGGTCCCTACGGCGAATGGTACGTCTGGAGCGACGACGACACGCGCTGGAGCGAGGCGCGCATCATCTTCCTCGACACGGAGCCGTCGAACTGGACGATGGACCCGATCCGCGGCCAGTACTACTGGCACCGCTTCTTCTCGCACCAGCCGGACCTGAACTACGACAACCCGGAGGTGCAGGAGCAGATGCTGAACGTCCTGCGCTTCTGGCTCGACCTCGGCCTCGACGGGTTCCGGCTCGACGCCGTGCCGTACCTCTACGAGCGCGACGGCACGAACGGGGAGAACCTGCCCGAGACGCACGCGTTCCTGAAGCGCGTCCGCTCGGAGGTCGACGCGCGCTACGCCGACCGTGTCCTGCTCGCAGAGGCGAACCAGTGGCCGGAGGACGTCGTCGCGTACTTCGGCGACGGCGACGAGTGCCACATGGCGTTCCACTTCCCGGTGATGCCGCGCATGTTCATGGCGCTCCGCCGCGAGGACGCGCTGCCGATGATCGAGATCCTCGAGCGGACACCGCCGATCCCCAACGGCGCGCAATGGGGGCTCTTCCTGCGCAACCACGACGAGCTGACGCTCGAGATGGTGACCGACGAGGAGCGCGACTACATGTACGCCGAGTACGCGAAGGACCCGCGCATGAAGATCAACCTGGGGATCCGCCGCCGCCTCGCGCCGCTGCTCGACAACGGCCGCGACGAGTACGAGCTCATGCACGCGATCCTGTTTTCGCTACCCGGCGCGCCGGTGCTGTACTACGGGGACGAGATCGGGATGGGCGACAACATCTTCCTGGGCGACCGCGACGGCGTCCGGACGCCCATGCAGTGGACCGGCGACCGGAACGGCGG
>DASXTR010000009.1:0-11799 GCA_036505325.1 Gaiellaceae bacterium
CGTTCACCGAGCTCGCCCGCCGTACGGCCGTCCTCGCTCCACGCGTCGCCGCCGTGCTCGAGGGCGGCTACAACCTGCGCACGCTGCCGCGGCTCGTCGAGGCGGCGCTCGAGGGTTTCACCGCGCGGGAATAACCCGCCCCGGCGCGGGGTCCTTCCTTCCGCATCCGTTCTCACACGATCAGGGAGGAAGTCATGTCCAAGCTCAAGATCATCGCGGCGACCGCGCTGACGGTGGCCGCGGCCGCCGTCGCCGGCCTCGCCGCGGCGCCCCCCGCCGCTGCACAGCCGAAGCTGAGCGACTGCGAGGCACTCGTGATGAAAGGCAACGTCGTCACGAGCATGGCGGACAGCATGCTCCTGGGCGGCAACTACTTTGGAGCAATGTCCTACTACAAGATCGCCGACGGCTACTACGACGCCGCGATGGCATGCCTCCGAAATCTCTGACGAGGGCGGGAATAGACGCGGCCGCGCCGGTGTCCTCCCTCCCGAGCAGTTCTCGTCAACACACCACGGGATGGAGGAGGAAGCCATGAGCAGGATCAAGCTGTTCGCAGTCACGGCGCTCGCGGTCGGCGCGGTCGGAGTCGGCGGTCTCGCCGCCGCGCCGTCCGCAGCGGCGCTCCCGAGCCTCGCCCACTGCAACCTGTTGGAACTGAAGGGCAACAACGCTCACATGTGGGGCGACATCTACTACGGGTGGGGGTACTACGGCATGGCGTCCGAGTACTACGCAATGTCGAAGGCCTACTACGAGGGCGCGGACGCCTGTCTCGCCTCGCTCATGCCCTGAGCCGCTCCGGGACGCGCAAACGGCCGGCTTTCGAGCCGGCCGTTGCTGCAGGAAGGGGAAGTTCGCCACCGAGAGCTCTCGTCTTCTCTCGTATCTGGCCTGATGATCGGCTCCGAACCGCTCCGGCTCGTGCCCCGCGCTACGTGAATCCACTCACCCAGGATGGGTGAGTCCAGGTGTCAACGCCGTGCCGCATTCAGCCGCTCGAGCGCCTCGCGCCGCGAGGAGACGCCGAGCTTCGAGAGCAGGCTCTTCACGTGGGAGCGGACGGTGTGCTCCGAGATGAAGAGGCGCTTGGCGATCTCGTCGGTGCCGAGATGCTCGTCGAGGAGGATCAGCACCTCGAGCTCCCGGGCCGACAGCGCCTGCGCGATCGAGTCGGGGACGGCCGCATCGCGGTGCCCGCCCTCGCGGACCTGGTCGAGGAGGCGCCGCGCGACGGAGCCCGACAACGCCGCCTCGCCCTGCGCCACGCCGCGCAGGAAGCCGACGATCCGCTCCGGCGGCTCGCTCTTCAGCAGGTAGCCGGCCGCGCCCGCGCGGATCGCGCCCAGCAGGCTGCTCTCGTCCTCCGACGCCGTCAGGACGACTACCTCGGCCTCCGGCGCCGCCTCGCGAACCTGCGGGAGCGCGGTCAGGCCGTCCATGTCGGGCATCGAGAGGTCGAGCAGGACGAGGTCGGGGCGCAGCTCGGCCGTGCGCTCGATCGCCTCCGCCCCGCCCCCGGCGTGGCCGACGACGTCGAAGCCGTTGGCGGTCAGGAGGCCGGCCAGTGCGTCCCGGGTCAGGGGGTGGTCGTCCACGATCAGCACGCGAGTCATGAGCCGCGCCGATTGTGCCGATAAGTGGGTCGATGCGCCACGAAGGCGACCATCGCGACGAATTCGAGGGGTTCCTCTGGGGCGAGGTGCTCCTGTTCGCCCTGCTCGGGGCGGCGCTCGCGCTCTTCCTCTCCTACGACGTGCTCCGGACGCCGTACGAGCTCCCGCACCTGCGCCTCGTCCTGACGACGATGTTCGCGCTCGCCGGCGGCCTGGTCGCGCTCCTGACGGCGACGCGCTTCGGGGTCGAGGGGCGCCGGTTCGACCTCCTGCTCTGCGGCGGGTTCTTCACCACGTCGATCGCGTTGGTCGGGTTCACGATCGGCCCCGCCGTGTCGGAGGTGCCGGAGCACCGCACCGAGGCCTGGTCCGGTGTTGCGGGCAGCATCCTCGGCTGGGCGCTCATCGCGGCGTCGCCGTTCGTCCGCGGCCGGGTCGCGCACCGGCGGGCCGTGCTGGGGAACTTCCTCGTCGTGCTCGTGTTCGCGCTCGTCGTCATCTGGGGCGTCTCGCAGTCGCTCGGCGTCGGGCTCCCGAACCTCGATCCGCACGCGTCCGACCACGACATCCCGTTCCTGCTGACGTCGTCGCTCGCCATGCAGGCCCTCCTGAACCTCATGGCCGTGATCGGGTTCGCACACCGCTTCCGCGGCCGCGGCGAGGACCTCGACCGGTGGCTCGCACTCGGCTCGACGCTGATGCTGTTCTCGTCGCTGCACTTCATCTTCACGCCGCTCGTCGGCCCGAAGTACGTGTCGCAGGGCGAGTTCCTGCGCCTGCTCGCGTACGGCGTGCTGCTCGTCGGCGTCTGGCGCGCCATCCGCTTCTCGGAGTTCGGCCGCGCGGTCGCGGAGGAGCGCGCTCGCGTCGCGCGCGAGATCCACGACGGGCTCGCCCAGTACCTCTTCGCGGTGTCGACGCACGCAGCGCTGCTCGAGTCGGGCGCGGACCTGAAGGAGACGCTGCCGCGGCTCAAGGACGCGGCGATCCAGGCGCAGCGTGAGGCGCGGTTCGCCGTGCTCGCGCTGTCGTCCGCGTCCGGCAACGCGCCGTTCGACGCGGCGCTGCGGCGGTACGTGGAGTTCCTCACCGCCGACGGCGCGCTCGAGGTCGAGCTCGAGATCGATCCCGTGATCCGCCTCGCGCCGGACGAGCAGATCGAGGTGTTCCGGATCGTGCAGGAAGGTCTCGCGAACGCGCGCAAGCACGCGGGCGCCCAGCACGCGTGGGTGACGATCGCCGAGCACATCGGCGAGCGTTACGTCTCGGTCCGCGACGACGGCGAGGGGTTCGAGGTGGTCGAGGGCGGAGCAGGCCAGGGCGTGAAGAACATGCGCCAGCGCGCGGCCACGATCGGCGGCGCCTTCTCCCTTACGTCCGTGCCCGGCAAGGGCACGGCGGTCGAAGTCGTCCTGCGCGCCTAGATTCAGACGACCGACGATGACTGACGCGCGGTGTCGCGGATCTCGAACAGGCGGTCGAGACCCGTGATCGCGAGCACCTTCAGGATGTTGTAGTCCCTGACGAGCAGAGCGACCCGCTGCGGCGACGTCTTCTTCGCGGCGGTGACGAGGATCCCGAGCCCTGCGGAGTCGATGAACGTCGCGTTCGTCAGATCGAGCGTCACGTCGGTCACCTCGTCGGGGAGGCTGCGGATCGCCTCCTTCAGCTCCGGGCAGCTGTAGAGGTCCAGCTCCCCGCCGACCGCGATCGTGCACGCGCACGGTCCAGTCCTTGCCACCGACAGCCGGAATTCGAGCACCTCGTCCACTGCGGCCCCCTCACGTTCGGTTCCCTTCGACCGTAGCGCGGTGGTTGACCGGCGACAACGAGCCCTTCGTGAGGGTCTGCGAAGGATCGTTCACGCTCGCGGCCGACGCCCGTCGGGCCGCGGTCGCCCCGGGGGCCCTCCCACTCGACGGCCGCCTCGCGTCCGGGCGGCTGCGGGTAGTGTGCCTGCGCGCCGAACGGACGCCGCCGGCCTGCGCGCCGTCGAGCACCATGAACGCGTAGGCCTGCGTCTCGTACTGAACTGCCCCCAGCCGAGGCGCCCGTCCACGTAGCGGCTCTCGCGGTTCGTGTACCAGGGCGAGGCGAGCACCGACGTGCCGTCGTGGTTGAAGACGTTGATCTGGTGGTTGTCAAACGTGACCACGATCTCGAGCTGTGGGTCGTCGTCGAGGTTGCCGATCGCCACGTTCTCGCCGTACGCGCCGTAGCCGTGGTTGCCCGCGCCGTTGAAGTCTGCGTCGGTCGACCGGTTGTACCGCGGCCACGCCGACGCGGGCGCGCCCTTCGGCCGGTACACGGAGCCCGCGGCGTCGAAGACGAAGACCTGCGACCGGTCGGCGACGTGTTCGTCGTCGTCACGACGATCTCGATGCGGCCGTCCCCGTCGAGATCGGCCGCCGCCGTGCCACGCGGCTCGGGACACTGGCCGCGGCTGCACGTCGACGCCGGCCAGCCGCGCTCGAGCTGCAGCCGGCCTCCGCGGAGCTCATAGGCCGACACGGTGCTGTCGTTGCCGCCGACCACGATCTCCGGCAGCTTGTCGCCGTCGAGGTCGGCGACCACACCGGGGGCGTAGACACGCCCCTTCGTCGCCGTGCCCTTGCCGAGCAGGCGGCCCTGGGCGTCGAACACGAACGTGGAGTAGAACGGCGCGACGATCTCCAGCCGGCCGTCGCCGTTCAGGTCGAAGAGGCCCGGAGAGGAGAACCAGCCCGTCTCGCCCGTCGTGATGGTGCGCACGAACTTCGGGGCCGAGACCGGAGCCGAGCGCTTGGCGGCGCGGTGGCGCTCGAGCCGCCCGGCGAGGTCGCGACCGCAAGCAGGACGAGGACTGCAAGGCGCGCCCGGCCCATCTCGGAACCCTACGACCGATGACTTCTGCGTCGCCGCACGGTCTAATTCGCGGAGACTCCATTCACGACATCGAAACCGGAGGTGCGACCGATGCCGAAGACCGTCCTGCTGGTCGGAACCCGCAAGGGCTGCTTCGTCGTGGAGAGCGACGGAGATCGCCGCGACTGGAAGGTCCGCGGCCCGTACTGTGAAGGCTGGCCCATCTACCACGCCGTGCACGATGCGGACTCCGGCGCGATCTACGCGGCCGCGGCGAGCGAGTGGCACGGCGCGGGCGTTTGGCGGAGCAACGATCTCGGCGAGAGCTGGGAGCTCTCGAGCGAGGGCCTCGCCTACGACGACGGCGGCCTGAAGCTCTCGAAGATCTCGGGCCTGATGGCGGCGCACGGGCGCGTGCTCGCGGGCGCCGAGTCGGCCGGCGTGTTCGAGAGCCGCGACGGAGGCGCGACCTGGTCGCTGCTCAGCACGCTCGACGGCCAGCCGGGCCGCGACAAGTGGAACGACCCCGCAAACCAGCCGCCGGGGCATCTTGGCCTGCCGGCGATCCTGCCCCACCCCGACGAGCCGTCCCGCTTCTGGGCCGTCGTGCAGGGCTTCGGCATCTTCGAGACGACCGACGACGGCACGTCGTGGACGCCGCGCAACCGCGGGCTGCGCGCCGACTGGCCGCTGGAGGACCCCGAGGTCGGCTACTGCGTGCACAAGCTCGTGATGTCGCCGGTCGACCAGGAGCGCATGTACCAGCAGAACCACGTCGGCATGCACCGCAGCGACGACGCCGGGCAGTCGTGGACGGAGATCACCGACGGGCTGCCGACGGAGTTCGGCTTCGCCGCCGCCGCCCACCCCCACGACCGCGACACGTTCTACGTGATCCCGCTCGACCCGGGGCACGGCCGCTGCATGCCCGAGGGGCGCGCAGCCGTCTGGCGCACCCGCGACGCGGGCGACACGTGGGAGCGGCTCGACCGCGGGCTGCCGCAGCGCGACGCGCACCTCGGAGTGCTGCGCGAGGGGCTTGCGATCGACGCGCTGGACGTACCGGGCCTCTACTTCGGCACGAGCACGGGCCAGGTGTTCGCGAGCGCCGACGAGGGCGAGAGCTGGAGCGAGATCGCGAGCTACCTGCCCGCCATCTCGTCGGTCGAGGTCGCGGTGGTCGACTAGCCGTGGCCGACCTGCACCTGCCCCCGACGCTCCCGCCGCTCTTCCTCGACCTGCCGCGCCGGCTCGAGGTCGACGCCGCGACCGTGGAGGAGGCGATCGAGCGCCTCGACGAGCGGTGGCCCGGTCTGCGGGACCGCCTCTGCGAGCAGGGCTCTGCGCTGCGCCCGCACATCAACGTCTACGTCGATCGCATGCGCGCGGGGCTCGACACCGAGCTCGACCAACGCTCGCGGGTCGACGTGATAGCGGCGATCAGCGGCGGCTGATGGCGCCGGTCCCTCCCGCTCGACACCTGCTGCGCGCGAAGGACCTCGCGGACGCGCGTTATCGCGAGCCGCTCGACGTGCAGGCACTCGCGCGCGCCGCGCGTCTCTCTCCCGCGCACTTCAGCCGCGAGTTCCGGCGCGCGTTCGGCGAGACGCCGCACCAGTACCTCCTGACCCGCCGGCTGGAGCGTGCGGCGGCGCTGCTGCGCAACACCGACCGCACGGTCGCCGACATCTGCTTCACGGTCGGGCTGCAAAGTGTCGGGTCGTTCACCACGAGCTTCGGCCGCGCGTTCGGCCTCTCGCCGACGGCCTACCGGGCCGCACATCCGCCGGCGTCCGACCGCGTCCGCATCCCCACGTGCGTGCTCCAGGCCTACGCGCGCCCGCAGTCCAGCAGGTTTGGAGAAGACAGCCGCGCGCCGCGTGGCTAGCGTCGGCTCGACCGTTCGACACAACCGGAGGAAGCAAATGCTGAAGCAGCTCACACACACGCAGGTCTGGGTCCACGATCAGGACGAGGCGCTCGCCTTCTACACCGAGAAGCTCGGGATGGAGCTCCGCGACGACGTCACCGTTCCCGAGCTGGGGAACTTCCGTTGGCTCACGGTCGGCGTTCCCGGGCAGCCGGACGTCGCCATCACGCTGATGGCCGTGCCGGGGCCGCCCGTGTTCGACGAGGAGACGCGCGACCAGATCCGGGCACTCATGGCCAAGGGCGCGGGCAGCGGGCTCTTCTTCGCGACGGACGACTGCCGCGCCAGCTACGCGGAGCTCAAGAGCCGCGGCGTCGAGTTCCTGCAGGAGCCGACCGAGCAGCCCTACGGCGTCGATGCCGGGTTCCGCGACCCGTCGGGCAACAACGCCCGGCTCGTGCAGACGCGGTAGCCCGCATCTGACGGCGCGGCGCCGCGCGACCGATGAGTCCCGCGTCGCCGCGCCGTCTACCGCATCGAACACCGACGAACAGGAGCTCACCATGACAAGCCTCCCCTTCGCGCGCCGCCGTGCGCCCGAGACATCACCGCTGCTCGCGCGCCTCGCCCACGTGATCGTGCGTCACCGGCGTGCCGTGATCGGAGCATGGGTGCTGCTGACGCTGTTCGGCGCATTCTCCGCCGGGCAGGTGTCGAAGCGGTGGTTCGAGAGCTTCTCGATCCCCGGCTACTCGGCATACGAGGCGAACCAGCGGACGCTGAAGACGTTCGGCACCGGCGAGCAGGCGCCGCTCGTGGCCGTGTTCCGCAGTCGCGGCGACGTGACGAAGGCGGCCGGGATCAAGGATGCGATCGCCGCCGCCGCGAAGGTCAACCCGGGCTCGCGCGTGTCGTCGTACTGGTCGACGGCTAGCCGCGCTTACGTCTCCAGGGACGGGCACACGGCGTTCGCCGAGATCTATCCGCCCGGCACTCCCACCTTCAGCTCGTCGGTGCACATCGACCAGGTGCGCGCACGGCTGAAGGCGGCAACTCCGGCCGGCGTTCAAGCGTCGCTGACCGGGCGCGACCCGATCTACGCTGCGTCGTCGGGCGGCAGCCAGGGCCCGAGCGTCCTGACCGAGGCGCTGATCGGCGGGCTCGGCTCGCTCGTGATCCTGTTCTTCGTCTTCGGGACGCTCCCCGCGGTCCTGATGCCGATCGCGATCGCGATCGCGTCGATCCTCAACACGTTCACACTCGTCTGGGCGCTCACGTACGTCACCGACGTGTCGATCATCGTGCAGTTCCTGATCGCGCTCGTCGGCCTCGGCGTCGCGATCGACTACGCACTGCTGATGATCTTCCGCTTCCGCGACGAGCTGCGCGAGGGCGAGGACGTCGAGACGGCCGTCGTCGAGACGATGACGCACGCCGGCCGCTCGGTGATTGTCTCCGGCTCGACGGTCGCCGTCGGACTGCTGTCGATGGTGGTCCTGCCGCTGCCGTTCATCCGCTCGATCGGGATCGGCGGGATGCTGATCCCGGCCGTGTCCGTGCTCGCGGCGATCACGCTGCTGCCGGCGCTGCTCGCGACGCTGGGCGCGCGGATCAACAGCGTTCGCCTGCTGCCGAAGCGGCTCGTCGACACCGGCCACCCGGAGGACGGCTGGTGGGGCCGCTGGGCGTCGCTCGTCATGCGCCGGCCGGTTCCCGTCGCCGCGATCGGCGTCGCGATCGTCGCCGCGCTCGTGTACTCCGGCCTGCAGCTGAATCCGAGCGAGGCCCAGGCAAAGGACTTCCCCGGCAGCGGCGACGCGATCGCCGGACGCACGGCACTGGCCGACGCGGGAATCTCAGCCGGCGTGATGAAGCCGTTCGTGGTCCTCGTCGAGAACGGCGCGAGCCGCGAGCCGATCGTGGCCAGGCTCCGCGCGACGCCCGGCATCGCTGCGGCGGTCGCCCCGCCCGGCTGGCGCAAGGGCTCGAGCAGCCTCGTCGAGGCCTTCCCGACGAGCGACGCGGCCTCGAAGGAGGTGCGGACGACGATCAAGCGCGTCCGCGCCGAGCTGAACGGCACCGGCGGAACCCTCGGCGGCGTCGCGGCGGAGGACCGCGACTTCGTCAAGGCCGTGTACTCGAACTTCCCGTACGTCCTCGCCTTCGTCGTCCTGCTCACGTTCGTCTTGCTCGCGCGCGCTTTCCGCTCGCTCGTGCTGCCGCTGAAGGCGGTGGTCCTCAACCTGGTCTCGCTCGCGGCGGCCTACGGGATCATCGTTTTCATCTTCCAGCAAGGACACGGCTCCGAGGCGATCTGGGACGTGCACGCGACGCAGTCGATCATCCCGTGGATCCCGCTGATGATCTTCGCGTTCCTGTTCGGACTCTCGATGGACTACGAGGTCTTCATGTTGACGCGCATGCGCGAGGCTTATGACGAGACCGGCGACACGAAGCACGCGGTCGCCCTCGGCCTGGCGCGGACCGGGAAGCTCGTCACGAGCGCGGCCCTCGTCCTGATGTTCGCGTTCTTCGTCCTCGCCTCCGGTCCCGGCGTCGACATCAAGCAGTTCGGAATCGGGCTCGCGGCGGGGATCATCTTCGACGCGACCGTGATTCGCGGGCTGCTCGTGCCTGCGCTGATGCGACTGCTCGGCCGCTGGAACTGGTGGCTGCCGCACCCGGCCGCGCGAGTGCTCCTCGTGCGCCGGCCCGACGGCGCATCGGATCGCCCGGTGACCGAGCCGGCCTGAGCTCGATCGCGACACGCCAGGAGATGGGAAAGCCCCGCAGTTGCGGGGCTTTCCTTCAGCAGGCCTGTAAGCCGGATTCTGTCGAGGGTGACCATCCCTCTTGGCAGCTACCCGGGCCCTGGGCGGGCAGCCTCGTGGCGGGCCCTGTTCGCCTTGCACCGGACGGGGTTTGGCGAGCCGCCGCGTCGCCGCGGCGCTGGTGGGCTCTTACCCCACCGTTTCACCCTTACCTTCGACGTCTCGCGAGGCACGTCGCAGGCGGTCTGCTTTCTGTTCCACTTTCCGTCGGCTTTCGCCGCCTGGCTTGCGCCAGCGTCCTGCCCTGTGGTGTCCGGACTTTCCTCGACGCCGCGAAGGCGCCGCGGTCACCCGGCCTGCAACCCCGATTGTAGCCCCGATTCGAGCGCTTCCTCGGTCCCGAGCTGGCTCCCGCACTCCGGGCAGAAGACCGCGCCGCCGCGCGCGTGCATGACGAACTCGCCGCAGACGAGGCACTCGAGCGATGCTCCACGCAGCAGCGCGACGAGCTCCTGGTCGAGGGTGCGGACGAAAGGCGCGATGTCGCTCATCAGAGCTCCCGGAAGACCCCCACGACACGGCCGAGCAGCTGCACGTGATCGGCGTAGATCGGCTCGAGCGCCGAATTCTGCGGCTGCAGCCGCACGCGTCCGCCCTCGCGGTAGAAGGTCTTCACCGTCGCCTCGTCCGCGGACTCGTCGTCGCCGGCGAGCGCGACGACGATCTCGCCGTTCCGCGCGTCCTGCGCTTTCTGAACGATCACGAGGTCGCCGTCGAGGATCCCGGCCTCGATCATCGAGTCGCCCTTCACCCGCAGGAGGAAGTCGCCGCGGGTCGACTTCGGCATCGGCAGGTAGTCCTCGATGTTCTGCTCGGCGAGCAGCGGCCCGCCGGCCGCGATCTCGCCGATGAGCGGCAGCCGCAGCGCGTCGTCGTATTCGACCGGCGCCGCCTCGGGCTCGCGGCGCTCGCGGCCGATCAGCTCGAGCGCGCGGGGCTTCGTCGGATCCCGCTTGAGCAGTCCGGCCCGCTCGAGGTTCGCCAGGTGCGCGTGCACCGTCGAGGGCGAGGCAAGCCCGACCTTCTCGCCGATCTCGCGCACCGTTGGCGGATAGCCGTGCCGGTCGACGTACTCGACGAGGAAGTTCCAGATCTCCTGCTGCCGCTCGGTGAGCATTCGCGCCTCCGCGGGGTCGGACGGTTGGGGACGAACGTGTGTTCGCCAGAAGAGTACGGGCTCCTCCGGACGGCGTCAAGGAATCGCTGCGGCACTTCAATCGTTGAAGTTACTATTGACGCCAGAGTTGACCGAGGAGAGACTGATCTTGAGCACGCTTTTGCTGATTCCCCTGGAAGACAACGTCGTCTTCCCGAACATGACCGTGACGCTGGCGGTCGACGTGGGCGATGCCGACCGCGCGTTCCTCGTGCCGGTGCACGAGGGCGAGTACGCGAAGGTCGGCACCGTCGCCGCCGTCGGCGAGCGCATCCGCATCCCGGGCGGCGGCCGCGCCGTCACCCTCGAGGGCCTCCACCGCGGTACTGCCGGCGCGGCGCACACCGGCGCCGACGGCCGTCTGTACGTCGAGGTCGAGGAGCATCCCGACGAGGAGCCCGCGCGGATCAAGACCGCCGAGCTCGAGCGCGAGTACCGCGCAATTGTCGAGGAGATCCTCGAGCTGGTCGAGGCGGACAGCCGCATCTCGGCCTTCGTGCGCTCGATCACCGAGATCGGCACGCTCGCCGACACCGTGGCCTATGCGCCGGACATCTCGTTCGCGCAGAAGATCGAGCTCCTGGAGGCCGTCGACGTCATCGAGCGGCTGGAGCTCGCAACGCGGTTCCAGCGCGAGCGGCTCGCCGAGCTTCAGGTCCGCCGCCGCATCCGCGAGGACGTCGAGTCCGGTGCGCAGAAGCAGCAGCGCGAGTACATCCTGCGCCGCCAGATGGAGTCGATCCGCAAGGAGCTCGGCGAGGACGACGCGTCCGTCGCCGACGACTACCACACAAAGATCGCCGAGTCCGAGATGCCCGACGACGTGCGCGAGCAGGCCGAGCGCGAGGCGGCGCGGCTCGAGCGCATGGGCGACGCGACCGGCGAGTCGCAGATGATCCGCACGTACCTCGACTGGCTGCTCGCCGTGCCGTGGGGCAAGCGGTCGGAGGAGCGGCTCGATCCTGCGCACGCGCGCGAGGTCCTGGACGCGGACCACGCCGGCCTCGCCGACGTGAAGGAGCGGATCGTCGAGTACCTCGCCGTCCGCAAGCTGCGCGAGGAGCGCGGCATCCAGGAGGACAGGCGCTCCGGCGCGATCCTCACGCTGATCGGGCCGCCCGGCACGGGCAAGACGTCGATCGGCGAGTCGGTCGCCCGCGCCCTGAACCGCGAGTTCGTCCGCATGTCGCTCGGCGGCGTGCGCGACGAGGCGGAGATCCGCGGCCACCGCCGCACGTACATCGGCGCGCTGCCCGGTCGGCTCGTGCGCGCGCTGCGCGACGCGGGGACGATGAACCCCGTGATCCTCCTCGACGAGGTGGACAAGGTCGGCGCCGACTGGCGCGGCGACCCGTCCGCGGCGCTGCTCGAGGTACTCGACCCGGCGCAGAACCACTCGTTCCGCGACCACTACCTCGACGTCGAGCTCGATCTCTCGGAGGTCGTCTTCATCGCGACGGCGAACGTCGCCGAGACGATCCC
>DASXTR010000010.1:0-22804 GCA_036505325.1 Gaiellaceae bacterium
CTGGGGGCGCGCCGGCGGCTATTTCATCGACGACGAGGAAGCCGACACGTTCGAGGCGGAGCTGAAGGCGATCCTCGTCAACCAGCTCGCCGCCTTCAACTCGCCGGTGTGGTTCAACGTCGGCTTCGAAGAGCGCCCGCAATGTAGTGCGTGCTTCATCCTCTCGATCGAGGACTCGATGGAGTCGATCCTCGACTGGATCCGGCGCGAGGGAATCATCTTCCGCGGCGGGTCCGGCTCGGGAGTCAACCTGTCGCGCCTGCGCTCGTCGAAGGAGCAGCTCTCCAAGGGCGGCTACGCCTCCGGTCCGGTGTCGTTCATGCGCGGCGCCGACGCGTCCGCCGGCACGATCAAATCAGGCGGCAAGACGCGCCGCGCGGCGAAGATGGTCGTCCTCGACGTCGACCACCCGGACATCGAGGAGTTCATCTGGTGCAAAGCACGCGAAGAGGAGAAGGCGCGCGTGCTCGAAGCGGCGGGGTACGACATGTCGCTCGACTCCGGCGACTGGGCGTCGATCCAGTACCAGAACGCGAACAACTCGGTTCGCCTCTCCGACGCTTTCCTCGAGGCTGTGGAGAACGACCGCGACTGGAATCTAACGGCGCGTACCGACGGGTCGGTCGTCGAGACGAAGAAGGCGCGCGACCTCCTCCGCCAGATCGCAGAGGCCACCTGGCGCTGCGCCGATCCGGGCGTGCAGTACGACACGACGATCAACTCTTGGCACACGCTGCCCAACTCGGGTCGGATCAACGCGTCGAACCCGTGTTTCCCCGGCGATGCGCGCGTACATACGACTCTGGGTCTCATCCCGATCGCGGAACTCTGGGACAAGGCGTGCGAGGGCGAGGAGTTCCGCGTCTACACGCATCGCGCGACGGCCGAAACGCCCGGCAAGGGTGTCGTCGCGACTCTCCCGCTGCGCGTCGTGCAGACCGGCTATTCGCCGATCGTGCGGCTCCGCTTCGCGAACGGACACGAGTTGCGCTGCACTCCGAACCATCGGATCTGGACGGCGAACCGAGGCTATGTCGAGGCGGCTGAACTCACTACCGACGATCAGGTGTTGCTGAACGACTCGCCCACGCCGGCCGTGGACGCATCATGGGAGCTGCCGGCGAAGGTGGAGGTTCTCGCCGTCTCGCGCACACGCGGTGGGAAGGCGACTTATCAGCAACTGCCAGATCGGTGGAGTGAGGGCCTTGGTGAGCTTCTCGGTCATCTGGTTGGGGATGGTTGCCTCACTGAAGCTCGGACCGAGTGGATCTACGGTGGCGATGACATCGAGGATGGTCTCTGTGGCTCACACGAAGGGATGCTGCGAGAGCTGATTGGGGGTATCTCGCGCCAATCGATGGATAACGGGACGGTGCAGCTGCGCGCCGGCAGCGAGGCCGTCCGGATGTTCTTCAATCGTCTCGGCGTCACGTCCGCACACGCGCACGAGAAGCGCGTACCGGCGAGCGTTCTAGCGGCACCGGTCGATGTGCAGGCGGCATTCCTGCGCGGGCTGTTCGGCGCAGACGGTTGTGTCTACGCAGGCAAGACCACGCGCTATGCCGGGCTCGGCAGCGTGAGTGAAGCCTTGCTGAGGGACGTCCAGCGACTGCTCAACGGATTCGGAATTCGCGCACGTATCTATCGCCTGCGCAAGGAGACGCAGAACTCTCTTCCGTACACGCGCCGCGACGGCACGGCGGTCACGTACACCTCGCGCGAGCTGTTCGACCTGCGCATCATGGGTTCGGATCTCGATGAGTTCGCCAAGCAGATCGGCTTCTCGGCACCGCGCAAGCAACGAGTGCTGGCCCAGTTGATCGATGAGTGGACGAGGTATCACACGCGATCGACGACGAGACTCGTCTCGTGCGACGCTGATGGCCAGGAAGTCGTTTACAACCTCACTGAGCCCCTCCACCACTCGTACATCGTTGACGGCATTATGGTCGCAAACTGCTCAGAATACATGAGCATTGATGATAGTGCTTGCAACCTTGCATCACTAAATCTTATGAAGTTCCGTCGCGAAGACGGCGAGCTCGACGTCGAGGCGTTCGAGCACGCAGTCGACGTGATGTTCCTCGCACAGGAGATCCTCGTCGGCTACTCGTCCTATCCGACAGAGCAGATCGAGCGCAACGCGCGCGCCTACCGCCAACTCGGGCTCGGCTACGCGAACCTCGGCGCGCTGCTCATGGCGCGCGGGCTTCCGTACGACTCCGAAGAGGGCCGCGCCTACGCGGCCGCGATCACGGCGCTCATGACCGGGCGCGCGTACCGCAAGTCGGCCGAGATCGCCTCGCGGATGGGACCGTTCGCCGGCTACCGCCCCAACGCCGCCGCGATGATCGGCGTGATCGCCAAGCACCGCGCGGCGGTCGGGAACATCGGGTCCTCGCACACGGTTCCGGCCGATCTGCTCTCGGCCGCGCGCAAGTCGTGGGACGACGCCCTCGACCTCGGCGAGGTGCACGGCTACCGCAACGCGCAGGCGACGGTTTTGGCACCTACTGGGACCATCTCTTTTCTCATGGATTGTGATACGACCGGCGTCGAGCCCGACTTCTCGCTCGTGAAGTCGAAGAAGCTCGTCGGCGGCGGTGAGATCACGATCGTGAACAAGACGGTGCCGCTCGGGCTCGAGAAGCTCGGCTATACGCCGAATGAGGTGGACGAGATCGTCGCGTACGTCGATGAGCGCAACACCGTCGTCAACGCGCCGTACGTCAAGACGGAGCACTACCCCGTCTTCGATTGCGCGATCGGGGAGCGGGCAGTGCACTACACCGGCCACGTGAAGATGATGGGCGCAATCCAGCCGTTCATCTCGGGCGCGATCTCGAAGACGGTGAACATGCCGGAGCAGGCCTCGATCGACGACGTCGCGCAGGTCTACGTCGACGCGTGGAAGCTCGGCGTGAAGGCGATCGCGATCTACCGCGACAACTGCAAGGTGGCGCAGCCGCTGTCCGGCAAGGGCGAGAAGGCGCAGGGCCTCCTCGCGCCCACCGGTCCGATGACCGCCGCGCCGAAGCGACGCCGTCTCCCGGACGACCGCACCGAAATCGGCCGCAAGTTCCGCGTCGGCGAGTACGAGGGGTACATCCACGTCGGCGTCTTCGACGACGGCACCCCGGGCGACATCTTCGTCGACATCGCCAAGGACGGAACGACGCTCCAGGGCCTCATGAACTCGCTGATGATCGCGGTGTCGATGGGTCTCCAGTACGGCGTCCCGCCGGAGGTCTATGTCTCGAAGCTCTCTCACCTCCGCTTCGAGCCGTCAGGCCTGACGAACGACGCGGACATTCGCGCGGCGAAGTCGATCGTGGACTACATCTTCCGCTGGTTCGGCAAGAAGTTCCTGACGGTCGACCAGCAGGAGGAGGTCGGGATCCTCTCCCAGGAGGTCCGCGCCCGGCTCGCCGCCGGCTATGCGAACGGCGGCACGTCGGAAGCCCTCGCAGCCGAGCATCCGACCCCCGGCCAGACCGCGCTCTTCAACTCGTTCGAAGACGCAGTCGAGTGCGCCCGGTGCGGCGGCAGGATGGTCCGCGCAGGCACGTGCTACACGTGCCGAGACTGCGGGACGTCCACGGGCTGCGGCTGAGCTGAGCGGCGACGCGCGTGCCGATGACCGGCTCGGCGCGCAAGACACAGCCATGCGAGCATCGGGCCGTCCGCACCGGCGGCCCGATGCTCGGAAGAGAAGCGCGCCTCTCGACGTCCTGTGAGCAACACGGATCGCGTGGGCGATCCCCGAGAGAGGAGTCAGCCGTGAAGCGTTTCCTTCGGTGGCCGTTGTTCGTCTTCCTGGTTGCAGGTCTGGTGGTGGCCCTCACGACGGCGCCGGCCGGCCTGGCCTTCGGCGCGGCGGCCGTCCTGGCCTTCTCCTTCATCTAGGCAGCTCAGTAGAGCCACGGGAGGAAGCGGCGCCGCGTCCGGTCGCGATAGGCGCCGTAGTCCGGGCTGCGCTCTGCAAGCAGCGTCTCTTCTCGGCGCGACTTGAGCTCGAAGAAGAGCACGAGTGCGACGGTGAGGACCGCTCCGACGACGCTCGCGAAGATCACATTCCAGCCGGCCGCGACGAGGATCACGCCTCCGTACATCGGGTGTCGCGCGTGGGCGTAGAGCCCGCGCCGGGACAATTGGGCTCCGCCTCGCGGCTTCGGCAGGGCGGTCCAGGCCGTGGAGCCGAGGTGCGCAGAGGCGGCGAGGACGAGCGCGGCCCCCAGCACCATCAACGTCACGCCGATCAAGAGGGCGGGCACCTCCAGCGCGGCCGGCCAGCCGCGGCCGACGAGCGCCGAGAGCGCGATCCCGACGAAGAGGACGACCTGAATCGCGACCCATCCTTCACCGCGCGGGCCCAGCGCGGGCAGGCTCACGGCGCCCCGTGTGTCAGATCGTCGTCATGCGTCACCGAGAAGCCTCCCGTGGATGATGCACAGCGGAGCCCGCTCACGCGGCCACCGAGTTGACCGAAATGCCCGCCGCCCGGATACTCGCGCGACCGCGCGATGGACGACGACCGCCTGCAGTTCGACTACGACCAGACGACGCAGCTGCTGCGGACGCTCGTCGACGTCCGGTTCAAGCTGCTCGCGTTCGTTCCGACGATCGCGGGCGCCGCGGTTGCGTTCTTCGGCCGGCCGCGGCCGGCGGCGGAGCTCCTCGGTGTCGGTCTCGTCGGGCTCGTCGCGACGCTGGGAATCTTCGTGTACGAGCTCGGAAACTCACAGCAGTTCGACAGACTCGCCCGGCGTGCGGCGGAGCTCGAGCGGCGGCTCGAGCTCTCCGGCGGGCTCTTCGGCCAGCAGCCGCGCGCTGGAAAACGCCTCTTCGGCCTGATCGCGGTCCGGCAAGAGCGTGGCCTGGCCCTGGTCTATGCCGCCGCGTTCGCGGGCTGGAGCTACCTCACCGCCTGGGGCGCACTGCGCGCGCTCGACATCGGCGGCGCCCGCAAGGTCGGTGCTCTCGTCGGGCTTGCCGTTGCGCCCGCGGTCGTCTTCGAAGTCGAGCGGCTCCGGCGCCGCGCCGCCGAAGAGGCGTAGAGCGAAGATCACTCGAACGAGGGTCAAGGACCAGACCCTCCTCCCCCTTTCGGGTCACGCACGTTCGAGTGACGTCAACTACACCTGACGGATGCGGCACAACCGACTGCGGCTCGGGCGGCGCTCGTACGCGACCGTCCTCGTGATCCTCGGGACTCTCCTGGCCCCCGCGGTCGCGGCTGCTAAGAACCCACACGGACCGAAGGTCGACGACGCGCTCGCCGCGGTCGCCGATTCGGCCTTGTCCGGCCAGGACACGGAGCTCCACGTCATCGTCTTCGGGACGGAGGGCAAGAGCGGCAAGCCCAAGCTGAAGCTCAAGCACGACCTGGCCTTGATCGATGCCCAGGCGGGCACGGTTTCCGTCGACGATCTCGATGCACTCGCCGACGACGAGGACGTCTCGTACGTCGCGCTCGACGCTCCGGTCGTGGCGACGGCCGCCGGCGCACCGGTCTCGTATCCCTCGCTCGCGAACCTCTATCCGACGGTCGATGGGACGGAGACGGCGTGGAGCCTCGGCTACACCGGCGCGGGTGTCGGCATCGCCGTCATCGACAGCGGTGCGACGGCCGCGCCCGACTTCGGGTCACGGCTGACGCAGGTGCTTCTGCAGGGACAGACGACATCCGTCGACGTCAACGGTCACGGCACGTTCGTCTCCAGCGTCCTCGCCGGCGCGAGCGCAGACGGACGCTACGTCGGCATTGCGCCCGGCGCTTCCGTGTATGCCGTCGACGTCGCGACCAGCACCGGCACCGTCTACTCGAGCGACGTGATCGTCGGTCTCGACTGGGTGGCCGCGAACGCGGCCGCGAACAAGATCCGTGTGGTGTCCATCTCGCTCTCGGACACGGCCGCGGGGTCGTACCTGACGAGCGCGCTCGACGCGGCCGTCGAGCGGTTGTGGCAGGCGGGTATCGTCGTGGTCGCGTCGGCAGGCAACCTCGGGCCGGACTCGATGCTCTACGCGCCGGGCAACGACCCGTTCGCGATCACGGTGGGCGCGACCGACACTGCGGGCACCGCGGCGACCGCGGACGACGTTGTCGCGAGCTTCTCGTCGAGCGGACTCACGCAGGACGGGTTCGCGAAGCCCGAGCTGCTCGCTCCCGGCCGCCGGATCGCCGGCCTGCTCCCGGCCGCGACGGCGCTCGGACAGCAGGCGCCCGCGGCGAACATCGTCGCGCCCGGATACGCCACGATGAGCGGGACGTCGTTCTCGGCACCTCAGGTCGCGGGCGCCACGGCGCTGCTGCTGCAGGCGCACCCGGAGTGGTCGCCCGATCAGGTGAAGTGGGTGCTCGCCGGGACGACGCGCGCCGTCCTGGGCTCGACGTCGGGGGCTCTGGACGTCGCCGCCGCGATCAAGTTCACCGGCACGCCGGGCCTCGCCAACGTGGGCGTCGCGCCCGCACAGCAGGCGTCGGCAACCACGACCTCCACCGTCACCGCGACCACCTCGAGCTGGAACACATCGAGCTGGAACACGTCCAGCTGGAACACGTCGAGCTGGAACACGTCCGGCTGGAACGCGTTCGCCTGGGACTAGACGCGGTTTGAGCACCCGGCCGCGGAACGAGCTCGAGCCTCGTGTCGTCGGGCTGATCCTGATCGTCGCGAGCGCCGCGACGGCGACGATCGTGGCGCTCGCGCCCCACACGGCCCGGGCCGTCTCGTCGCATCCGCGCGACGCGGCGACCCTGCTCGTCCTCGCCTTCGGACTGCAGGCGATGTCGATCCAGGTGTACGGGCGGGGAAGCATGAGCATGTCGGCCGTCGGGCTCCTGGCGGTCGGCTTCCTGCTCGGCGTCGGGCCGGCGATGACGATGGCGGCGCTGGCCGCGCTCGTCCAGTGGGCGCGGTCGCGCGGCGTGCTCTACAAGGCCGTGTTCGACGTCGGCAACTTCGCGCTCACGGCGGCGGCGGGCGCGCTGGTCTACCACGTCGTGCTGCTCGCGGGCGACTCGACGCCGCTTCGTCTCTGTGCGGCCACACTGGCGGGGATCGCGTACAGCGGCGTCAACCACGGGCTCCTGTGCGCCGCGATCGGCCTCTCCGAGGGACAGTCGATACGTCACGTGTGGATGGAGCGCTTCCACTGGGCGCGCTATCACTTCCTCGCGTGGGGTCCGCTCGCGCTCGCGGCGGCGATCGCGTACGACAAGCTCGGCGTCGTCGGACTGCTCGCGTTCGTCGTCCCGCCGGCGCTCATGCTCGTGTCTTGGCGCGACTACCTGCGCCGCACGAGCGAGTCGGTCGAGGAGATCCGCAGCGCCAACAACGAGCTCGAGTTCGCGAACGCCGACCTGCACGAGCTGTTCCGCTTCGCGTCCGGGATCGCCGCGCGCGCGCACGATCGGACCCAGCTCGTCCTGTACGCGCAGGACGCGATTTCGGCGCTCGTCGGCACCCCGGTGGTCTTCTCGACGGATGACGACGCCGACGGGTCCGCGATCGAGGTCCGCGCCGGCGACGTGTTCGCCGGCTTCCTGCGCATCGAGGAGGGTGAAGCCTTCGACAGCGAGCGCTGGGAGCGGCTGCGGCCCACGATCGTCCCGCAGCTCGCGACGGCGATCGAGAGCGTGAATCTCGTCGAGCGGCTGCGGAAGGTGCACCTGGATACCATCACGGCCCTTTCGCGCAGCATGGAGGCGAAGGACTACTACACGGGCGGGCACACGGAACGCGTCGCCGCGATCTCGGTCGCGCTCGCGCGCCGCCTCGGGTACGACGGCGCCGAGCTCGAGGCGATCGAGATCGGCGCGCTGCTGCACGACATCGGCAAGATCGGCGTCCCCGAGCACATCCTCCACAAGCCCGCGCCCCTCGACGCCGACGAGTGGGACGTGATCCGCGAGCACCCGGTGATCTCGGACTACATCCTCTCCGAGGTCGACCTGCCGCCGATCGTCAGGCAGATCGCACGCTCGAGCCACGAACGCATCGACGGCACCGGCTACCCCGACTGCCTGGCCGGAGACGCGATCCCTCTACCCGCGCGGATCGTGCTCGTCGCCGATGCCCTCGACGCCCTGACGACGGACCGGCCGTACCGCCGCGGCCGCCCGCTCTGGGCCGCGCTGGAGGAGCTCCGGGCGAATGCCGGCACGCAGTTCTGTGCGGTCGTCGTCGCGGTGCTCGAGCGCGTGTTCGAGGATGACCCCGAGGCGCTGGCGCCGCAGGTGCGTCCAGGCCGCTCAGGTCGTTCGCAATCGCACGCGCAGGCGGCGGCCGGCCGGTGACGGCGATGATCGTGCAGGTCGCCAACGAGCGGTCGCTGCGCGACCTCGTGTCGTTCCTCGAAGCGGGAGCGCTGGCGGTCCGGCGGCGCGCTCCCTACTCGGTGGACGTCGAGGTTCCGCGCGCGGCGAATACGACGGAGGCGAAGCGCGAGCTCGCGATCTACCTCGCCACGTGGCGCGCGATGCATCCCGGGATCCGGGTCGACATGACGCCCTAGCGGGCGAGCCCCGCTCAGGTTTTACGAGACGCTTACACAGCCGACCGCAAGTCCCCGGCGGCTGCGGAATCATCCTGAGCAGACGGCAAACAGGAGGATTCGAATGCGCAAGGTGATGTTGATCGCCGCCGGGCTGGCGACCCTCGTGGCGGCGGGGATCGCAGTCGCCGCGGGGCTCCACGGCGCGCGGAGCGTCAAGCCGGTCGCGGGCACGTTCACGGCCACGAGTGCCTCGGTCACGACGAGGACGTGCACGACGTCCGACGGCAAGACGATCGCCGTGACGAACGGCAGGTATACGGGTGCGGCGACCGGGGATCCCGATCTGACCGGGCCGATCAGGATCGATGCTCGCAGCCTCGTCAACACGACCGACGGCTTCGGCACCGTCGAGGGCAAGCTGCGGATCGACGTCGCATCCGGCGAGGACACCGTCGCGCACTTCTCGGCGGTCTACGACCATGGCGGCCTCGCCGGCCTCGCGGGCGGCCGCGCGCACGAGCCGAACGTGAAGCTGCTCGCAAACCTGTCCGCGACCTTCAGCGCCGCCGGAGGCTTCGTCGACGGCAAGCTCGGCGCGACGACGGGCGGCTCGGCAGTCGAGCTCGGCCCGGCAAAGTGTGAGCCGACGCGGGCGAAGGCGGAGAAGAGCGAGGCGCGCGGCACCGTGTCGGCTGTCTCGCAGACGTCGATCACCGTGGCGGGCCTCACATGCGCCATCCCGTCGGACCTGGCGCAGAAGGTGAACGAGAAGGTCAAGGTCGGCGACCGCGCGGAGATCCGGTGCGCACTCGCCAACGGCCAGAACACGCTGGTCAAGCTCGAGAAGAAACGCTAGTCCCGCAGGGCTGGCGACGACGGCGAAGGGCGTCTTCGAGGCGCCCTTCGCGTTAGGGTCGCCGAATGAGCCGTCGGCCGCCGTTCGAGCAGTTCTTCTCGTTCCGCCGCTTCCAGCCGACGCTCGCGTTCGCGCCGGACGGCGAGCGGGTGCTCTTCTCGAGCAACATCTCCGGGCAGTTCAACATCTGGAGCGCGCGCGTCGACGGTGGCTGGCCCGAGCAGCTGACCGGCTTCACGGCCCACACCGTCCGCGCTGTCGCGACGCGTGCGCGCGACGGGCTGGTCCTCTTCTCGGCGGACGAGGACGGCGACGAGTTCTACCAGCTGTACACCCTCGCCCCCGGCGGATGGCCGGAGCGCTTGACCGACGCGCCCGAGGTCCAGCACCTGCTCGACGAGAGCGCCTTCTCGCCGGACGGCTCGCGGCTCGCGTATGCCGCAAACGCGCGGACCCCGGCCGACATGGAGGTCTGGGTGCGCGACGTCGAGGACGGCGAGCCGCGCGCGGTCTACGGCGAGGGCCGGTTCGCGGTCCCGGCGCGGTGGTCGCCCGACGGCTCGCAGCTGCTCGTCGTCGACGTGCACACGAATACCGACTACTCGATCCACCTCGTCGACGTCGACGGCGGAGGCGCCCGCGAGCTCACACCGCACGACGGCGACGCGAAGTTCCAGCCCGGCCCGTGGGCGGCCGACGGCTCGGGCTTCTACCTACTGACCGACGACGGGCACGAGTTCAGAGGCCTCGCGTTCTACGACCTCGCGGCGGACGGCTGGACGTGGGTCGAGGAGCCGACGTGCGACGTCGACGAGCTCGCCGGCTCCGCCGACGGCCGCTTCCTCGCGTGGCTCGAGAACGACCGGGGTTGGGCACGCCTGCGCGTGCGCGACCTCGCCCGCGGGCGCGACCTCCCGGAGCCGCAGCTGCCGCACGGCGCGGCGTTCGTGCTCGGCTCCGGGCTCACGTTCTCGCCCGGCGGCGGTCGCATCGCGCTGCTCTGGGACCAGGCGCGCCGCCCGCAGGAGGTCTACGTGATCGAGGCGGAGACCGGCGCCGCGGCGCGGGTCACCGAGAGCCGGATCGCGAGCCCGCCGGAGCACGAGCTCGGCGAGCCCGTGCTGGTCGCGTTCCCAACGTGGGACGAACGGGACGTCTCGGCGTGGCTCTATCGGCCGGCGGACGCCGACGGGCGTGCGCCGGTCGTGCTCTCGATCCACGGCGGCCCCGAGGCCCAGGAGCGCCCGGCGTACAAGCCGCTCTACCAGTACCTCCGGTCGCGCGGGATCGGCGTGCTCGCGCCGAACGTCCGCGGCTCCACGGGGTACGGCAAGACCTACCAGAAGCTCATCTACCGCGACTGGGGCGGCGGAGACCTCGGCGACTTCGAGGCGGCGGCCGAATGGCTGCGGTCGCAGGACTGGGTCGACCCGGACCGGATTGCGATCTTCGGCGGCTCCTACGGGGGGTTCGCGACCCTCACGTGCCTGTCGCGCCTGCCGGAGCACTGGGCGGCGGGTGTCGACCTGTTCGGGCCGTCGAACCTGATCACGCTCGCGGAGAGCGCGCCGCCGTCGTGGCGACGCGCCCTCGACGACCTGCTCGGCAATCCCGTCGCCGACGCGGACCTGCTGCGGGAGCGCTCGCCGCTCACCTACGTCGAGGAGATCCGCGCGCCGCTGCTCGTAATCCAGGGCGCCAAGGATCCACGGGTCGTGAAGGCCGAGTCGGATCAGATCGTCGAGCGCCTGCGTGAGCTCGGCCGCGAGGTCGAGTACGAGGTGTTCGACGACGAGGGCCACGGGTTCACGCGCTACGCCAACGAGATCCGCGCGTGGCGGATCGCCGCCGAGTTCCTCGAGCGGCAACTGGCGCAGGACCGCGCCGCGGCGTTGTGAGGATCCGCGCGGCGGTCCTCGAGGAGTTCGGTCGCCCGCTCGAAGTCCAGGAGGTCGAGCTCGACGAGCCGAAGGGCGGGGAGGTGCTCGTGCGGCTCGAGGCATGCGGCGTCTGCCACACCGACCTCTACACGGCGTCCGGGGCCGACCCGTCCGGGTACGCGCCGACGGTGCTCGGGCACGAAGGCGCCGGCGTCGTCGAGCGCGTGGGCGACGGCGTCGCGTCCGTCGCGCCCGGCGATCACGTCGTGACGCTCTTCTCGCCGCAGTGCCGCGAGTGCGTCCACTGCCTCGATCCGCGGACGAACCTCTGCCTCGCGATCCGCGAGCAGCAGAACCTCGGCTTCCTGCCCGACGGGACGACGCGCTTCTCGCGGAACGGCGAGCCGGTCCGGCACTTCATGGGCACATCGACCTTCGCGGAGTACACGGTGATGCCCGAGATCGCGCTCGCGAAGGTCTCGCCGGAGGCGCCGCTCGACCGCGCGTGCCTCTTCGCCTGCGGCCTGTCGACCGGGCTCGGCGCGGCGCTCAACACCGCGAAGGTGCAGCCCGGCTCGACCTGTGTCATCTTCGGCGCGGGGATGGTCGGGCTCGGCACGGTCGCCGGCTGCCGGCTCCAGGGCGCCGAGCGGATCGTCTGCATCGACCTCTCGCCCGGGCGGCTCGAGCTGGCGCGCGGACAGGGCGCCACCGACACGTTCGAGGGCGGCCCGGACGCCGTGCAGCGCGTGCTCGACCTGACCGGCGGCTTCGGCGCCGACTACACGTTCGAGGCGACGGGCAACGTGACCGTCATGCGGCAGGCGGTCGAGTCGGCGCGCATGGGCTGGGGCCTCGCGACGATGTGTGGGGTCGCCGGGAAAGGCGAGACGCTCGACATCGTCCCGCGCTACCTGATCACCGGCCGGCGCGTCGCCGGATCGTCCTTCGGCGGCGTGAAGGGCCGCGACGGCGTGCCCCAGCTCGTCGACCGCTGGCTCGCGGGCGAGATCGACGTCGAGCCGTTCGTCTCCCACACGCTGTCCCTCGACGAGGTCAACCGGGGCTTCGAGCTGATGGAGGCCCAGGCCGGGATCCGCAGCGTCATCCGCTTCGCGTGATCTGCCCGTTAGCGTTCGACGGGGCGCGTCAGGCGTAAGATCGCCCGATGCCGCTCGCGCTCCGTCTCGTCGTTGCCTGGGCCGTCAACGTCGTCGCGCTCTGGGTCGCGGTCAAGCTCTTCGACAACGTGACCTCGAGCGGCTGGCGCGCGCTGATCATCGCCGGCCTCGTGTTCGGGATCGTCAACGCGCTCGTTCGGCCGGTGCTCGTCATCCTCTCGCTCCCGCTCGTGCTGGTGACGTTCGGGTTCTTCCTCTTCTTCATCAACATGGCGATGCTCGCGCTCACCGACTGGGTCGTGGGCGGATTCGACATCGAGGGGTTCTGGACGTACGTCGGCGCGACGATCGTCGTCTGGCTCGTCAACGCCGCGCTCGAGTCGTTCGCAGAGCGGTCGTTCTAGTCAGCGGGCCGAGATGTACTCGGTCAGGTACTGGATCTGGAAGCTCTGCTGCTTCGACTGGAACTGCACGAGGTCTCCGATCGAGATCATCCCCGCGACCTGCCCGCCGTCGACGACCGGGACGTGGCGGATCTTCCGGTCGCTCATGATCGCCATCGTCTCCTCGACCGACGTCTGCGGCGTCACCACGATCACCGGCGACGACATCACGTCGCGCACCTTCGTGTCGCGGGACGTTCGGCCCTCGACGGCGATCCGCTTCAGGTAGTCGCGCTCGGTGAAGATGCCCTCGATTCCGCCGGCACCCGTGACGAGCACGGCACCCACGTTGGCGTCGACCATCTTCTTCACCGCGTCGAAGACGGACGCCTCGGCCTCGATCGAGATCAGGTCGCGGCTCTTGCCCGCGAGGATTTCGGCGACCTCGGTGCTCACGCCCCGATCGTAAGGGATCTCACGAACGGGTGCCGCAGCGCGTTTCAAGAGCATGATGCGACTCTACGACTACGCCGCCTCCGGCAATTGCTTCAAGGTACGGCTCCTGCTCTCGCTACTCGGGCGGGAGTACGAGCGCGTTCCGGTCGACATCTTCGCCGGCGAGACCCTGACCCCCGAGTACGCCGGCCTGAACCCGGCGCGCGAGACGCCGGCGCTGGAGCTCGACTCCGGCGAGATCGTGACGCAGTCGAACGCGATCCTCTGGTACCTCGCCGAGGGCACGCCGTTCCTGCCCGACGACCCGCTCTCGCGCGCACACGTCGTCCAGTGGCTGTCCTTCGAGCAGGAGCGCGTGATGAGCGGCATCGGCTCCGCGCGCTTCTGGACGCTCACGGGCCGGAACCCGTCCGGCATCCCGGCTCGGTTCGCGCTCGGCGAGTCGACGCTCGCGATCCTCGACGCGCATCTGGAGACCCGCGACTGGCTCGTCGGCGACCGGTGCTCGATCGCCGACGTGTCCGTGTTCGGCTACACGCACGCCGCGCCCGACGCCGGCTTCGACCTCGACGCTCACCCGAGCCTCGTCGGCTGGCTCGACCGCATCTCGGCCCTCCCGGGCTACGTGAACGACTTCATCCGCTATCCGGACAACGCGCGCCCGGGACGCAGCCGCTCGATCTACGACTAGCTCTTGGCGGTCTGCGCGCGCGTCCAGCTGCCGAGGCGGTCGCGCTCGGCCTGGGTCATGTGCGTCGCGTTCCCGAGCGGCATCTCCTTCAGGCTCACCGCACGGCGGTCGATCGCCTCCGCGAACAGCTTGACGTTGGCGGGCACGTCGAGCCGGAACCCCGACGCCGGCTCCGTGTAGCCCGCCATCGTCGGGTGCAGCGAGTGGCACGGCTGGCACCGTCGCTTGATGATCGACTGTGCCTCGGCGAACGTCGCCGGGCCGGCCGTCTCCGAACCGCTCCGCGACCGCGCGATCACGAACGCCGTCACTCCCACGGCGATCGCGACGGCGAGCAGGGCGATCGCTTTCACACGAGCTGCGACGGCGCTTCGGCCTGGATTGTTGCGCCCGATCGAGCCCGTTCACGGACCGATCGTCAACCGTCACATACCCGGCGTAGGGTTGGCGGTGACCCCACGGACGAGGAGGTTGCGATGTTCGGACGCAGAACGGCCGCCGTTGCGATTGCGCTGGCGCTCACCGCGGGAGCCGCGACGGCGAGCGACGGCTCGAAGCCTCCGGAGCTCCAGTTCGTGGGCCAGACGATCGTCCCGACCGGCACGACGTTCGCCGGCACGACTGTCGGCGGCCTTTCGAGCATCGCCTACGACGCAGGACGCGGTGTCTTCTACGCGCTCTCCGACGACCAGGGCCAGCTGCAGCCGGCGCGGTTCTACACGTTGCGCGTCGATCCTGCGTCCGGCGCCGTGCAGTTCGTCGCGGCGACGACGCTGAAGGCCCCGGATGGGTTGCCGTACCCGGCCGCGAGCCTCGATCCGGAGGGCCTGACGTTGACGAAGGACGGCGAGCTGATCGTCACCTCCGAGGGGATCGCGACGAGAGGGATCGCACCGTGGGTGCGCCGGTACGCGCTCGACGGCACCTTCCTCGGCGACCTGCCCGTTCCGGACGCGTTCCTGCCGACGAGCCCGACACACGGGGTGCGGCAGAACCTCGCGTTCGAGGCCGCGGCGGTCGCGCCCGACGGCCGCCACCTCTTCGTCGGCATGGAGAACGCGCTCGTCCAGGACGGGCCGGCGGCCACGCTCGCCGGCGGCAGCCCGTCGCGGATCCTCCGCTACAACCTCGCGACCGGCCGGCTCGACGGCCAGTACGTGTACGTGACCGATCCGGTCGCCGAGCCGCCCGTGCCCGCGACGAACTTCTCCGTCAACGGCCTCGTCGAGCTGCTCCCGTTCAACGACGAGTTCATGCTCTCGATGGAGCGCTCGTTCTCGGTCGGCGCGCCCGACACGGGCAACACGATCAAGCTCTACAGCGTCGCGTTCCCCGCCGCGACGAACGTGGACGGCGTGGAGAGCCTCGCCGGGCTGCTCGGGAGCATTCGCACGGCCGAAAAGACGCTGCTGTTCGACCTCGACACGCTCGGGATCCCGCTCGACAACGTCGAGGGGATGACGATCGGTCCGCCCCTTCCGGACGGCCGCCGCTCGCTCGTCCTCGTCAGCGACAACAACTTCGCCGCGAGCCAGTTCACGCAGTTCCTGTTCTTCGCCCTGTCATGACGGGGAGGCACCGCACTTCGTAAAACACTGCGCCACGACGTATCCTCGCCGCTGTGGCGCACGGCGAGGGGAACCCACTCGCGCTCGACCGCGAGGCGATGCGCGCGCTCGGATACCGGACCGTGGACCTGCTCGTCGACGCGTTGACGGACGCCGAGGCGCCGCCGCTGCGGCGCGCGTCGCAGGCCGAGCTGCGGGAGCGGGTCGGCGGGCCGCCGCCCGAGGAGGGAGAGCCGTTCGAGGAGGTACTCGGCCGCCTCGAGCGCGAGGTGCTTCCCTTCCGCAGCCGCGGCGAGCACGCACGGTTCTTCGCGTTCATCCCGTTCGCGGGCACCTGGCCGGGCGCGCTCGGCGACTTCGTCGCCAGCGCGTGCAACATCTATGCCGGCTCGTGGATGGAGGCCGCCGGGCCCAGCGCGGTCGAGCTCGAGGTCGTCGGCTGGTTCAAGAACTGGGTGGGCTATCCGGAGCGCGCTGCGGGGACGCTCGTGAGCGGCGGTTCGACCGCAAACCTGACGGCGCTCGCGTGTGCACGCGAGGCACTCGCGGGGCCGATGAGCGACGACCTCGTCGGCTACGTCGGCGACCAGTCGCACTCGTCCGTTGCACGGGCGGCGCGCGTGCTCGGGTTCCGCCCGGAGCAGCTGCGCGTTCTTCCCGGCGGGCCGGACCAGCGCCTCTCGCCGAGAGCGCTCGCCGCGGCGATCGACGCGGACGTCCACGCCGGGCGCCGGCCGCTCTTCGTCGTCGCGAGCGGCGGCGCGACGAACACCGGCGCGGTCGACCCGCTCACCGCGATCGCCGACGTCTGCGGCGCGCGCGGCGTCTGGCTCCACGTCGACGCGGCGTACGGCGGCTTCGCGGTGCTGACGGCGCGCGGCCGCGAGCTCCTCGCGGGCCTGGAGCTCGCGGATTCGATCACGCTCGACCCGCACAAGTGGCTCTACCAGCCGTACGAATGCGGCTGCCTGCTCGTCCGCGAGGGCGAGCTCCTGCGGCGTGCGTTCGAGATCGTGCCGCACTACCTCGAGGACGCGCGCGCGTCAGGGGAGGAGGTCAACTTCGCAGATCTCGGCCTGCAGCTCTCGCGATCGGCGCGCGCGCTGAAGGTGTGGGTGTCGGTGCGGACGTTCGGGCTGAACGCGTTTCGATCGGCGATCGAGCGCTCGCTCGGCCTCGCCGAGGATGCCCGCGGCCGGGTGACCACGAGCGATCGCCTCGAGCTGCTCGCTGGCTCGCTCGGGGTCGTCTGCCTGCGGCGGCGGGACGCAACCGATGAGGAGAACGCCGGCCTCGTCGCGGCGCTCGAGCGGAGCGGGCTCGGGCTCGTGTCGTCGACGCGGCTCGACGGGCAGTACGCAATCCGCCTCTGCATCCTCGCGCCCGCGACGACGGCGGCCGACGTCGATGCGGTGCTCGACTTCCTCGAGACGGCCGAGCCGGCCGCCGTCGACGACGAGCTGGAGCAGTACGAGCGCGACCCGCCGGTCGAGCCGGCTGCGCGTGCGGTCGCAGCGTTCGCCGACTTCGGCGACGAGCGCACGGCCGAAGCGGGCGAGACGGTCATCGCACAGGGTGACGCGACGCGCGACTTCTACATCGTCCTCGACGGGCGGCTCGACGTGCTCGTCGACGGCGAGCGCGTGCGAGCCCTCTCGCCGGGCGACTTCTTCGGCGAGCTCGCCGCTCTCGACTGGGGCGCCGGCTACGGCTATCCGCGGCTCGCGTCCGTAGTCGCGGTGACACGCGTGCGGCTGCGCGTCATGCCGAGCGAGCGGTTGAACGAGCTCGCGTCGCAGATTCCGGAGGTGCGGGCGGCACTCCGCGCCGCGGTCCGCGAGCGGCTGCCGCGCCGGCCGGCGTGAGGGCCGTCGCACGCGTCGTCCGCGTCGTCGCGTCGAACCGCGACCTGCGGCGCGTCGAGCTCGCGTTCCTCGCCTTCAGCGCGGCGGAGTGGGGCGCGTGGATCGCGATGCTGGTCTATGCGTACTCGCGCGGCGGCGCAACCGAGGCGGGCCTCGTCGCGCTCGCGCAGCTCCTCCCCGCGGCGCTGTTCGCACCGTTCGCCGGGCGCCGGTCGCTCCTCGTCGGCTACGTCGCGCTCACGGTTGCGCTGGCGGCGACGGCCGCGGTTCTCCTGGCGCACGGCCCGGCGCTGCTCGCGTATGCGTGCGCGGCCGTCGCCGCCACCGTGGCGACGGTGACGCGGCCGGCCCAGGCGGCGGTCGTCCCGGGTCTCGCGCGCACCCCGGACGAGCTGACGGCCGCGAACGTGATCGCCAACTGGGTCGAGAGCGCGAGCGTCCTCGCAGCGCCGGCGCTGACGGGGGTGCTGCTCGCGGCCGCGAGCCCGGGCTGGGTGTTCGCCGTGATGGCCGCGTTCGCCGCCTCCGCCGCTCTCGTCGTCCACCCGCTCCGCGCCCCGAAGTTCGCTTGTGACAACTTGTCACAAAGGTCGTTCGGCGCGCGGGAGCTTCTCGGGGCGCCGAACGTCCGGCTGCTCGTCGGGCTGCTGGGGGCCGAGGCCGTGCTGATCGGGGCGCTCGACGTGCTCTACGTCGTGCTCGCGGTGTCCACGCTCGGGCTCGGCGGCCCCGGCGCGGGATACCTCAACGCCGCGTTCGGTGCCGGCGGCGTCGCCGGAGTCGCCGCGACCGCGGCGCTCGTCGGACGGCGCCGGCTCGCGCCGGCGCTCCTCGCGGGGGCGCTGGCGTGGGTCGTCGCGTTCGCGCTGCTCGCCGCCGCGCCGTCGACCCTCGGGGCCTTCGCGCTCCTCGCGGCGGCCGGCGCCGCCCGCGCGGTCGTCGACGTCGCCGGCCGGACGCTCCTGCAGCGGTCGGTCGCGCCGCACCTGCTCACGCGCATCTTCGGCACGGTCGAGGCGCTGTCGATGGCCGGGCTCGCCGTCGGCTCGTTGCTCGCGCCCGCCCTCGTGGCGCTCGGCGGCGCGCGGGGCGCGCTCGCCGGGCTCGGCGCGCTGCTCCTCCTCGCCGCGGCGGTGACGGCCCGGCGCCTCGCGGCGATCGACGCCCACGCGAGTGTGCCGGCGGTCGAGATCGCGCTCCTTCGCTCGGTGCCGATGTTCGCGCCGCTCGACCCGCCGCCGCTCGAGGCGCTCGCGCGCAGCCTCGAGCCGGTCGAGCTCGCCGCCGGCGAGACGCTGATCCGCCAGGGGGACGGCGGCGACCGTTACTACGTCGTCGCGGACGGCGTGCTCGACGTCGAGATCGACGGAACGCACGTGCGCGAGGCCTCGCGCGGCGAAGGCGTCGGCGAGCTCGCGCTGCTCGTCGACGTGCCGCGTACAGCCACCGTCGCCGCGCGCACGCCCGCGCGCGTGTACGCGCTCGCGCGCGATGCCTTCCTGCGCACGGTGACGGAGAACCCGCAGAGCGCCGCGGTCGCAGAGCGTCTGGTGCACGAGCGTCTGCCCGGTGCGACACTCGCGCGATGATCGACCCGCTCGAGCGCTGGCGCGAGCACGGCGAGAAGCCCGACTACGCCGGGCTGCTCACGTTCGGCGCGGTCCCTTACACGCAGGATCCGGCGCTGCTCGACGGCGTCGACGTCGCCATTGTCGGCGCGCCGACGGACGACCTCGTGTCCGACCGTCCCGGGACACGCTTTGGGCCGCGCGCGATCCGCGCCGCGAGCTGCCCACCCGGCCCGCATCTCGAGGCGAAGGTCGACGCGTTCGCGGAGCTGCGCATCGTCGACTTCGGCGACGCGCCCGTCCTGCCCGCCGACCCGGTCCGCAGCCACGCCGCCGTCGAGCGAACTGTCGCGCAGGTGCTCGCCGCCGGCGCGATCCCGATCGTCCTCGGCGGCGACCACTCGATCGCGGAGCCCGACATCAGGGCGTGCGCCGCCGTGCACGGGCCGGTCGGCCTCGTCCACTTCGACACGCACGCCGACACCGGCACCGAGGTGTTCGGCGTCGAGGTCTCGCACGGGACGCCGATGTACCGCCTCGTCGAGGCGGGCCACGTCGACCCGACGCGCTACGTGCAGATCGGTCTGCGCGGCTACTGGCCGGGGGAGCAGGAGTTCGCCTGGCAGGCGGGCCGCGGGATCACGAGCTTCTTCATGCACGACGTGCGCCGGCTCGGGCTCGATTCGGTGCTGGAGCGGACGCTCGCGATCGTCGGCGACGGGCCGGCGTTCCTCTCCGTCGACGTCGACGTGCTCGATCCCGCCTTCGCACCGGGCACGGGGACGCCCGAGCCGGGCGGGATGACGAGCGGCGACCTGCTCGACGCGTGCCGGCGGGTCGCCGCGGGGATCGATCTCGTCGGCGCGGAGGTCGTCGAGGTGGCGCCGGCGGCGGTCGGCTCGGCCGACGTGACGGCGCTCGTCGCGGAGCGGATCGTGCGCGAGATCCTTACGGGGATTGCCCTGCGCCGGCGGCGGTAGCCGGCGCGTCCGCCTGCCGCGGCGACCCGCTCGAGGCGATCAGGTTGCGCAGCTCGCGCACCGCGACCGAGAGGCGGGCCAGGTCGAAGCGCCCTCCCGTTCGGATGTCCGCGAGGACCTGGAGCGAGCGCTCCACCGCGGCGCTGTTGGCGGCGAGCCACGCGTCCACGTCGCCGCCCGCGCGGACGACCTCCGCGGTCAGCGCCGCCTGCTCAGCGTAGACATCGTCGCGGAGCGCCGCGCGCGCCATGGCGTCCCACCGCGTCGCGCGGGAGAGCGCGACGATGCGGTCGCGCAGCCAGTTCAGCTCGAGCCGGTCGCCGAGGGCGTAGTAGACGGCTCCGGTGGCCGCGGCGTCGAGCCCCGCAGACTCGGCGATCTCGACGATGTCGAGCGCGGGCACGAGCGCCTCGAGGTGCGCGACGCGCTCCGCGAGTTCCGCGGGCACGCCGTCCTCCGCAGGCGCGGCCACGAGCGCGGGAAGCGCATCGGCGAGCGCTGCGGCGCCCGGTGCGTAGCGGGCGATCGTCGCCTCGATGTCGAGCGGACGGCGGCGGTTGCGGAGGAGCCACCGCGTGGCGCGCTCGAGGAGGATGCGCGCCTTGAGCGCCATCGCCACCTGCCGCTCGACGGGAACCTGCCCGTCGAGCGCCTCGATGTCCTCCCACAGAGCCCGGAGCCCGAAGATCTCGCGCGCGGCCGTGTACGCGCGCGCGACGTCCGCCGCCGCGGCGCCCGTCTCGTCGCGCAGGCGGAAGACGGACGTGGTTCCCGTGCGGTTGATGAGGTCGTTGACGACGCGCGACACGATGATCTCGCGCGCGAGCGGGTGCCGACGCAGCTGCGCGCCGAAGTCGTCGCGCAGGCGGCTCGGGAAGTACCGCTCGAGCTCGGCCGAGAGGTAGGGATCCTCCGGCAGGTCGGAGGCGAGGAGCTCCTCGGCGAGCGCGATCTTCGTGTGCGACAGGAGGACGGCGAACTCGGGAGTCGTCAGCCCGCCGCCGGCCGCGCGCCGCTCGGCGAACGCCTCGTCGCTCGGCAGGAACTCGAGCTCGCGGTTCAGCGCGCCGTCCTGCTCCAGCCTGCGGATGTAGCGCTCGTGAACCTCCGCCATCGAGACGGCCTGCGCCGCGGACTGCCCGATCGCCTGCGCCTGCTCGTAGTTGTCGCGCAGCACGAGCGCCGCGACCTCGTCCTCCATCCCGGCGAGGATCGCGTTGCGCTGCTTCTCCGTCAGGTCGCCGTCGGCGACGATCGAGTCGAGCAGGATCTTGATGTTCACCTCGTGGTCGGAGCAGTCGACGCCCGCCGAGTTGTCGATCGAGTCCATGAAGATCCGGCCGCCGCGCAGCGCGTACGCCACGCGGGCGCGCTGCGTGAGGCCGAGGTTTCCGCCCTCGCCGACGACGCGCGCGCGCAGCTCCTCCGCGTCGACGCGCACCGCATCGCTCGCCCTGTCGCCGACCTCCGCGTGCCGCTCCTCGGCCGCCTTGACGTACGTCCCGATGCCGCCGTTCCAGAGCAGGTCGACCGGCGCGCGCAGTAGCGCGCGGATGACTTCGTTCGGCGGCAGCGCGTCCGCCTCGACGCCGAGCGCGGCCTGCACCTGCGGCGAGAGCGCGATCGACTTCGCCGCGCGCTCGTAGACACCCCCGCCGGCCGAGATCAGCGACGGGTCGTAGTCGGCCCAGGACGAACCCGGCAGCCGGAAGAGCCGGCCGCGCTCGGCGAAGCTCGCGGCCGGATCGGGGTCGGGGTCCAGGAACACGTGCCGGTGGTCGAACGCGCCGACCAGCTTGATCCGCCGCGACAGGAGCATCCCGTTCCCGAACACGTCCCCGGACATGTCGCCGATCCCGACGACCGTGAAGTCCGCCTCGTCGATGGGCGTCCCGAGCTCGCGGAAGTGGCGCTTGACGGACTCCCACGCACCCCGCGCCGTGATCCCCATCTGCTTGTGGTCGTACCCTGCCGACCCGCCGGATGCGAACGCGTCGCCCAGCCAGAAGCCGTGCTCGATCGAGATCGAGTTCGCGATGTCGGAGAAGGTCGCGGTCCCCTTGTCCGCGGCGACGACGAGGTACGGGTCGTCCTCGTCGTGGCGCACGACGTCCGCCGGCGGAACGACGTCGCCGCCGGAAATCGTGTCCGTGATGTCGAGCAAACCGTGCATGAAGGTGCGGTAGCACTCGACGACCTCCGCCACCAGGGCCGCGCGGTCGCCTCCGTGCGGCGGCCGCTTCACGACGAAGCCGCCCTTCGCTCCGACCGGCACGATCACGGCGTTCTTCACCGTCTGCGCCTTCATCAGCCCGAGCACCTCGGTGCGGAAGTCCTCGCGCCGATCGGACCAGCGGATGCCGCCGCGGGCGACCTTCCCGCCGCGCAGGTGCACGGCCTCGGTCCGCGGCGAGTAGACGAAGACCTCGAACATCGGCCGCGGCTCGGGCAGGTCGGGGATCAGGTCGGGGTCGAACTTGAGCGAGAGGTAGGGCTTCGCGTGACCGTCCGCGTCGGCCTGGAAGTAGTTCGTCCGGAGCACGGCGCGGACGACACGCAGGAAGCCGCGCAGGATCCGGTCCTCATCGAGGCTCTGGACCGCGTCGATCGCCGCGTCGATCTCGCGGTCGAGTTCCCGCGCCCGCACCTCGGCGTCGACGTGCTGAACGGGGTCGAGCCGCAGCGCGAAGAGCTCGACGATCTGCCGGGCGATCTCCGCGTGGGACGCGATCGCGTCCTCCATGTACGTCTGGCTGAACGTGCTGCCCGCCTGGCGCAGGTACTTCGCGATCGCGCGCAGGATCGTGATCTCGCGCGACGTCAGCTGCGCCGAGAGGACGAGCCGGTTGAAGCCGTCGTTCTCCGCCTCGCCGCGCCAGACGCGCGCGAACGCGTCCTGGAATGTCTCGCGCACGCGGTCGGCCTGGAACTCGC
>DASXTR010000011.1:0-1610 GCA_036505325.1 Gaiellaceae bacterium
CGGCGGTGGCCGGCGTACCGCGCGCTCGCGACGTCTCCGTCTATCACGAGCTCACTCCCGACCTCTACTCGGCCACGTCGAAGACGTTCATCGGTCGCGTGTACGCGCTGCTCGGCTTCAGCAACATCGCCGACGCTGCCGACAAGACCGATTCGGGGTACCCGCAGCTGTCGGCGGAGTACATCGTCGCAGCGGATCCGGCGCTGATCGTCCTCGCCGACAGCAAGTGTTGCGGGCAGACGGCGGCGACGGTGAAGGGTCGGCCGGGTTGGTCGTCGATTCGCGCCGTTCGGCGCGGCGACATCGTCGCTGCGAGCGACGACATCACGTCTCGGTGGGGACCACGCATCGTTGACTTCGTCCGGCTGGTGGTGGCGGCCGCGAGGCGCGCTCAGGCGTGACCGCGCTGATGGTGCAGGGAGTCTCGAGCTGGGCTGGGAAGAGCCTGCTCACGACGGCGATCGCCCGCATGTGCGCGCGTGCGGGCCTCTCGGTTGCGCCGTTCAAGGCACAGAACATGTCGAACAACGCGCGCGTCGTCGACGGCGGCGAGATCGGCAGCGCGCAGTACTTCCAGGCGCTGGCGGCCTGTGTGCCGCCGGACGTCCGGATGAACCCGGTGCTCGTGAAGCCGGAGGGCGACCGGCGCAGCCAGGTGGTGATCGACGGCAAGCCGGACCTCGCGCTCAGCGCGCTCGACTGGCGCGAGCGGCCGCCGATGCTCTGGCCGGCGATCGAGCGCGCTTACCGCTCACTGGCGGTCGACTACGACCTGATCCTGATCGAAGGCGCCGGCAGCCCGGCGGAGATCAACCTCCGCGAGACCGACCTCGCGAACATGCGCATGGCGGAGCTCGCCGACGCGTCTGTCCTCCTCGTCGCCGACGTCAATCGCGGCGGCGCCTTCGCCCATCTCTACGGCACCTGGGCGTTGCTGCGAGAACGCGAACGGGCGCGACTCCACGGGTTCGTGCTGAACAAGTTCCGGGGTGATGCGGGCTTGCTCTCGCCCGGCCCGGAGCGGCTCGAGGAGCTGACCGGCATTCCGATGCTGGCGGTCGTTCCGTGGCTCGAGCACCGACTGCCTGACGAGGACGGGGTCGCCGAGAGCGTGCCGAGTGGCGATCGGGTCGGGGTCGCGATCGTTCGCTATCCGACCGCGTCGAACCTGGATGAGTTCAAGCCGCTCGAGGACGTGGTCGACGTGAGCTGGATCCGGACCGCCGAGACACTCGATCCGGCAGCCGTGATCGTGCTCCCGGGCTCGAAGAACGTCGGTCGCGATCTCGTCTGGCTGCGCGAGACCGGGATCGCGGGGCGCCTGGGGCAGCTTGTCGCAGCGGGCCGGCGCGTGCTTGCCGTCTGCGGTGGGCTGCAGATGCTCGGCCGCACGCTCGTTGGTCATCCGGGCGTCGATCGCGGCGGTGCCGGACTCGGACTCCTCCCGATCGACACGACGTTCGGCGCCGAGAAGCTGACGCGCGAAGTCGCAGCGCAGCTCACGGGCCTACCGGCGCCGTGGTCCGCGCTCGAGGGCGTGCACGTCCGTGGCTACGAGATTCGCCACGGCGAGCTCGACGGCGACCGCGCGGCAGACGTGTCGGGACGGC
>DASXTR010000012.1:0-48637 GCA_036505325.1 Gaiellaceae bacterium
CTGCCGCACGGCGCGTCGGTCGACAAGGCGTACTCGACCGACGCGAACCTGCTCGGGTCGACACACGAGGCGAAGGACCTCGAGCGGCTCGGCACCTCGATGAAGATCGTGCGGCCGATCATGGGCGTCGCGCACTGGGAGGCCGGCGTCGAGATCGAGCCGGAGCTCGTGACCGTCAGGTTCGAGCACGGAATGCCGGTCGCGGTCGGGGACGTCGAGAACGACGATCCCGTCGAGCTCGTCCGCGCCGCGAACGAGATCGGCGGCCGGCACGGCCTCGGCATGTCCGACCAGATCGAGAACCGGATCATCGAGGCGAAGAGCCGCGGGATCTACGAGGCACCGGGCATGGCCCTCCTCCACGTCGCGTACGAGCGCCTCCTCACGGCGATCCACAACGAGGCGATCCTCGAGCGCTACGCGGTCGACGGGCGCCGGCTCGGGCGCCTGCTGTACGAAGGACGGTGGTTCGACCCACAGGCGCTGATGCTCCGTGACTCGCTGCAGCGCTGGATTGCGTCCGTCGTCACCGGCGAGGTGACGGTCGAGCTGCGCCGCGGCGACGACTACACGATCGTCGACACGCGCGGCGACGCCGTCACGTACGACCCGGAGCGGCTCTCGATGGAGCGCAGCGCGACGGCATTCAGCGCCGCCGACCGGATCGGGCAGCTCGCGGTGCAGATCAACGACATCGACGACTCGCGACGGATGCTCGAGCAGCACGGGCGGCCGCTGTGACGCTCTGGGCCGGACGCGTCGGCGCCGAGCTCGCGCCCGAGGTGTGGGCGTTCCTCCGCGCCGACGACGCCGAGCTGCTGCCGTACGACCTCGAGGCGACGCGGCTGCATGCCGAGCGCCTTCGCGCCGCGGGGATCCTCACCGACGACGAGTTCGCGCAGGTCGTTCGCGACCTCGCTGCGATCACGTCGGTCGATCCGGCGGACGAGGACGTCCACACCGGGATCGAGCGGCAGCTCGGCGAGCTGGGCCGGAAGATCCACGCCGGCCGCTCGCGCAACGACCAGGTCGCCGCGGCATTCCGGCTGTACGTCGTGGACGCGTGCCACGAGGCGGACGAGCTCGTGCGGCAGTTCGGCCTGGGAATCCTCGACCGCGCGGCCGAGGAGGCGGAGACGCCGATGTCCGGCTACACGCATCTCCAGCGTGCGCAGCCGGTCACGCTCGGCCATCACCTGCTCGCGTGGGTCGAGATGCTCGAGCGCGACCGCGCTCGATTCGCGTTTGCGGCGGCGGCGGCCGAGCCCTCCCCGCTCGGCGCCGGAGCGCTCGCCGGCTCGACCCTGCCGCTGCCGCCGCCGCCGAACGCGATGCGCAACTCGCTCGACGCCGTCGCCGACCGTGACTTCGCACTCGACTACCTCTATGCGTGCTCGGTGCTCTTCGCGCACCTGTCGCGCATCGGCGAGGAGCTCGTGCTCTGGTGCACGAGCGAGTTCGGGTTCGCGCGGCTCGGCGAGGAGGCGGCGACAGGCTCGTCGATGATGCCGCAGAAGCTCAACCCCGACGTCGCGGAGCTCGTCCGCGGCAAGGCCGGAACGGCGATCGGACGCCTCACGGGACTGCTCGCGACGGTGAAGGGCCTGCCGCTCGCCTACGACCGCGACCTGCAGGAGGACAAGCCCGCGGTGTTCGCTGCGCGCCAGGACGTCATGCGCGCGCTCGCGGCGCTGCCGGTGCTCGTCCGGGGTCTGGAGTTCGACCGCTCGCGTCTGGCAGACGCGGCCGCAGATCCGCTGCTGCGGGCGACCCACGCCGCCGAGGATCTCGTCCGCGCAGGCGTGCCCTTCCGCGACGCGCACGAGCAGATCGCGGCGAGCGTTCGCGCAGGGACCTTCGAGGCGCCTAGAGTGACGCCGTGGCACTTGAAGGTGCGCGAGGCAGTCGCCGCCGCCAGGGAGCGGTGGGCGTGAGGCCGCCGCTCGACGTCTCGCTCGCCGGCCGCGACCTGACGCGCATCTCCGACCTCGTTCCGGCCGAGGCCGAGGCGATCCTCGACCTCGCACTCGAGCTCAAGCTGGAGCCCGAGCCGCTCCTCCCCAGGAAGACCCTCGGGCTCCTCTTCTCGAAGCCGTCGACACGCACGCGCGTCTCGTTCGCCGTGGCCATCGCGCAGCTCGGCGGCACGTGCGTTCCGCTCCATCCCGACGAGATGCAGCTCTCGCGCGGCGAGTCGCTGGAGGACACCGCGCGCGTATTGGCGTGTTACCTCGATGCCATGGCAATACGCTGCCACGGGCAGAGCGAGGTCGACGCGTGGGCGCGCGCAGCCTCGATCCCGGTGATCAACGCCCTCACCGACGAGGAGCATCCGTGCCAGGCGCTCGCCGACGCGCTCACGATCCGCGAACGGCTCGGCCGGACCGACGGCGTCCGCGTTGCCTGGATAGGCGACGGCTCGAACGTGCTCGTCTCGCTTGCGGCGCTCGCGCCGATGCTCGAGATGGAGATCGTCGCCGCCTCGCCGCCTCGGTACGAGGCGCCGGGCGTGGAGACCGTTCGCGACCCGCGCGAGGCGGTCGCCGGGGCCGACGTTCTCGTCACCGACACGTGGATCTCGATGGGTCAGGAAGCCGAGCGCGAGCGCCGGCTCGCCGACCTCGAGCCGTACCGCCTCGACGAGGCGCTGCTGGCGCTCGCGTCGCCGGACGCGATCGTCCTCCACTGCCTCCCCGCCCATCCCGGCGAGGAGATCGCCGCCGAGGTGCTGTACGGGCCGCAGTCCGCCGTGTGGGACGAGGCGGAGAACCGCCTGCACACGCAGAAGGCGCTGCTCGCGCTCCTGCTCGGCGCCTGACCGCCGCGCGAAGACCGCGCAGGACGCCCCGCGCAGAGGTTCGCGCGCGCGCGGGCGCGCGCGCCCGCGCGCGAACTCCCCGCCCGGGTGGGGAGCTCCACCCGCCACCCACTGTCAGGATCGCCCGCGGCCGGCGCCCGTGCAAGGTGTCCTTTGGAACAACTGTGCGCCGATTCGTCCACACCCGGCTGCTTGCGACAGGAACGTCCGGGTCGGCGCCTAACCTCTCCGCGTGAAGGTTCTCGGCATCGATCCAGGGACGGCTGCATGCGGGTACGGGATCGTCCACGAAAGCGGAGGGCGCCTCAGGGCCACGTGTCACGGGTGGTGGAGAACACCCGCGCGGGAGCGCCCGGAGCTGCGTCTGCTCAGGATCTTCGAGGGCGTCCGGGAGCTGATCGGCACGCACACGCCGGATGCCGTCGCGCTGGAGGAGTCGTACGTCGGCGCAGACGCCCGCATCACACTCTCCGTCGGGCAGGCCCGGGGCGCCGTCCTCGTCGCCGCGTCGTCCGTCGGCGTCGCCTGCGTCGAATACGCGCCGGCGCGTGTGAAGAGCGCCGTCTGCGGCTACGGCCGCGCCGACAAGGAGCAGGTGCAGCGGATGGTGAAGGCGATCCTCGGCCTCGAGGAGCTCCCGCGCCCGCATCACGCCGCCGACGCGCTCGCGGTCGCGATTTGCCATGCGCTCGCTCCGCCCCTGTTGCGCGTCGCAGGCTAGTACAGTGCATGGCGTCATGACGACGGTGATGGTCCGTGTCCTCCGTTCGAGACCGTGCAGCGGCGCGGCCTCGCGGACGGCACCTTCTCCGCAGTAGCCGCCTTGCAGACGCGATCGTCCGCGACGCCGGCGTCGCGCCCGGCGACCTGGTCGTCGACGTGGGCGCCGGCTCCGGGATGCTCACGCGCGCGCTCGCGCGCACGGGCGCGCGCGTGCGCGCGATCGAGCCCGACGCGCGGCTCGCCGGCCGGTTGCGGCGCGCGTGCCCGGCCGCGGCGGTCGTAGAGGCAGATGCGCTCACGACACCCTGGCCCGACGAGCCGTTCCGTGTCGTCGCGAACCTCCCGTTCGCGCACGCGGCCGACATCTGCCGCGCGCTCCTCGGCGACCCGCACGTGCCGCTCGTGTCGGCCGACGTGATCGTCGAGTGGGACTTCGCCGTCAAGCGCGCGCGGCTCTGGCCGAGCACCGTGCTCGGCGCGCTGTGGGGCGCTTGGTACGAGCTCCGGGTCGCGCGCCGCCTCGAGCCCGCCGCGTTCGCGCCACGTCCCTCCGTCGCCGCCGGCATCCTCCAGGCTCGCCGCCGGGCCGTCCCGCTCGTTCCCGTCCGGGACGCGGCGCGCTACGAGGCGTTCCTGCGGCGCGCCTTCCGCGCGGGCGCGCAGGCCCGCACGCTCGACGCGCACGCCTGGGCGATCCGCTGGCAGGAGTCGTCCGCCGCCGCCCGTACCGTTACCGGGATGACCCGTCGCGGGAGACCCCGGTGATTGCGCGCCTGCGCGGCCGCGTCGTCGCGCGCGCGGCGAACGGCATCGTCGTGGACGTGGGCGGTGTCGGTTACCTCGTGCACGCGACGCCGTCCGTACACCGCCTCGGCGACGGCGAGATCGTCGTCGAGACCTACACGCATGTGCGTGAGGACGCGCTGCAGCTCTTCGGCTTCGCGTCGATCGCCGAGCGCGAGCTGTTCGAGTTGCTGCTCGGCGTGAACGGCGTCGGTCCGAAGGTGGCGCTCGCGATCGTGTCCGGTTCCACGCCCGCCGAGCTCACGCGCGCGATCGCGCGCGACGACACGAAGCGGTTCGAGGCGATTCCCGGCATCGGCCGCAAGACGGCGCAGCGGGTCGTCCTCGAGCTGAAGGAGAAGCTCGCCGTTGCCGATTTGGGCAACGTTGGCGCCTCTTCGGGCGACATGGTGGCCCGGGATGCGCTTGTCGAGCTGGGGTGGTCGATCGTCGATGCCGAGCGCGCGCTCGCGGACATCGACGACACGCTGTCCGTCGAGGAGCAGGTGCGCCAGGCCCTGCGGAGGGCCGCGTAGTGGCCGAGCAGTTCCTCGCGCCGGCCCCGAAGCTCGACGAGGACGAGCTCGAGCGGTCGCTCCGCCCGCGCACGCTCGCGGACTTCGTCGGCCAGGAGCGCGTGAAGGAGCAGCTCGAGATCGCGCTCGAGGCGGCGAAGGCCCGCGGCGAGGCGCTCGACCACGTCCTGCTCGCGGGGCCGCCGGGCCTCGGCAAGACGTCGCTCGCGTACATCGTCCGCGCCGAACTCGGCGTCGGCGTGCGCTCGGTCGCCGGGCCGGCGCTCGAGCGCAAAGGCGACATGGCGGCGATCCTGACCACGCTCGAGCCGCGCGACGTGCTCTTCGTCGACGAGATCCACCGTCTGAACCGCGCCATCGAGGAGATCCTGTACCCGGCGCTCGAGGACTTCCGCCTCGACATCGTCGTCGGCCAGGGGCCGGCGGCGCGCACCCTCACGCTCGACCTGCCGCCGTTCACGCTGATCGGCGCGACCACGCGGACCGGCCTGCTGACGACGCCGCTCCGCGACCGCTTCGGGCTCACATTCCGGCTCGACCTGTACACGCATGGGGAGCTGGCGACGATCGTGCGCCGGAGCGCCCGGATCCTCGGCGTCGCGATCGAGGACGACGCCGCCGACGAGATCGCGCGCCGCGCGCGCGGGACGCCGCGGATCGCGAACCGGATCCTGCGCCGCGTCCGCGACGTCGCCGAGGTGCGCCACGCCGGCGCCGTCACGACCGACGTCGCCGAGGAGGCGCTCGACCTGCTCGAGGTCGACGAGGCCGGGCTCGAGCGCTTCGACCGCGAGCTGCTGCGCGCGGTGGTCGAGAAGTTCGGCGGCGGCCCGGTCGGCCTCTCCACCCTCGCCGTCGCGCTCGGCGAGGAGGCGGACACGATCGAGGACGTCTACGAGCCGTACCTGCTCCAGCTCGGCTTCCTCCAGCGCACGCCCCGCGGCCGGACGATCACCGACCTCGGTCGCGCGCACATCAGGGGCGCGCGCACGGAGACGTCGACACTCTTCTAGGGGATGAACAACCCCCTCGACGGGGGAGCAAGAAGCACGACGGGCGGCCGTCTTACACGGTGTGACCGTCGAAATGAGCAACGACACCCTGGCCCGCCTCGTCCGCCACGCGGGGCCGCGCCAGTGGGTGGTGTGGGAGTGCGAGTGCCGCGCCCTCTGCCACGAGTTGGTCGCGCTTACGCTGCGCGAGTTCGACGAGCGGCGCGCCCGCGGCGAGTCGATCGTCGCGACCGCGCACGAGCGTTCCCGCGCGGCCTGACCGCGGCGGCGCTGCCCGCTGCCGCCGCAAGCGAGACGGCTGCGAAGAATGTCCACATCGCGCGCGGCCCGGCGCCGCCCAGCAGCTGCAGCCCGACGAAGGGTCCGATCGCGAAGCCGGCGGACGTCGTCCCGCCGAACGCGCCCATATAGGCGCCGCGCAGGTGCGCCGGCGCCATCGAGGCGGCGGCCGCGGTCGCGGTCGGCGCCCAGAGCATCTCGCCGAGGACGAAGACGACGATCACGGCGGCGATCGTGCCGAGACCAGTGTCGACCTCGAGCGCGAGGAACGAGAGGCCCATCACCGGGATCGCGACCGCGAGCTTCGCGCTCGCCGACGCGCGTGCGACCGCGCGGGTGAGGCGGAGCTGCAGCAGCGCGACCAGTAAGGGGTTCAGCGCGAGCAGGAGCCCCCAGGTCCGCGGCGACACGCGGTACTCCGTCGTCGCGGCGATCGGCAGGGCGCTCTCGTACCCCACGTAGACGATCCACGCGAGCACCGACGAGGCGAGGAAGAGCAGGTACGGCCGATCGCGCAGGGCGGCGGTGACCGGAGCGCGCTCGCGGTCGCCGCGCAGTCCGGCCGGAAGGAGCAGCGCGGCGCCGGCCGCCGCGAGCCCGCCGAGCAGCGCGTCGAAGAGGAGAAACCCGGTCCAGCCGCCCGCCGCGATCACCAGCCCGGCGAGCGGCGGGCCGCACACCATCGCGACGTTGTAGACGACGCGCATCGACGCATACGCACTCTCGCGCCGTTCGGGCGGCACGAGGTCCGCGACGAGCGCCCCGCTTGCCGCGAGTCCCGGTCCGCTCGCGACGCCCGCTGCGACGAGCAGGGCGAGGCCGACCGCCGGCGCGGGGTCGACGAGCGCGAGGGTCGCGAGGATCGCGGCCTCGAGCGTCCACGACCACACGAGCACCGGACGCCGTCCGACGAGGTCGGAGAGATGCCCGCCGAGGTAGCCCGCACCCGCCGCAACGGTCGCCTCGAGGAGCAGCACCGCGCCGAGGGTCGACGGCCTGATTCCGAGGCCGCGCACGGCCCAGACGCCGACGAAGACCCAGAAGGCGCCGAACCCGAGCGTGCTCGGGACGGAGACGGCGATCAGCGGGACGAGCTCCCGATCGATCCCGCCGCCGAGGACGCGGCGCAGGAACCGGCTCATGCCGCGACCGTAGCGGCAGTTCCTGCCAGCTCCTGTCATGATTTGTCCCGTGCGCGCGAGCCGTCTCGTCTCGCTGCTGCTCCTGCTCCAGGTGCGCGGACACCTGACGGCGGAGGAGCTGGCCGAGCGGCTCGAGGTCTCGGTACGGACGGTGTACCGCGACGTCGAGGCGCTGGTCGACGCGGGCGTGCCGATCGTCTCTGAGCGGGGCCCGGCCGGCGGCTACCGGCTCCGCGAGGGCTACCGCACGAAGCTGACGTGGCTCACGCCCGAAGAAGCGGAGGCGCTGTTTCTCGCCGGCGTGCCCGGGCCTGCGGGCGAGCTCGGTCTCGGTTCGCTCGTGGCCGCCGCCCAGCTGAAGGTGCTCGCGGCGATGCCCGCCGAACTGCGCGAGCGCGCCGAGCGCGTCGGGCATCTCTTCCACCTCGACGCGCCGCCGTGGTTCCGGAAGCGCGAAGAGACGCCCCTGCTCGCCGAGCTCGCGGGTGCGGTCTGGGACGACCGGCGTGTCGAGCTCGTCTACCGGCGCAAGGGGGAGACGACGACGCGTGCGGTCGACCCGCTCGGGCTCGTCCTCAAGGCGGGCGCGTGGTATCTCGTCGGCCGGACGCCGGAGGAGACGCGCATCTTCCGCGTGTCGCGGATCGTCGCGCTGGACGTCCGCGACGAGCACTTCGAACGTCCGGCGGAGTTCGACCTCGCCGCGTTCTGGCTCGAGCGCCTGCGGGCGTTCGAGGAGGGCCTGCCGCACGTCGACGTCACTCTGCGCGTCCGCGCGGACGCGTTGGCGCGGTTGCGTGGGCAGGTCGAGCCTGCCGCGAAGCCGCTCGTGCCGGCGGCGGGCGACGGCTGGCTCGAGCTGACGCTACCGTTCGAGCGCGTCGAGTACGCCTACGACGAGCTGATGCCGCTCGGCTGCGCCGTCGAGGTGCTCGAGCCGGTCGAGCTGCGTGAGCGGATCGCGGCCGCCGCGCGCGAGCTCGCTGCGCTCTATTCCTAGCCTTTTGCCGCCGCTTTGCCGGCGCGCTGCCGCCCCCGCGGACACTCGATCGCGATCCCATGAAAGGAGCGATCCATGAAGCTCGTCATCCTGATCGTCGCGGTCGCGGCGATCGCCGCGCCGGCCGCGCTCGCCTGCGGCGACGAAGGGGCGGAGAACCTGCTCGCCACCCCGGCCGTGAAGGCCGGACTCACGGCGGCGTACACCGCTGCGCATCCGTCGACGCGCGTCGGCGGGCCCGCTCCCGGGCGGACCTGGTACGGGCGAATCGCGGGGTACGAGTTCGCAGTCGCGACGTTCGGCGCGCACCCGACGGTCTTCTCGCGACCGCCGGGCAGTCGCTGGAAGCTCGAGCGCGACACGCACGGCGCCGTGTGCGCGAGCCTCGTCCCGGTCGCATTACTCGTCGGAGAGTGGTCGTACCGGCACTGGGCGCGACAGTGCTACCTCGAGCCGCGCTAGAGCTCGGCGGGTCTCCACTCCCGGGCGTGGAACCGCCGCGCGAGCGGGTTGAACGTGGTTGTGAACTGGCGTTTGAGCCGGTCGGCGCGGCGGCCGGCGGCGGCGTCGAGCGGCGGCGGGCAGGTGTGAGCGCGCAGGAAGTCGCGGCGGTACCGCAGGTCGGCGGCGAAGGAAGCGGCGGTCGCACGCTGCAGCAGCGTCGCGACCCGACGCGCTCGCTCGTCGTCCGGCACGGCGAGCGCAGCGAGCTGCTGCAGGAGGCTCTGCCGATTCGCGCGGGCGTCCTCGATGTCCGCCGCGGCCTCGCGCAGCGGGATCTTGCAGCGCTGCCCTGCCGAGACCGCCTTCACGACGGCGGCGCGACCCTCGTGCGCCTGCGCGAGGACGTTCTCGACCTTGCCGACGAACGTCCGCAGCTCGGCGTCGCTGCCGCCGTTCGAGCCGTTGCGCGCGACGGCGATCGCGACGGCGCCCGCGAGGGCGGCGAGCGCGGCGGCGACGAGGAGGAGCGGCCGCCGCCCGCGCCGCCGTTCCGTCGTGCGTGCGGCGGCCGGGACCGCGTGGTGGAGCGACGCGTCCTGACGAAGGATGGCCTGCTCGAGCTCGCGCAGGTCGCGGCCCGGCTCCAGCCCGAGCTCGTCGGCGAGATGCTCCCGCAGCCGACGGTACGCCTCGAGCGCCTCGGCCTGCCGGCCCGACCGGTAGAGCGCGAGCATCAGCAGCGCGTGCAGGCGCTCGCGCCAGGGGTGCTGCACGGCGAGTTGCTCGAGCTCGCCGACGAGCCCTGCGTGCTCGCCGCGGACGAGATCGGCCTCGACGCGCTCCTCGACGGCGGCGAGCCGCGCCTCGTCGAGCCGGTCCGCCGCGGCGGCGCACGCCCTCGACTCCGCGCGCACGTCGGCGAGCGCGGGCCCGCGCCAGAGCGCGAGCGCGCGGGTCCACTCGCGCTGCGCGGCGAGCAGCTCGAAGCGGCTCGCGTCGAGCTCCTCGTCGTCGACGCGCAGGAGGTAGCCGCCGCCGACGGTCTCGAGCCGGTCTCGGCCGAGCGCCTTGCGCAGCTGCGAGACGTACACCTGCAGCGTCTTCGTCGCCGTCGCGGGCGGATCGTCGTCCCACAGCTCGTCGACGAGCGCATCGACGCCCGCCCGCGTGTTGCGATGCACCACGAGCAGCGCGAGCAGTGCGCGAACCTTCGCCGCCGGCAGCGCGACCGGCGCGCCGTCGTCGCCGACGACCTCGACCGGGCCGAGGATCCGGAACTCCACCTCAGTCGGCCACGACGGCCGGCGCGTGCGGCGTGCGGCGCGGGAAACGGCTGACGAGCGGCGCGAACACGCAGAGCGCCATCACGTCGAACCAGACGTAACCCGCGGCGACGCCTGACGGCGGGTTGCCGTCGGGTATGCCGGTGCCGGGCAAATCCGGCGCCCATCGCCAGGTGCCGATCGCGGTCCCGTAGAGCTCGAGCGCGGCGACGACGAGGAAGACGCCGGCGTACACCGTGCGGTTGCGTGAGCGCCACATGAACAGCAGCAGGAGCGGCACGCCGAGCGCGCCCGCGACGTCTCGGCGCGGCAGGACGATCAGGCCGAGGAGGCCCCACGTCGCGGCCGCCGCGGCGGCGATGCCGACGAGCGTGCGCGCGTGCCGTTCGGCCGCCCGCGCGACCGAGAGCCCGGCGAGGTACACGAGTCCGTGCGCCGGCGGGATGAAGAGCGGCAGGTTGTGCAGCCGGTAGGAGTAGACGCCCCAGATCAGCGAGCCGGTCACCTCGCCGACCGTCGCAAAGAGGACGACGCCGAGCGTCAACGTGCGCCGTTGCGGCGAGACGGCGGCGAGCGCGGCGGCGAGCACGAGCCACGTCACCGCGCCGAGCGCGAGCTGCTGCGGGTAGCTCGCGCCGCGGTCGACCCACAGCACCGCCGCGATGTACGCCGCGATCGCCGGTGCGGCGGCTAGCCGCGGAACTGCAGCTCGTGCCACGACGGAACCGGTGCGAGCTCGAGGAGCGGCCGGCCGCCGCCGGGATGCTGGTACGCGAACTCGGCGTCGGCCTCGTCCCACACCACCTCGAGCGCGCCGCGCTTCACCTGGTGGTCGAGCCAGGCGCCGCGGAAGATCAGCTTGCGCAGCCAGTACACGAGCGATTCGCCGTGCACGAGCGATACGCGCTCCCAGTTGCGCACGAGATAGCGGCCGAGGCGAGACTGCGGCTCGTCGATCAGCCCCTGCGCGGCGAGCGTGACGAGGTCGATCGTCTCGTCCTCGTCGAGCTCGTTCGCCTCGACGAGGCCGAGCTTCACGGCGGCGCCGACGACCCGCTGCTCGAAGTCGAACGCGTTGAAGCTGAACCGGTATCCCAGGAACTCGACGATGTAGTCGTCGCCCGAGGTGTAGTTCGCGTCAGGCACGATGCCAATCGTAGTGGAGCCGTTCGTCGCAGCCGCAGCCGGATGGGAGCGCGTGATCGTGCTGGCGCCGCTGATCGTGATCGGGGTCGGCGTCGTCGGCGCGGTCTTCATCTTGCTCGCGCGCGGGTTCGTCGAGACGGTGCGGGAGAGCGGCCATCCGCGGCTGATCGTCGGCGGCCTGGCGGCCCTCGTCGGCCTGATCGTCCTGCTGACCTACCTGGGCGTCGAGCTCCCGCGCGAGGGCGGCTAGAGGATCACGACCGGCGTGCCGTAGCCGACGTGCTCGAACAGCCACTCGGCGTCCGGTACGTGCATGCGGATGCAACCGTGCGAGGCCGAGTAGCCGATCGACGCGTCGTCCGGCGTGCCGTGGATGCCGACGCCGGCCGCGTTGAGGCCCATCCACCTCGTGCCGAGCGGGTTGCCCGGGCCGGGCGGGATGGGCTTGAGGCCCCGCGCCCAGTCGGAGTCCGGCGGCCGCCACCACGGGTCGCGCTGCTTGTCGACGATCTCCCAGATCCCGCTCGGCGTCGGGTAGCGCGACTGGCCGGTGGCGACGCCGAACGAACGGACGAGGCGCGTGCCGTCGTACAGGCGCAGCGAGTTCGCGCCGCGCGTGATGACGATCACGTCGCCGAACGTCGCGCGCGTCACCTTCGGCCGGACGGGCTTCGTGAGCAGCTGGAGCGGCGGGCGCGTCGGCGTCGCGAGCGCCTGAGCGAGGGCGCGGCGCATGGTCTCCTTGCGCACCGCGAGGCCCGGCTTGCCCTCGGCGATCATCGGGCCGGTCGCGTTCGCCCCGCGAAGCGTCGCGTCGGTCGGTGCGACGTCGAACCGGCGTGCGAGCCAGTCGACGAACGTCTCGATGTCGCGCTTCGAGTAGGTGACCGGGAGTGCGATCTCGCTGCCCGGCGTTGCGGCGAGCGCGGAGGTGACGGCGGCGTCGACGCCGGCGCCCGCGCCGAGGCGGCGAGGCGTGACGGTGAGGCGCTTGCCCGTGTAGAGGATCGTGATCGGCCGCGCGAACGCGCCTTCGATCGTCGCGCGCGCGGGCTCGGACGTGAGACCGCCGACCGGGACGCCGAGCACGCTCACGCCGCGCGCGATCGGCGGGGTCTGCTTCGCGGCGGGCGTGTTCGCGCACGCGAGACCGGCGGCGAGGATCACGGCGGCGGCGGACCGGAGCACCACGGCGCGCAATTGAACCAGATTTGCAGCGGATTTGCGCGGATGTCGTCCGACGAGGGCCGTACGGTGGATCGTCGCCATGGAGCACGGAACCTGGTCGATCTCGCCTTGCTCGCACGCGGACGTGCGCCGGCTCGTTTCGGACCTGGCCGTGTCGGAGGTGACCGCGTCGGTGCTCGTCCGCCGCGGCTACTCCGATCCGGTGCCGGCGCTCCGGTTCCTCGAGGGGAAGCTTCCCGGTCACGACCCGCGCGCGCTCGGCGACATGGGCGAGGCGGTCGAGACGCTGCGCCGCGCGGTCGACAGGGGCGCTCGCATCTGTGTCCACGGCGACTACGACGCCGACGGTATCTGCGCGACCGCGCTCGCGGTCTTGCTCCTGCGCGAGCTCGGCACAGACCCGGCGTGGCACCTGCCGTCCCGGTTCGAGGAGGGCTACGGTCTCAACTCCGAGACGCTGGCCCGCCTGGCGGAGGACGGATTCGACCTCGTCCTCACGGTCGATTGCGGGATCACCGCCGTGGCGGAGGTCGAGGCGGCCAGGAAGCTCGGGCTCGAGGTGGTCGTCACCGACCATCACCGCCCTGCCGATGCATTTCCCGCCTGCCCTGTCGTCGCGCCGCTCAAGGGCGACTATCCGTTCGCGGGCCTCTGCGGGACCGGCGTCGTCTGGAAGCTCGCCGAAGCGTTGCTGGGGCCGGGGCACCCGTTCCTCGAGCGGCATCTCGACATCGTCGCGCTGGCGACGATCGCGGACGTCGTGCCGCTCGTCGACGAGAATCGCGCGCTCGCGCTCGCGGGCCTGCGACGGCTCGCGCAGACCCAGAAGCCGGGACTGCGTGCGCTGATGCGCGTCGGCCGGGTCGACCCGGCGGTCGTCGACGAGGGGTCGGTCGGGTTCCGCCTCGCGCCGCGCATCAACGCGTCGGGACGGCTGTGCCGGCCGTCCGCCGCGCTCCACCTGCTGCTCACCGACGACCGGCGCGAGGCCGAGCTGCTCGCCGACGAGCTGGAGGAGCTGAACCGCGAGCGCCAGGCCGTCGAGGAGCGCATTCTGCGCGCTGCGGTCGACCAGATCGAGTCGTGGCCCGAGGCGAAGCGACGCCGCCGCGCGTACGTCGTCGCCGGCGAGGACTGGCACGAAGGCGTGATCGGGATCGTCGCGTCGCGACTGGTCGAGCGCTACAACCGCCCCGTCGTGCTGATCGCCGGCGCCGAGCCGCACTGGAAGGGCTCGGGCCGCTCGATCGGCGCGTTCGATCTCCACGCTGGGCTCGCCGCGTGCGCCGCGCATCTGGAGCGCTTCGGCGGCCATCGCGCCGCGGCCGGGCTCTCGATCGAACCGGGGCGCCTCGACGCGTTCGCGACCGCGTTCGCCGAGTGCGCGGACAGGGCGCTTTCGGAGATCGACTTGCGCCCGCGCACGGTCGTCGATGCGGTCGTCCCCGGGTCTCAGCTCGGGCTCGACCTCTGCGGCGAGCTCGCGCGGCTTGCGCCGTTCGGGCTCGGCAACCCCGGCGTCACGCTGCTCGTCGACGGCTGCGAGCTGACGGAGCTAGGGACGGTCGGCGACGGCAAGCACCTGCGGTTCCGCATCCGCCACCGCGGTCGCGACGCCGGATCGGCGATCGCCTTCGGGGTCGGGGCGCAGCTCGACCGCTTCCGGCGCATCGGCCGGTACGACGTCGCGTTCCGCCTCGAGGAGAACCGCTGGAACGGGACCGTCGCGCCTCAGCTCGTCGTGCGCCGGATCTTCGACGCCGTCGACGGCTACGAGGAGCTACGCGCCGAGCTCGCGCAGCAATGGCGGCTCGACGAGGCGGAGCGTGAGCCCTGGGCGCGGGAGATCTTCGACGAGCTCGAGCTCGCCGACGGGGCGACGCGGAGCCTGCTCGAATCCGCCGCGTTCCGGCGGCTGCTCGACGAGAAGCCGCCGCTAGCTGCTGCGGCGTGACCGGGTGACCCACTCGCGAAGGCGCGCGCGGGCGGGCTGCGCGTCGCCCGTGTCCTCGGGGCGCTTGACCTCGGCTCGGACCTGCCACCCCGCGACGACCTTCGGATTCCCGTACTTCGCGTCGAACATGTCCCGCACGAGCTGGCCCATGGCCTTTCCTGTCTGCGCCGCGTCCCTCGCGAGTGCTTCTTTCTGCTGAGGCGTCACTAGCACCGTCAGGCGGATCAGAGGCTGAGGGACGTAATGAGCACTCATTCGGTTCCCGAAGGTGTACTCATTCGGTCCCGACGCGTGTGAAACCGGTCCGCACCAAGTTCGTGCCGATCAATCCACAGCGACCCGGCCGAAGCGGCCGTGGCGGCTCTAGACGCGGCCGACGGCGACCCGGTCGACGCGGCGCGGCGCGGGCCGCGCCGGCGCGGCGGCGGCGTCCAGCTCGCGGAGCATCCGGGCGATCCGGAGCAGCTTCTTCGTTTCCCGACGACGGCGAAACATGGGCTCAAGGGGTTCATCGGCAGGACGCGTTTCCCTCCTTAGCAGTGAGCCTCAGGCGGGGGATGAACCCTCACATCACCTGGGTACACTGGCTCTGTGGCGGTACTCGAGCGACATCAGGACCTCGTCGACGAGCTCCTCGCCGAGGTCGAGGCGTACAAGCCGGACGTCGACCGCGAACTTCTGACGCGGGCGTTCGACTTCGCCGCCAGGGCCCACGACGGGCAGCTACGCCGCTCCGGTCAGGAGTTCATCTACCACCCCTGGGGGGCGGCGAAGATCCTCGCCGGTCTCCAGCTCGACGAGGCGACGCTCGCCGCTGCGCTCCTCCACGACACCGTCGAGGACACGGACACGTCGCTCGACGACATCCGCGCCGAGTTCGGCGACGAGATCGCCCACCTCGTGGACGGCGTCACGAAGCTGACCCGCATCCAGTTCCAGACCCGCGAGCAGGCGGAGGCGGAGAACTACCGGAAGCTCATCGTGGCGATGGCCGAGGACGTGCGCGTGATCCTGATCAAGCTCGCCGACCGGCTGCACAACCTGCGCGCGATCGAGTACCTCGGCAAGCAAAAGCAGGTTCAGAAGGCGCGTGAGACGCTCGACGTCTACGCCCCGCTCGCGCACCGGCTCGGCATCCACGCGCTGAAGTGGGAGCTCGAGGATCTCGCGTTCCAGACGCTGCACCCGCGCAAGTACGAGGAGATCAAGCAGATGGTCGCCGAGCGCCGGACCGACCGCGAGGAGCATGTGCGCGAAGCGGCGATGGTGCTGCAGCGCGAGCTGGACAAGGTCGACATCCCCGCAGAGATCTCCGGGCGCGCGAAGCACTTCTTCTCGATCTACGACAAGATGGCCAAGAAGGGCCGCGAGTTCAACGAGATCTACGACCTCACGGCGATGCGCGTCATCGTCGAGCGCGGCACGGAGGAAGGCACGCGCGACTGCTACGGCGCGCTCGGCCTGATCCATTCGTTGTGGAGGCCGATGCCGGGCCGCTTCAAGGACTACATCGCGATGCCGAAGTTCAACGGCTACCGCGCGCTGCACACGACCGTCATCGGGCCGCAGGGACGTCCGCTCGAGATCCAGGTCCGCACGAGCGACATGCATCAGACCGCCGAGTACGGCATCGCGGCGCACTGGCTGTACAAGAACCGCAAGAAGCAGAAGGACGACGAGTGGACGCTGTGGGTCAAGCGGCTGATGGACGAGAGCACGACCGACGAGGCCGACCCGCGCGAGTTCATGAAGTCGTTCCGAACCGATCTCTTCGACGAGGAGGTGCACGTCTTCACGCCGAAGGGCCAGGTGAAGACCTTGCCGCAGGGATCGACGCCGATCGACTTCGCGTACGCCGTGCACACGGACGTCGGCCATCGCACGGTGGGCGCGAAGATCAACGGCCGGATCGTGCCGCTGCACTACCGGCTCCAGAACGGCGACTTCGTGGAGATCCTCACCTCGAAGCAGGGCCGCGGCCCGTCACGCGACTGGCTCTCGCTGGCGAAGAGCTCGCGTGCGCGCAACAAGATCCGGCAATGGTTCTCGCGCGAGACGCGCGAGGACCAGGAGCAGAAGGGCCGCGAGGCGCTCGAGCAGGCGCTGAAGGCGCAGAACCTGCCGTACGCGAAGCTGCGCGGCTCGGCCACACTCGCGCAGGTGATCCGCGACACCGGGTTCAAGAAGGCCGAGGACTTCTACCTCGCGCTGGGCTCCGGGAAGCTCTCGCCGGGATCGATCGTCAACAAGGTCATCAACCGCCTGAAGGCGGAGCAGGTCGTCGAAGAGGCGCCTGTCGTCACGAAAGCGCCGAAGGCGCGCGACGCCGTCGGCGGAACCGAGATGGGCGTCGTCGTGCAGGGCGTCGAGGACGTCCTCGTGCGGCTCGCGAAGTGCTGCACACCGGTACCGGGCGACCCGATTTGCGGCTACATCAGCCTCGGCAAGGGCATCACGATCCACCGCGAGGACTGCCCGAACGTGAAGGCGCTTCGTCGCAGCCCCGAGCGGTTCACGCCGGTCGCGTGGGCCGACGGCGGCACGAAGTCGTTCCGCGTCCAGATCGCCGTCGACTCGTGGGACCGGCCGCGCCTGCTCGAGGACGTCGCGCGGACGTTCGCCGAGCACGGCGCGAACATCGTGAGCTACGGCGGCGTCGTCGAGGACCAGCTGGCCAAGAACTGGTACACGGCGGAGGTCGGCGACGTGAAGTCGCTGCGTTCCCTGCTGAACTCGCTGCGGAACCTCGACGCGGTCTTCGACGCGTACCGGGTGACGCCCTCATAGGCGACCCGGTCCACCCGGTCGCGCGGGCGTTCTCGTCCGTCGCGGACGTCTACGAGCGCGCACGGCCGTCGTACCCTGCCGAGGCAGTCAAGCGCCTCGCGGCTGCTCTCGGCCTCCGACCGGGCGCGACTGTGGTCGACCTCGGCGCCGGGACCGGGAAGCTCACCCGCCTGCTCGTCCAGACGGGTGCCCACGTCGTCGCCGTCGAGCCCCTCGCCGAGATGCGCGCCGTGCTGGAACGGGTCGTCCCCGAGGCGGAGGCGCTGGACGGAACAGCCGAGGCGATCCCGCTCGCGGCCGGCACCGCCGACGCGGTAACAGCCGCGCAGGCGTTCCATTGGTTCGACCCCGCCCGCGCCCTCCCGGAGATCCACCGCGTGCTGCGGCCGGGCGGCCGGCTCGGCCTGATCTGGAACAGCCGCGACCTCGACGACCCGCTCCAGGCGCGTGTGGAAGAGCTGATCTCGCCCTACCGCGAGACCTATCCGCAGCAGATGAGCCGGTCGTGGCGGGCACCGCTGACGGAGTCGCCGCTCTTCGGGCCGGTGGAGGAGTTCTCCGTGCGGTGGGACCAGCCCCTGACGCGCGACGAGCTCGCCGAGCGGATCCTGTCGATCAGCGCGATTGCGGCGCTGCCCGAGGACGAGCGTGCGCCGCTCCTCGACCGCGTCCGCGGGGTGACCGCCGACCGCAGCGAGCCGTTTCCGTTCCGGTACCGGACGGAGGTCTACGTATTCCCTCGATCGAGTGATCGTCCCTCGAACGAGCGGGGTACCTCGTTTCAGGGATGGCGCACGCCACCGACCTCCCCTACAACATGGGGAGAGGGGGAGAGGTCGCTGGCAGCGCCGCCCGGGTGAGTTCGAGAGGACACACCCGGGTGGCGCGCCGACTCTCGCCGCGGGACCCTGTCCTCAGACCGCCACGCCTTCGAACGCCGCGAGCCGTTCGCGATAGGCGTCCGGCACCGGCACGGGCCTGCGCTCGTGGATGTCGACGAGCACGAGCGTCTGCTTCGCCGTGACCATCAGCGTGTCGTCTTCGCCGTCCTCGCCGATCCGATACGCGGCGTGGTCGAACGTGACGCTCGTGCGGCCGATGCGCTCTGCGCGAACGAAGATCTCGAGCAGGTCGTCGAAGCGGGCCGGCGCGAGGTACTCGACGGCGGACGCGCGCATCACGAACTCGCACGCGCCGGTGTCGACGCGGCCGAGGTGGCGGTGGTACTCCGTCCGCGCGAGGTCGAAGTAGGGTAGGTAGCGGCCGTAGTAGACGACCCCCTGCGCGTCCGTGTCCGAGAACTGCACGCGCGTGTACGCGGCGTACCGGAACGGAGGCTTGCGGTCGGTGACGTGGCCGAGCTCGATCAACCCACGCGATGCTACGCGCGGGCGAGCAGTGCGCGCAGGTCGTGCGCGACCGGATGTGGCGGCGTCGTCGATGCGAACGAGACGCGCGTGCGCCCGCGGGCGTCGATGAGCCAGACGAACGCGCTGTGCGCCATCCGCTCGCGGTTCTTCGGCTCGACGAGCACGTTCCACGCCTGCCACACGGGCGCGAGCTGCTCCTTCGTCCCCGTGAGGTACCGGAACTCCTTCACCAGTCCGCGCTCGCGGATGAACCGGTGGACGGCTGCGGCGGTGTCGCCCCACGGGTCGACGCTGACGGCGATCACGCGCACGCGCTCGCGCTGTGCGGGCGGGAGTGCGCGCAGCGCCGCGTTGAGATTCGACGCGATCAGCGGACAGACGTCGGTGCAGCCGACGTAGAGGAACGTCAGCAGCACCAGCCGGCCGCGCTGCTGCGACAGACGGACGATGCGGCCGTCCTGGTCGTGCAGGGCGAGGTCGGGCGCCGCGATGACCGGCCGCGCGGGCGATCCGAGCAGCTGCACGGGCCGCGCCACGCTCACGCGCGCTCCGTCGGCGCCGCACCCCGCACAGATCAGCGCGAGCCCGAGCGGGCCGAGAAGCGCGAGCCGTCTCATGCGGGGCGGCGCCTGAGCTCGCCGGCGATCTCGGGCGAGCGCCAGTGCGCACACGGGAGGTAGACGAGGGCGCCGACTGCGATGCAAAGGACGAGCCGCGCGCTCGCGGGCACGCCCGCGTGCACGAGCGCGAGCCGCGTGGCGAGGACGCACAGGCCCATCACCGCGGCCGCCTGCGCGATGCCCGCGAGCCCGCGCACGAGCACGAACGGCGACGCGGCGAGGGAGCGGGTTGTCAGCCACATGTAGAGCGGCTCGACGACCGTGCTCGAGATCGCGTAGCACGTCGCGACGCCGAGGATCCCCCAGTGCACGCCGACGACGAATGCGACGAGGTGCGCGCCGAGGAAGACGAAGGAGTAGCGCAGCAGCGTCGCCGTCCGGTCGAGGGCCATCAGGATGTTCGAGTTGAGCGTCTGCAGGGACTGCAGGAGCCCGACCCAGGTCAGGATCTGGATCACCGGCGCCGCGGCCGACCAGCGCTCGCCGAGCACGACGCGCACGAAGTCGGGCGCGACGATCGCGAGGCCGATCAGCGCCGGAACCGACACCGCGCCCGTCACGCGCGTTGCGCGCACCCACATCTGCGTCATGCGCGGGGGATCGTCCTGGACGCGCGAGAACGCCGGGAAGAGCACCTCCTGCACGGGCCCGGCGATGCGCGAGAACGGCACGAGGATCACGTTGTATGCGAACGCGTACGTGCCGAGCGCGGCCGCGCCGACGAAGCGGCCGATCAGCAGCGGGGCGATGTTGCGGTGCAGGTAGTAGAGGACACGCTGACCGAAGACGTTGAGCGAGAAGCTGCCGAGAGAGCGCAGCGACGAGCGCGAGAAGAGGAGGGACGGGCGCCACGGCGACACCGTCCAGAGCATCGCGGTCGACGCGCACGCGGTTGCGACCTGCTGGATGATGATCGCCCATGCGCCCCAGCCGGCCAGGGCTGCGGCGATCCCCGCGGCGCCGCCCGCGAACGCCGAGGCCATCATCCGCAGCTCGAGGCTCCGGAACGACATCTGGCGCACGAGGAGCGCCTCCTGCGTTGCGGCGAGCGACGTGACGATGAACGAGAACGACAGCGCGACGACGAGCCAACGCAGCGACGGCTCGCCGTAGAACGACGCGATCGGCCCCGCAAGCGCGATCCCGATGACGGTGAAGAACGACCCGACGCCGACGCTCGTCCAGAATGCCGTCGAGCGGTCCGCGTCCGAGAGCGTCTTCCGCTGCACGAGCGCCGCGCCGAGTGCGAGGTCGGAGAAGACGAGCACGAAGCCCGAGAAGACGAGCGTCATCGCGGCGAGGCCGAACTCGCGCGGCGTCAGCAGGTGCGCGAGCACGACGGCGACGCCGAGGCGGGACAGATTCCCGACGATCTGCGATGCAGCCTTCCACGCGAGCCCGCCGAGAACGCGGGAGCGGAGCCCCGCCGCGGGCGCGGCTGCGGTCACCGCAGCCGGCGGCCGTCGAAGAAGCCGCGCACCTGCGCGGCGCCCGCGAAGTACGGCAGGAAGACGTACATCAGCGGCAGAGCACGGAGGTCGTCGACCAGGCGCGGCCGGAGGCCGTTCGCGCCCAGGCGGCGCCGGTCGAGGCGCAGCGAGCGTCCCTGGTCGCGGCGCCACTTCAGATGCGCGACGAGCGGCACCCACCACCGCACCGTCAGCCCGAGCGGGCGCCGGCCGGCGCGCACCTCGCGCGCCGCGTACCAGCGGTGCATGATCCACACCATCTTCAGATACGACCGCCCGCTCGAACGCGCCGGGTGGAGGCAGTGCGCCGCCGGCGCGTAGATAAGCCGTCCGCCGCGCTCGACCGTCCGGCGGGCGAACTCGAAGTCGCCGTGCTCCGGGATCGTGTCGTCGAAGCCGCCGATGCCCTCGAAGAACTCGCGGCGGACGAACAGGTTCGCCGTCTCCGCGTTGCCGATCTTCACCTCGCTCTCGTGGTCCTTGGTGGTCTCGACGTCGATGAACGTCCAGATCGTCTGCCGCTCCGGGAACGAGAACGTGATCCCGCCCGCGGCCGCGTCGGCCTCCGCCAATGCGGCGATCCCCTCCTCGAGCCACGTGGGATCGGGGATGCAGTCCGAGTCGACGAACGCGAGCACGCGCGACGGGCGCGCGGCGCCGGCCGCCATGTTGCGCGCGGCGTACGAGTTCCGCGGCGGCCCGTGCACGACGCGCACCCAGCCGTCGGCCGTCGCGACGCCGTCCGCCGAGCCGTCGGTTGAGCCGTCAGCCCCGACGACGACCTCGAACCGGTCGCGCGCGAGCGTCTGACGACCGAGCGCATCGACCAGCGCACGCAGGTGGCCGCCGCGGTCGTTGCGGACGGGAACGATGACGCTCACGTCGAGCATGCCGCTGCCTGGCCCAGTCATGCGCCTGACGATAGGCAGTCGCGATCGGCGCAACTATGGACGGAAAGCCAGATTCGGCTAGCCGAACGGCTAGGGAAAACGCTGGACGTCCGGCCGTGGTGGTCGCGCCGGTCGCTTCGTAGCATGGGCTTTCGGTGACCGCAAGCACCCTATCCATGCGCGAGACCCAGGTTCTGGAGATGGCCGCGCGCGGCCAGACGAACGCGCAGATCGCAGCGGCTCTCGGTGTGACGGTGCACGCGGTGAAGTTCCACCTCGCGGCCGTCTACCGGAAGCTCGGCGTGACGAACCGCACCGAAGCGGCCTCCGTCTACCTGCGCGCGGCGTTCGGCCGCGCCGAGGCCGGTTAGTGGACCTGCCGCTTCACCTCAAGGTCATCTGGCGCTTCAAGTTCCTCGTCGCCGCCGGTTTCGTCCTCGCGGTCGGGCTCGCCTTCCTCAGCGTCTTCAAGGTCAGCTCGACCGGCCTCACGTACCGCTCGGAGCAGGTCTGGGCCGACGACGTGACGCTCCTCGTCTCGCCGCAGCGCTTCCCCTGGGGCGGAACCAACCTGTCGAACGCCGACCCGGCCACGTTCGGCCAGCTGGCGACGATCTACGCGAACCTCGCCACGAGCGACGCGGTGAAGAAGATCGTGCTGAAGAAGGGATACGTCGACTTCGCCAAGGAGCCGATGCTCGCGACCGTGGTGCCGTACTCGTACCAGAGCTCGAACTCGCCGCCGCTCCCGTTCATCACGCTGGAGGCCCAGGCCGCAACGAAGCCGCGCGTGATGGAGCTCGTGAAGCGCGAGGCGGACGCGTTCCTCTTCTACCTGAGGCGGCTCCAGGCCGAGGGGTCGATTCCGAAGGAGCAGCGGGCGCAGATCTCGATCGTGAAGGGCGACCAGATCCGCCTGCTGAAGCCGCGCTCGAAGACGGTGCCGATCATGATCTTCATGCTCGTCATGATCGCCACGATCGGGCTCTCGTTCATGCTCGAGAACCTGCGGCCGCGCGCCCGGCTCGTAGCCGCAGACGAGGTCGTGCTGGCGCGCCGCAGCGCGTAGAGGGGCGATGGAAGCCGCTTCGCGGCAGTCCGCGCCTGCGGATCGCGGGACGATCGTCTCGATCGCCGTGGTCGTGGCGTCGCTTGCCGTTCTGACCGCCGTCGTCGTCGCCGGCGGGCCGGTGAAGCTGCTCGCGCCGGTGCTGATGGTCGTCGTCGTGCTCGCGCTGGCGTGGCGCGCGCTGACTCCGTGGCCGCGCCTGCTCGGCACGCTCGTCGTCGTCATCCTGTTCATCCCGATCCGGCGCTACTCGCTGCCGTTCAGCGTCGGGATCCAGATGGAGCCCTACCGGCTGCTCGTCGCCGTGATCGTCGTGGGCTGGGTGACGTCGCTGCTGATCGACCAACGGGTGCGGATCAGGCGCACCGGCTTCGAGGGCCCGATCGTGCTCCAGTTCGTGACCGTGGTCGCGTCGCTCGCCGTGAACCACGAGCGCTTCGCCTCGGTGCAGTCGATCGCCATCAAGCAGGTCTCGTTCCTCTTCAGCTTCTTCGTCGTGGTCTACGTCGTCGTGAGCGTGATCGGCCGGCCGCAGGTCGTCGACGGCCTGGTGAAGATCCTCGTCGGCGGCGGCGCGGTCGTCGCGTTCCTCACGCTCTACGAGTCGCGGGCGCAGTACAACATCTTCGACCACCTGCAGCAGTTCATTCCGCTGCTGCGCTTCGACGAGCCGCCCGACGTCGGCAACGACGGCCGCGGCTACCGGGCCTACGCCTCGGCGCAGCACCCGATCGCGCTCGGCGCCGCACTTGTGATGCTGATCCCGCTCGCGGTCTACCTGATCCGGTCGACCGGCCGCCGCATCTGGTGGGCCGCCGCCGGCGTGCTCCTGATGGCCGCGCTGGTCACGCGCTCGCGGACGGCCGTGCTCGTGCTCGTCGTGATCGCGATTGTCTACGCCTTCCAGCGCCCGAAGGAGGTGAAGCGGCTCTGGCCGGCGCTGCTGCCGCTGGTCGTCGCGCTCCACTTCGCCGCGCCCGGAACCGTCGGGTCGATCAAGGGGTCGCTCTTCCCCAAGGGCGGGATCGTCGCCTCCGAGTCCCAGGACGCGGGCACCGCCGGCAGCGGGCGCGTCGCCGATCTCGGCCCCGGGATCAAGGAGTGGAAGCGGAGCCCGTTCGTCGGGGAGGGCTATGGGACGCGCGTCGTGGACGGGCCGAAGGCGAATGCGCCGATCCTCGACGACCAGTGGCTGACGACCCTCCTCGAGTCGGGCGCGTTCGGCATGTTCGGGTGGATCTGGCTGTTCGTGCGCGCCCACCGGCGCTTCACGCACGCGGCCAAGAGGGACCGCGGGCCGCGAGGATGGCTCTTCACGGGCCTCGCGGCGTCGTCGACGAGCTACGCCATCAGCATGGCGACGTACGACTCGTTCGCTTTCATCCAGGTCTCGTTCCTGCTCTTCCTGCTGCTCGGCCTCGGCGCCGCGCTCCTGCGCGTCACAGAAGGAACTAGCGGCCGAGCGCTTGCCGTGCCCTGATCGGGAGCCGGCGGAGGCTCTGCTCGCGGCGCAGCGCGCGGCGAAGCTCGGGCCGGGCGCGGACGTCGTGCCGGCGGGCGGCGGCGACGTAGGCCGGGATCGAGACGAGCGCCGCGGGCTCGTGCCGCACGCGGAAGAGGGCGCGCAGCACCATGTACGAGACGCGGTAGCCGAGGAACCACGCGAGCTCGCCCTGCAGCACCCACTGGCGTCGGCCGCCGTCCCGCTCGCCGAGCGTCCGGTGGTGGTAGAAGGGGAGCCCGGCGATGCTGCGCGTCGTCCAGCCGTTCAGGCGCGCGGTGAGCTCGTCGACGACGTCCCACGCCATCCGCTCCTCGAGCGGGCTCACCAGCTGGAAGCACGGCCAGCGCCAGGTGCGGGTCGCGCCGCGGACGTGATCGCGCGTGACGTGGTACGGACGCCAGTGCCCCTGCGCGTCGCGCTCGTGGCACACCCCGCCGGCGATGCCGAGCGTCGGGTCGGCCTCGAACTCGGCGACGAGCCGCTCGAAGAAGTCCGGGTCGAGCGAGACGTCCGCGTCGAGCTTCACGACCAGGTCGGGCTCGGCGGCCAGGGCCGCGACGCCGGCCTTGAACGCGATCACGTCGCGCCCGGCGCGGCGGCCGCGCGTCAGCTCGTCGTCGTCGGCGTACGGCGACCGGATCGGGCGCGCGTTCGGGAGCGCGCTTGCGAGCTCGTAGGTTCCGTCCTCCGACCCGTCGTCCACCACGATCCATTCCGCCGGCTGCAGGGTCTGCGCGGCGAGCGACGCGGCGAGCCGCTCGAGGTTCTCGGCCTCGTTGCGCGCCGGGGTGACGAGCGCGTACCTCAGCGGCCGGCCCACGCGTACAGAATCCAGCCGGGGTGGTAGGAGCGGCACTCGCGGTTGACGACGGCCCGGGCGCTCGCGTACGAGCCCGCGCGGCCGGCGAGCGAGCGTGCGAGCGAGCGCGCGAAGCGGCGCTGCGGCCGCAGGGCCTCGTCGCGGCGGATCGAGCGCCAGAGGAGCGGCGGCTCGTCGATCCACATCGGCTCGCCGAGCTCGTTCGAGCCGTCGACCCAGGCCAGGCTCCGCGCGATCGCGTCCTCGACGCCCGCCATCCCGTCGTCGAGCGCCGGGTGGAGGAAGAGCATCGCCATCGCGTCCTGGTGCACCGCGAACACCGGGTAGACGTCGAGCGGGATCCCGCTCGCGACGTCGATCATCCACGGCCACTCGCCCTGCGGCCCTTGGATCGCGAGCATCCGCTCGACGCCGCTTCGGAAACGCTCTGCCGCCCGCTCGTCGCCCGTCGCGTCCGCGTACTCGCGCAGGGCCTTCAGGAAGTAGACGATCGCGCCGAACGAGACGAGCCGCCGCCGGTGCAGGCTGCGCGAGTGAAGCGGCAGCCCGGAGGCCGGATGGACGTCGAGGCCGCGGTAGAGCTTCTCCGCGAGGGCCCCGCGCCCGGTCGCGAGGGCGCCCCAGAGGAGCCAGCAGCGCTCTTGCATCGTCCGGGGCTCGAGCCCGTCGAGCGCGACCGCGTCGCCGAGGAGCACCGCCGCGAGGCCGAGGTCGCCCGGGTTCGTCACCTCGGGGAGCCGGAGGCGCACGAACGCGTCGACCTTCTCCTCCGCGCCGGGCGCGCCGAACGCGCGCAGCCCGAGCAGCGAGTTGATCGTGTAGCGGAGCGTGTGCGGATGCTCGTAGTCGTGGACGAGCCCGCCGTCGACGAGCCGTGTCGAGTACGGGAAGAGCGCGTCGCCGCGCCACGTCAGCTCGAGGTAGTCGACTGCACGCTGCAGGAGCGGCGTGATCACCTGCTCAGGCGCCGCGACCATGCAGCCCCTTCACGACGAGCAGGAGCGACTGGAGATGCCCGACGCGCGCCTTCGGCGCGGCCGCAGCATGCGTCGCCGCTTCGAACGCGACGCCGATGCGCTCAATGGCCGCGCGCATCCGGCCGTGGTGCTTGCGCACGTAGCGCAGCCGGCTCTCCGCCAGCACCGGGAGGAGGGACGCGCGCGGGGCGGACGCGCCACCCGCGTGCACGAGCGTCACCGCCGGCTCGTAGCGCACCTCGAGGCCGAGACTGCGGATCCGCCGGCACAGGTCTGTGTCCTCCCAGTACATGAAGAAGCCGTCGTCGAATCCGCCGAGACGCTCGAGGAGCTCGCGCCGCACGAGCAGGCAGGCGCCCGACGCCCAGTCGGGCGACCCGAAGCGTTCGTACGCCGCGCGGTCGCGCACCAGCTCGTCCACCCACCTCGCGCGCGGGAAGACCCGGTGCAGGTAGAGCGCCTGCGCCCAGATCGACGCGGGGTGCGGAAACCGGCGCTGCGACCAGTGCAGCTCGCCGTCCTCGCCGACGATCCGCGGTGCGGCCGCGCCGGCGCCGGGATCACGCTCCAGGACCGCCAGGAGCCGCTCGAGCGCGTGCGGCTCGAGCCGCGAGTCGGGGTTGAGGAAGAGGACGTACGGCGCCGAGCCGGCCCGCCAGCCCGCGTTGCAGCCCGCGCTGAAGCCGCCGTTGGTCGGCAGCTCGACGATCGTGACGGGCAGGTCGCGGACGGTCTCGTGAGCCCGGTCCGGCGAGGCGTTGTCGACGACGATCGCGCGCACGCCGTTGCGCCCTGCGAGGGGCGCCACGCACCGCCGCAGATGCGCCCGGCTGTTATAGGACACGACGACGACGTCGACGGACGACACGTCTCGACGTTACACCGGTCACGCGCGCGAGCGGGATCGGGTTTTCCCGGCCTTTCGGGCAGTTTCAGGCGGCCCCGAGCGCGCCTACGCTGGAGCCATGCGCGTCCGGTCGGCCACCGTCGCGGCCGCCGTGCTCGCCCTGGGCCTGGGTGGGGCCTGGTTTGCCTGGGCGGGTGGGGACGGCGGCAGCGACGCCTGCAGCGGCCCCAGCTGCGTCCTCTACGTTGCGCCCACGGGCGACGACGCCGCGGACTGCAGCGAGGGTGCGCCTTGCCTTACCCTCGACCGGGCCTATCACGGCGCCCAGCCGGGGCAGACGGTCGAGCTCGCGGCCGGGCGGTACCCGGACCAGCGGCTCCTCTACGACCCGGCCAAGACCTCGGCGGAGCACGTGGTCTTCGGCCCGGCCCCCGACGCGCAGGTGTTCGTGTCCGACCTCAAGATCGGCACCGACCGCTACACCGCGGGCGCGAGCCACGTCACGTTCCGCGACGTGACGTTCGGCGGCTGGACGGTCGAGGGCTGCGGCAGCCCCGGCGGGACGGCCCAGTGTGCGGCCGGCGCCGCGTCGGGCGGCGACGACGTCGTCTTCCGGAACGTGACCGTCCGCGGCGGGGTGTTCGTGAACAGCGGGACGAACGTCTCGGTGCTCGGGGGCAGCATCGGGCCGGGCGTGAACTACCACCCCGACGTGCAGAACTCGTATCTGATGAAGAAGCGGCCGCGGAACATCCTCTTCGACGGCGTGCTCTTCCACGACTGGACGAGGACGAAGAAGCCGTGCGACGCGAGCGGGCTCTGCCACGTCGAGTGCCTCCAGATCTCGAGCGGCGACTACATCACGATCCGCAACTCGACGTTCCGGCACTGCGACATCTTCGACGTGCACATGGACGACGGCGTCTCGTGGGGAACCGGCTTCCCGACGCACGTGACCGTCGAGAACAACGACTTCGGGGCGTCGACCGACGGGGCGGGGTACCCGACGCCGTACGCGCTCTCGATCTACGGCGGCTCGCACGTGCTCGTCCGCGGCAACCGCTGGGCGGAGGCGCCGCGCTTCCCGCCGCGCAAGAACCCGGCCGTCGACTTCCACGTCGTCGCCAACCGCGGGCCGTACGATCGGCGCGCCTGCGACACGCGTCTTCGCTACGAGCGCAACCGCTTCGCCGGGGCTCGCTGCGGGCCCACGGATAGGTAGCGAATCCTCCACCAACGGTTAGTGGAAACGCCGGCACTGCCGCCTACAGTGGGCCGGGATGCGGCGGAGGGGTTCGTTCTTTGTACTTTGTGCGCTCGCGGCTGTTCTCGTCGCAGGGCCCGTGCACGCCGGTGCGCCGCCGCCGAAGAAGGACAACGTGGCGCCTCAGGCGCCGAAGTGGGTCGTCGCGACCGGCGCCACCGTCGACTCGGTGTCGCTGGCGTGGGATGCCTCGCACGACAACAAGGACAAGTGGAATCCGCGGTACGGCGTCTACCGCGACGACGCGCTCGTGGCGACGGTGACCGGCACCGCTTACAAGCTGACCGGCCTCCAGTGCGCCCGCGCATTCCGGTTCGAGGTCGACGCGGTGGACGAGAAGGGGAACCGCTCGGCACGCGCCGGCGTCACGGCCTCGACGCTCGAGTGCCCGCCCCCGCCGCCTCCTCCGGCCGGGCTGAAGCTCTCACCGGACGGCTCGGACTTCTCGTGGTCGCATCTCGCGGCGACGTACGACGGCACGACGCTGACGCTCTACGTCAACGGCCTCCGTGTCGGCGACCGCTTGGTGAGTGGGCCGCTCGACCTCACGAGCGGGCCGCTCGAGATCGGCGGCAACGAGGTCTGGGGCGAGTGGTTCGAAGGCCTCGTCGACGACGTTCGCGTCTACAACAGGGCACTCAAGCCTGCCGAGATCGCCGCCGATCTGGCGACGCCGGTGGCTTCCGGATCACCGGCCGGCCTCGTGGCGTCGTACTCGTTCGACGCAGGCGCCGTGACCAGCGACCTCTCCGATCACGCCAACACCGCGACCCTGAACGGGGCGACGTGGACGGCATCCGGCCACTCCGGCGGCGCTCTCGCGTTCGACGGCGTGAACGACCACGCGGTCATCGCGGACAGCACCTCGCTCGACCTGACGAACGCCATGACTCTCGAGGCGTGGGTGCGTCCGAAGACGCTCACGGCGAGCTGGCGCGACGTGATCGTGAAGGTCGACACCACCCGTCTCTCGTACGGCCTGTACGCGTGGGACACCGACGCGGAGGCGCCGGCTGTGCACGTCCACGTCGGCACCGATGTCGCGGCGCAGGGCACGGGGCTCCTCCCGGCGAACCCGTGCACGCTCGTGCCGTGCGTGAGCTTCGACCGCGCGTACCACGCGGCGAAGCCCGGCGACGTCGTGGAGCTCGCGGCCGGCACCTACGGCGGGCAGACGCTCCTCTTCGACGCGTCGAAGACGGCCGACGACGTCGTCTTCCGTCCCGCGTCGGGGGCGACGGTCACGACGGGCAGCCTCGACTTCGGCCCCAACCGGTTCACCGGCGGCGCGAGCCACGTCACGCTCGAGGGCTTCACCGTCAACGGCGACATCTCGATCCCCGGCTGCGGCGTGCCGGACGGGACCACATGTCCGGTCGACAATGCGCTGAGCCCGGGCAACGATCTCACCTTCCGCAACCTGCGCGTCAACGGCCCGACTGCGTTCTACTGCGCGAGCTGCTCGAACGTCTCGATCCTGGGCGGGACGTGGGGGCCCGACACGTACGGGTGCGTCCCCGGGTCCGGCTCCTCACACCCGGAGATCCAGTCCGCGTTCGCACAGGACAAGCGCCCGCGCGGGATCCTCATCGACGGCGTGCACTGGCAGAACTTCGCGCGCTGTGACGCCGCGCTCGACCACACGGAGTGCCTGCAGGTGGAGCCGGCCGACGACCTGACGATCCGCAACTCGACGTTCCGCAACTGCGACACGATGGGCGTGAACATCGCGAACGACCTCGCGAACTCGAACTCGGCCGCCGGCTACCGCGCGCCGAACAACATTCTGATCGAGAACAACTTCTTCGACGAGTCGCGCGACTTCACGGGCGGCCCGACGTTCTACGCGCTCAACATCCGCGAGTGCACGAACTGCACCATCCGCAACAACAGCTGGCTGCAGCCGCCGCGGATGCCCAACGGCGAGATCGCGTACAACGTGAAGTTCATCGGGAACGCGGGCGAGATGACCCAGGACAACTGCGGCGTCGACGGCGTCACGTTCTCGCACAACGTGTGGTTCGGAGCTCAGTGCAGCCCGACCGACAAGAAGGTCGACACGCTCGCCGGCATCGGCTTCGTTGATCCGGCCTCGTTCGACCTCCACCTGAAGCCCGGCTCCATCGCGGTCGACGCGGGCGACCCGGCGAGCTTCCCCGGGACCGACATCGACGGCGATCACCGCCCTGTGGGCGCCGCGCCGGACGCCGGCGCCGACGAGCGCGGCTGAGTCCCCCGCGTTGCGTTAGCAGTTCTTAACGCAGTTGCGCCATTGCGCCGCGCCTGATGTGCCAACACGATTCGGCCCGATGTCCTCGCATCCGATCGGTTCGGTAGTTTGCTACTTGGCAAACGCGGTAGAGGTGTCGCCAGACCGTGTAACGGCCGGGGAGGCGGCAACCCCTCGAATCGAGTTGGGAGGCGTGCCGCCGTCGATCTACCGGCCGGCGGTCGTCCCACCGGGTTCCAATCCAGGGAGGCGCCGCCGGCCGCCTGTGTAGCTTCATGCCTCGACCTCGGTTTGTCCAGGCGCACAGTCCTATTACTTGCAAGTTTCAGACTTGCCATTCGTGGGGACTAGCGCGCCTGGTTCCAATCCAGTATCGGGAGGCAAACGTGCGGAAGCTGATCGAGTGATCGCTGCGGCCGACGCGATGCGCTGATGCGCTCGTCGCCTGTGGGCTCGGCCCGAATCACGTTCTAACTGTTTCGTCCCTCGGCGGGAAGCGGCACCGCCGCCAGCCAAGGAGTACGACACATGTGGACCTTCCACTCGCGCCGCGGCATGGTCCCCGGCGCCTGTCTCGGCCTGCTCGCCGCCCTCGCGCTCTGCGTCGCGGGCGGATCCACCACCACCGCTGGCGCCGCGGGAGCGGCCGTGACGCCGACGGGGCTCGTCGCCGCATACTCGTTCGACGAGGGAAGCGGGACGACCGCCGCCGACGCCTCCGGCAACGGCAACACCGGCACTCTCTCCGGTGCTGCATGGACGACGGCGGGTCGCAACGGAGGCGCGCTCTCGTTCGACGGGGCCGCCGACTACGTAACCGTCGTCGACAGCGCCTCGCTGGATCTGACCACCGCGGCGACCGTCGAAGCCTGGGTGAATCCGGTCGCGGGTACCGGATGGCGCGCAATCGTGGCGAAGGAGCGGAACGGCGGCGGGTTCCCGTACGGTCTCGAGACGAACGCGGGCGTCCCGGACGCGTTCGTCAAGGCAGGTGCGGCCGCCACGGCCGCCGCGACCGCGCCGGTCGCGGCGAGCGCGTGGACACATCTCGCGCTCGCCTATGACGGCGTTGCCGTCCGCCTCTACGTGAACGGCGCGCTGGCTGCGAGCCAGGCGGCGTCGGGCACGCTCGCGCAGTCGGCCGACCCGCTGCGGATCGGCGGCGACGTGACCTGGGCCGAATGGTTCCAGGGCCGCATCGACGACGTTCGCGTCTACAGCCGTGCGCTCACGGCCGCGGAGCTGCAGACCGACATGGCGACGCCAGTCGTGGCATCGAGCCCGCCGCCGCCGTCAAGCCTCGTCGGCGCATGGTCGTTCGACGCGGGCTCGGGCACGACCGCGACGGACTCGTCGGGCAAGGGCAACAACGGCACCCTGAACGGGGCGACGTGGCAGACCTCGGGCCGGTTCGGCGGCGCGCTGTCGTTCGACGGCGCCGGCGACAACGTCTCCGTCCCCGACAGCGCATCGCTCGACCTGACGAACGCATCCACGCTCGAGGCGTGGGTCTATCCCACGTCCGCGCCCGCGTACGCGGGCATCGTCGCGAAGGAGCGCACCGGCGGCGGCCTGCCGTACGGCCTCGAGGCCGCGTCCGGCCTTCCCGACGGTTACGTGAACACGGGCAGCAACGCGACCGCGGCGTCCTCGTCGGCGCTCCCGCTGTCCTCCTGGACGCACCTGGCGCAGACCTACGACGGGACGACGGTGCGGCTGTACGTGAACGGCGCCCTGGCCGCCAGCACGTCAGCGAGCGGGTCATTGCTCAACTCGTCCGACCCGCTGCGGATCGGCGGCGACCAGACGTGGGGCGAGTGGTTCGGCGGTCGCATCGACGAGGTACGCATCTACAGCCGCGCGCTCTCGCAGAGCGAGATCCAGGCCGACATGAACACCGCGATCGGCGGTGGCTCGCCGCCGCCTCCGCCTCCTCCGGGTGACACTCAAGCGCCCACGCCGCCGTCCGCGCTGACCGTAGCCGCGCAGACGCAGACGAGCCTCACGCTTTCGTGGAACGCCTCGACCGACAACGTCGGCGTCGCGGGCTACGGCGTCTACAACGGCTCGACGCTCACGCAGCAGACGAGCCTCACCAACGCGACGGTCACCGCGCTCTCGTGCGGGACGACGTACACGCTCGGCGTCGACGCCTACGACGCTGCCGGCAACCGCTCGACCCGCGCGTCGATCGGCGCGACGACCGCGGCTTGCTCACCGCCCCCGCCGAGCGGAACGGGGTCGGTGTTCCTGAGCACCTCGGGCTCCGACTCCAACGCGTGCACGCAGTCTGCGCCGTGCCGGTCGTTCGACCGCGCCTACCACGTCGCGAACCCGGGTCAGATCGTCGAGATCGCGGGCGGCTCGTACGGCAGCCAGAATCTGACGTTCGATTCGGCCAACAACGGCGCGACGTCCGACGTCGTCTTCCAGCCGGCGGCGGGTGCGTCGGTGACTGTCGGCCAGCTGAGCTTCGGCGACTCGCGGTTCGAGGGCGGTGCGAGCCACGTGACGATCATGAACATCACGGTCACCGGCGACGTGTCGATCCCGGGCTGCGGCGTCCCCGACTACACGCCGTGCCCGGTCGATGCGCAGAGTCCCGGCAACGATCTCACGTTCCAGAACCTGCGCGTCAAGGGCCCGTATGCGTTCTACTGCGCGAGCTGCTCGAACGTGAGCATCATCGGCGGGACCTGGGGGCCCGACACCTACCAGTGCCGTTCGGGCCTCGGCTCGGCACACCCGGAGGTGCAGTCGGCGTACACCCAGGTGAAGCGTGCGCACGGGATCCTGATCGACGGCACGACGTGGCAGAACTTCGCGCGGTGCACGACGGCAGACCACACGGAGTGCCTGCAGGTCGAGCCGGCCGACGATATGACGGTTCGCAACTCGACGTTCAAGATGTGCGACACGATCGTCGTCAACTTCGCGAACGATCTCGCGAACTCGAACTCGTCCGCGGGCTTCCGCGCGCCGAACAACATCCTGATCGAGAACAACTTCTTCGACACATCGAAGGACAACACGGGCGGACCGACCTGGTACGCGCTCAACATCCGCGAGTGCTCCAACTGCACCGTCCGCTACAACAGCTGGACGCAGGCTCCGCGGATGCCGAACGTGGAGACGCATCTGAACAACAAGTGGATCGGGAACGCCGGTCCGTTCAGTTCGGCGGGCTGCCTGAGCGGCATCGTGTTCGCGTACAACGTGTGGGAGGGCGCCTCGTGCTCGTCCACCGACAAGAACGTCGCGAACGTCGGCTTCGTCAACGAGGGCTCGGTCGACCTGCATCTGACGTCGACCTCGCCGGCGATCAACGCGGGCGATCCGAGCACGTTCCCGGCCCTCGACATCGACGGTCAGGCGCGGCCGCTCGGCGGCCGGGCCGACGCGGGGGCTGACGAGCGGCAGTAGTCGTTCGGGAGACACGAGTGGGGGCGGCCCCGGCCACAAGGGCCGCCCCCTCTTCTCATCGGCCCGCGAACGCGCGATACTGGTCGGGGTGTGGGGTGCGGCCCTCCACAGGCGGCGTGCGGCGGCCGCTGTCGTCGTAGCGCTCGTCGGCGTGGGATTCGCCGGTGCCGCTGCGGCAGACTCACAACGGCCTCGGGCGGACCGGACACCGCCGTCGGCGCCGAGCGGGCTCACGGTCGAGCGCGTGGGCGCGTCGGCGCTGACGATCTCGTGGCGCGCGGCACGCGACAACGTGCTCGTCGTCGGCTATCGCGTTTTCCTCGACGGCACGCTCGCCGATTCGACCCCGCATCGGCGGGTCACCCTTCGCCGGCTCGACTGCGGGTCGCACAGAGTTACGGTCGCAGCATTCGACCGTGCGAGGAACGTGTCGCGTCGCGCGACGCGCGCGGTCATGGTTTCCGCGTGTCCGACGCGGCCGTCTCCTGCACCGCCAGTTCCCGCCCCGCCTGCGCCGGCGCCGCCTGCTCCCGCGCCACCCAGCGGCGGTGGTGGGGGTGGCGGCGGTGGTGGGGGTGGCGGCGGCTCGCCGGCGCCGGCGCCGAACTCGCCGCCGGTGCTGACGTCCGTCTCGATCGCGCCGGCTGCGCCCACCACGAACCAGGTCCTCAGGGCGGTCGTTGCGGCCGTCGACGCGAACGGCGACTCAATCGCATTCTCGTTCGTGTGGCGGAAGAACGGCGTGGTGATCGCCGCTGCGACGGCGGCGACGCTCGATCTCGCGGCCCCCGGCAACGGCGATTACGCGGACGCGATCACGGTGATGGTGACGCCGTCCGACGGGCTGGCGGTCGGCGCGCCGCTGACGAGCGCCGCCGCCACGGTCACGCTTCCGCCGGCGTCGGTGTTCCTCAGCACGACGGGGAACGACGCCGATCCGTGCACGGCTTCGGCGCCGTGCGCGAACTTCCAACGCGCGTACGATGTCGCCGAGTCCGGGGACGTCGTCGAGGTCGCAGGCGGCAGCTACGGCGACCAGCCGCTGCACTTCGACCCGTTGAAGACATCGCCCGATGACGTCGTCTTCCGACCGGCCGTCGGCGGGGCCGTGACGCTCGACGACATGGACTTCGGCGCGGATCGCACAGATCCTGGAGCGAGCCACGTCACGATCATGGACATGACGCTCACGGGCGACGTTTCGATACCCGGCTGCGGCGTTCCCGACAACACACCGTGCCCTCCGGACGCGACGAGCCCCGGCAACGACCTGACCTTCCGGAACCTGCGCGTGAAAGGCCCGTTCGCGTTCTACTGCGCGAGCTGCTCGAACGTCTCGCTGATCGGCGGCATCTGGGGCCCGGACACGTACGAATGTCGTCCCGGTCGTTTCTCCTCGGCGCACCCGGAGATCCAGTCCGCGTTCACGCAGGTGAAGCGCGCGCACGGAATCCTGATCGACGGTGTGACCTGGCAGAACTTCGCCCGCTGCACAACGGCCGACCATACGGAGTGCCTGCAGGTCGAGCCTGCCGACGACCTCGTCATCCGCAACTCAGTGTTCCGCAAATGCGACACGATCGTCGTCAACCTCGCGAACGACCTCTCGAATGCCCCCTCAGCAGCGGGCTACGACGCGCCGAACAACGTCCTGATCGAGAACAACGTCTTCTCCGAGGCGACGGATTCGACGGGCGGAGGGACGTTCTACGCGCTCAATATCCGCGAGTGTTCCAACTGCACGATCCGCTACAACAGCTGGGTGCAGCCGCCGCGGATGCCGGACGGGGAGACGCACGAAAACGTGCAGTTCATCGGGAACGTCGGCCCGTTCAACTCCGACGCCTGCCTCACGGACGTCACGTTCTTGCACAACGTGTGGGAGGGCGCGAAGTGCGGTCCGACCGACAAGAACGTCGCAAACGTTCTCTTCGCGAACCGTGGTGCGCTCGATCTGCGGCTGCTCGCAGGCTCGCCCGCGATCGGCGCGGGCGATCCGTCGAACGTCCCGTCGACGGATGCCACTGGACGGCCGCGAACCGGTACGCCGGACGCGGGCGCGTTTTCATTTCTGTAAACGGGCAACCCCCCTTTAGGAGGATGCGTCGTGCCGACGCGCCAGCGATACGGAGACCGCCGTGTGGAGAGCCGCACTCCATCCTCGGCGACTTGTTGCGTTCGTCGCCGCCGCCGTCCTCGCGACCGTTGTCGCGGGCGCAGCTCGCCCTGCCGACCGGGCGCGCGACACGCGTGCGCCTTCGCGCCCGGCCGCGCTCGTCGTCGAGCGCGTGACGCGCACGGCCGTCGCGTTGACATGGCGCGCGGCGCGGGACGACGTCCGCGTCGTCGGGTACCGCCTCTACGTCGACGGCGTCTTCGTGAACTCGACGCCGCATACGCGGGCGACGCTCGGGCGCCTGACGTGCGGCCACTCCTACGTCGTCGGCGCCGCGGCGTTCGACCGTGCGAAGAACGTCTCGTCGCGCACGACGCGGCGCGTGTCCACGGCCGAGTGCGCCGACAAGGCTCCCTCGTCGAATCCCCCTGCGCCGACGCCTGCGCCGGCTCCCGCGCCCGCTCCCGTGCCGCCGTCCGGCGGCGGTGGGGGAGGAGGAGCCGGTGGCGGTGGCGGCGGCTCGACGCCGGCCCCGACGCCGACTCCGACGCCGACGCCTTCTCCCACGCCGTCCGGCCCCGCTTCGGTGTTCGTTGCCACCACGGGCAACGATGCGAACGCGTGCACCCAGTCGGCGCCGTGCCGCTCGTTCAACCGGGCGTATCGCGTCGCCCACTCGGGCGACATCGTGGAGGTCGCGGCGGGCTCGTACGGCGACCAGGACCTCCGCTTCGACAGCACGAAGACCTCCTCGTCCGACGTCGTGTTCCGCACGGCCTCGGGTGCGTCGGTGACGATCGGCCAGCTCGACTTCGGCCCTGACCGCTTCACGGGCGGAGCGAGCCACGTCACCGTGCAGGACATGACCCTCACGGGCGACGTGTCGATCCCGGGCTGCGGCGTCCCCGACAACACCGCCTGCCCGGCGGACGCTTCGAGCCCCGGCGACGACCTGACCTTCCGCAACCTGCGCGTCAAGGGCCCGTACGCGTTCTACTGCGCGAGCTGCTCGAACGTGTCGCTGATCGGCGGCACCTGGGGGCCCGACACCTACCAGTGCCGCTCCGGGCTCGGCTCGGCGCATCCCGAGATCCAGTCGGCGTACACGCAGGTGAAGCGCGCGCACGGCATCCTCATCGACGGCGTGAGCTGGCAGAACTTCGCGCGCTGCACGAGCGCGGACCACACGGAATGCCTGCAGGTCGAGCCGGCCGACGACCTTACGATCCGCAATTCGATCTTCCGCAAGTGCGACACGATCGTCGTCAACCTCGCGAACGACCTTTCGAATTCGAAGTCGGCGGCAGGCTACGACGCGCCGAACAACGTCCTGATCGAGAACAACGTCTTCTCGGAGGCGACCGACAACACGGGCGGCCCGACGTGGTACGCGCTCAACATCCGCGAGTGCTCCAACTGCACGATCCGCTACAACAGCTGGCTCCAGGCTCCGCGCATGCCGGACGGCGAGACCCACCTGAACGTGAAGTTCATCGGGAACGCGGGCCCGTTCAGCTCGGCGGGCTGCCTCGGAGGCGTCACGTTCTCGCACAACGTGTGGCAGGGTGCCTCGTGCTCGGCCACCGACCGCAACGTCGCAAGCCTCGGCTTCACGAACGCGGCCGCGCTCGACCTGCGCCTGCTCGCTGGCTCGCCCGCGGTCGACTGGGGAGACACGTCGAGCTTCCCGGCCCAGGACGCCGACGGCAAGACCCGCACCGGCACACCCGACGCCGGCGCGTACGAGCGCTAGCGCGGATCCGGCCAACGCCGGTGGCTAACGCGAAGAGTTCGGGAGAGGCCACCACCACGATCGGATCACGACCCGCTCGCAACGAGCAACCGGCGGGCCGGGCCGAACATCATTTGTGACAACTTGTCACAAGCGATCGTACGCCCCGCGACCAGCGCACCGCCGCGAGTTGGACGAGTTAGCGGCACGGCGGCTCCTAGACTCCGCGCGTGGGAGCGAGGAGCATCGAGGCGCCGTGACGCTCGACGCGGCCGCGATCTCGGCGGCGATCGAGCACGAGTGCTCCGCGCGGCCGAGCGGCGCCGACGAGTGGTCGGTCATCGAGCGCGTCGTCGACGCGATGATCAGCCCTGCCCGAAGTACGCTCGGATCGCGCGCCTGGTCGAGGTGGACTGGCCGTACGGGAAGACACCTCGAGCGGCCCGCGGGCCGAACATCGCTTGTGACAACTTGTCACAAGCGTTCTTCCGGCCCGCGACCACACACCGCGCGGCCTCGGCCGGCGGAAGTCGGCCCCGGCGCTGCCGCTCCCGCTAGGCCGCGATGGCGTCTTCGCGGGCGAGAAGCGCTTCGATCGCCTGGGCGGCGCGCTCGCCGGCGTGGCCGTCCCACAGCGGCGGCACGGTGCCCGGCCGCGCGAGTGCGAGGCGGCGCGGGATCTCCGCGAGGCGCTGCGGGTCGAGTCCGAGGAGCGTGTTCGTCCCGTGCGTGATCGTCACCGGGCGCTCGGTGTTGTCGCGCAGCGTGAAGCACGGCACGCCCAGCGCGGTCGTCTCCTCTTGCACGCCGCCGGAGTCCGTCGCGACGGCCGCCGCATCGGCTTCGAGCGACAGGAACGAGAGGTAGTCGAGCGGCGTCGTCACGAGCACGCGCTCCGGCGCTATGCCGAGCGACTCGAGCCGCGCGCGCGTGCGCGGGTGGACGGGGAAGAGCACGGGCAGCTCCCGGGCGACGGACTCGAGCGCGCGCATCGTCTGCGCGAGCAGCACCGGGTCGTCGACGAGGGCCGGGCGGTGCAGCGTGACGAGGACGTAACCCCGCGGCTCGAGGCCGAAGTCGGCCCAGGCGCGCCGCTCGCGTGCCGCGTCGAGGTTCGAGACGAGCGTGTCGATCATCGTGTTGCCGACGAACTCGATCGCGTCGCGCGCGACCCCCTCGGCCAGGAGGTTGTCGATCGCCTCCTCCGAGTGCGTGAGGAGGAGCGACGACATCGCGTCCGTGAGGCGCCGGTTGTGCTCCTCGGGCATCGCAGCGTCGTAGCTGCGCAGGCCCGACTCGAGATGGCAGACCGGAATGCCGAGCTTCACGGCGGCGAGCGCGCCCGCGAGCGTCGAGTTGACGTCGCCCGGAACGACGACGAGGTCGGGACGCAGTTCGACGAAGATCTTCTCCAGCCCCTCCAGCGCGCGCGCCGTCTGCTCGCCGTGCATCCCCGAGCCGACCCTGAGCTGCACGTGCGGTCGCGGCAGCGGGAGCTGCCCGAAGAAGACGTTCGACAGCTGCTCGTCGTAGTGCTGGCCCGTGTGGACGAGGCGCTGGTCGATCCAGTCGCGGGACGAGAGCGCCGCATACACGGGCGCCGCCTTCATGTAGTTCGGGCGCGCGCCGACGACGTGCAGCACGAGCGCGCGACCGTTCATGGGGCCGCCCGCAGCCGTTCGCGCAGGACGAGGAGCATGAACCGCGTGTTGCCGACGAAGTAACGCTTCGCGAGCCGCCGCGGGTCCTGGAGGAGGCGGAAGAGCCACTCGAGCCCGGCGCGCTGCATCCACCGCGGCGCCCGCCGCCTCCGCCCGGCGAGGATGTCGATCGAGCCGCCGACGCCCATCACGAAGCGCACGCCGAGCCGCTCGCGGTGGCGCGCGAGGAAGATCTCCTTCGCGGGCGTCTCCATCGCCAGGAAGAGCATGTCCGGCGAGGCCGCGCGAATCCGCGCGACGATCCCTGCCTCTTCCTCGGCGGCGTAGTAACCGTGCTGCACGCCGACCACGCGCACGGCCGGATGCTCCCGCTCGAGCCGCCGGACGGCCTCCGCGAGCACCTCCGCCCGCGCACCGAGGATGAAGATGCGATAGCGGCGCTCGGCGGCCAGCCCGAGCAGCGCCCGGAAGAGATCGATCCCGGCGACGCGCTCCGGGAGCCGGTGCCCGAGCAGCCGGGCCGCCCAGACGACCGCCTGGCCGTCGGCGGTCGCGAGCTCACAGCGCTCGATCGCCTCGCGCAGCAGCCGGTCGTTCTGGATCCGCACGAGCTTTGCCGCGTTCACGGACACGTGCTCGTAGGACTCGCCGGCGAAGATCCGCTCGTCGATCGTCTCGACGGCGTCGCGAAGCGTGACCGCGTCCAACGCGATCCCGCACACCACCGGCCGCAAGGCGGTTGTCATGTCTCCAACGGTACGACCGCGGCGGCGGGCGTCCAACGGGCCGTTCGGGTGGTCTGGGTCTAGGCTCGCCGGACGGCCATCAGGCTCTTCGTGAGCCCGAACAGCTTCTCGCGGTGGATCTCGGCGTCCGGGAAGAGCCGCCCGAGGTCGCGCGCCGACAGGAGGTTGACGTCCTCCCACTCACCCTTCTTGCGCCAGCCGAGCGTGAAGTGCCGGTTGAGCCACTTCCGGGCCCGGACGGGGAGGAAGTGGAAGAGGGGCGTCTGGTAGTGCGGCTCGACCGGGAACCAGCGGTTCGGCGTCTGGACGAAGTACCGCTGCCCGACGCGCCGGGTCTCGTCCGCGAAGGCCTGCTGGAGCTCCTTCGGGACGTGCTCGATGACCGAGTTCGAGTAGACGAGCGGGAACTCGCCGTCCGCGTACTGGAGCCGTGTCCCGTCGCCCTGGACGACCTGCACGTTGCCCTCCTCGAGCCAGCCGGTCTGCTCCGGCTCGAGCTCGAGCGCGACGATGGGGTTCCTCTTGTTGAACCGCTCGAGGGCGCCCCCGACGCCGGCGCCCACGTCGAGAATCGGCTCGTCGGGCCGGACGTTGCAGAGCTCCATGAACAGGCGGTAGCGCCGCTCGCGCCAGCCGCGAACGGTCGGGCTCGTGGCGACCCACGAGCGAGTGAGGCGGAAGACCAGTGCCATCCCGTCAACCTTCTACACCGGGCGCGGGCGCGCCGGGAGGGTGGACCGGGAAGACTGGACCTTCGGCCAGCGACACGGAACCCGGCCGTTTCTAGGCTTTTTTGCATGGGACGGACTGCGGTCGCCGTCTACCGCCTCGGCGTGCGCGCGCGCGACAAGGTCTTCTCGCTGCTCGCCGGCGGCGCGTTCGCGTCGTTCGGCCGCCGCAGCGTGATCCAGCTCCCGGTCCGCCTCTCGGGCGAGAGACGGATCGCGATCGGGACGGGCGTGTTCGTGGGCGCCGGCTCCTGGCTGCAGGTGCTGGACGGGCCGGACACGGGCGTGGCGCTCGAGATCGGCGACGGGACGTCGATCGCCGGCGGCTGCGTCCTCTCGGCCGCGGTGTCGGTGCGCGTCGGGCGCAACGTGCTCTTCGCGCGGAACGTCTACGTCGCCGACCACGGCCACCGTTTCGACGACCCGTCGCGCCCGGTGCTCGCACAGGGGATCGACAGGATCGGCGCGGTCACGATCGAGGACGGCGCCTGGCTCGGCCAGAACGTCGTCGTGTGCCCCGGAGTGCGGATCGGCGCGGGAGCCGTCGTCGGCGCGAACTCCGTCGTGCTCGAGGACGTGCCCGCGCGCTCGGTTGCGGTCGGCGCGCCCGCGCGCGTCGTCCGGACGCTGGAACCGGTCGGATGAGGCGCGTCCTCTTCCTCGCGTACTACTTCCCGCCGATCGGCGGCGCGGGGGCCCAGCGGCCGGCGCGCATGGTGCGGCACCTGCGTGCGCACGGGTGGGAGCCCGTCGTCGTCACCGGGCCCGGCGCCGGGGGCGGCCGCTGGACGCCGACCGACGACGTGCTGGCGCGCGAGCTGCCGGCCGACGTCGAGGTGCTGCGTGTCCCCGGGCCGGAGCCGGGGCAGGTCGAGGGCCGCGCGCAGCGCTGGCTGCGCCGCCCGTCGGAATGGTCGCGGTGGTGGGTCGACGGCGCGGTCGAGACCGGCCGGCACGTGGCGGGGATCGACCTCGTCTACTGCTGGCTCTCGCCCTTCGAGACCACGACCGCCGCCGCGCGGCTCGCCCGCGGGCACGGCGTTCCCTGGGTCGCCGACCTCGGCGATCCGTGGGCGCTCGACGAGATGATGGTTTACCCGACGGGCCTCCACCGGCGGCTCGAGATCGCGCGGATGGGCCGCTCGCTCTCCGCCGCCGCGGGGATCTCGATGAGCACGCCCGAGGCGGTGGAGCGCGTGCGCGCGAGCTTCCCGGCACTCGACCGGACGTACGTCGTCGCCGTGCCGAACGGCTTCGACGCCGACGACTTCGCCGCTCCGCTCGCGCCGCGCGCGGACGGCGCTTTCCGCATCGTGCACACGGGTTACCTCCACACCGCGCTCGGACTGCGGCACAGGCGTTCGGCGCGCGTGCGCCGCATCCTCGGCGGGGCAGTGCGCGGCGTCGACTTCCTCACCCGCTCGCACGTGTACCTCGTCGAGGCGGTCGACCGGCTGCGCGAGCGCTGCCCGGAGCTCGCCGGGAACCTCGAGGTGCACCTCGCCGGCGTGCTGTCGCCGGACGACGAGCGCTTCACCGGCCGCACCGGCGCCGTGCGCACGCACGGGTACCTCTCGCACGACGAGACGCTCGACCTGATCCGCACCGCGGACCTCCTGTTCCTGCCGATGCAGGACCTCCCCGCCGGGCGGCGTGCCACGATCGTCCCGGGGAAGACCTACGAGTACCTCGGCGCGGGCCGGCCGATCCTCGCTGCGGTGCCCGAGGGCGACGCGCGGTCGATCCTGTCGGAGGCCGGCCACGCGCTGATCGTCCGTCCGGGCGACGTCGAGGGGATGGAGCGCGCCATCGCGCGCCAGCTGCGGCGCGCGCGCGCCGACCAGCCGCCGCTCGAGCCACGCGCGGACGTCGTCGCCCGCTACGAGTACGGCCGCCTGACGTCGCGGCTGGCCGAGCTGTTCGACGGCGCGGTCGGCGCCCCGGCCCCGGCACGGCGCGCGGTCGAGCCGCACGCCGTGCCCGCCAGAGCTTCCTAGCTAGAGGGTGATGTCGCCGCTGACGCCGAACACCGAGAACGTCATGCAGCTGAGACCGGTGTTGAAGACGTTCGCGTACCAGGCGTCCCCGTAGCCGGAGACGTTCGCGAAGAAGAGCGGGAGCCAGTCGCCGGTCGTGGAGGTCCCGATCGAGCCCATCGTCGGGACGACCGGGCGCCAGTCGGCGGTGAAGATCCAGGAGCGGGTGCTGCGTATGAGCGAGCCGGAGATCCCGCCCGCGACGTACGACGTCCCGGCCGGGCTGAGGCCGGCCTCCGTGACGAACCCGCCGGTGTCGCGCGTGACGGCGCACCACGTGCGCGGGCCGAGCCGGTAGACGAGGATCGTCTTCGTGTAGGCGCCCCGCGCCCACTCGGCGCCGGTGACGCCCGTCACCGCGTCGTCCGCGACGGTCAGGGTGACGAGGGCGGCGACCGTGCCGTACGGGCACCTGCTGCTCTCCACCGTGGTCGCTGCCCCGCCGGTCGGCGCTACGCCGAGAACGACGGCGACCACAGCCGCAAGCGTGATGAGCACTCGTTGCATGGCTTCTTTCCCCTTTTCGATCCGGTCTGAGTGGCCTTTCAAACCGGAATGTCCGCATTTACAAGTAGGAAAGTAGCAATAAAATCTGGTGATTTCTAGGCCGAAGGCTTCCAAACCCTGCCGGGCGCCCTCTCCACGCGGCCGGCAGCGAGCTCGATGATTCCCCGGAACCGGTCCGGGTAACGTCGTGGCCGTGTCGGCGCAGGTGTGGCAACGGCCCTTCGGGGCCGTTTCGCTAGGGGAGGGGCGAGCCGAGTTCCGGGTCTGGGCACCGGCCGGGCAGCCGACCCTGCTCCTACGCAGGGAGGAGCACCGCCTCACGGATGCGGGCGACGGCGTGTGGGAGGCGCAGGTCGAGGCCGCCGAGGGCGACGACTATCGCTACCGCCTGAACGGCCCCGAGTGGCCCGATCCGGCCTCGCGCTTCCAGCCCGAGGGCGTCCGCGGCCCGTCCCGGGTGGTCGACACGAGCCGGTTCTCGCTCGCGCCCGGACCGGAGCTCGAGCTCGAGGAGCTCACGATCTACGAGGTGCACGTCGGCACGTTCTCGCCCGAGGGCACGTTCGACGGCGTCATTCCGCGGCTGGGCGCGCTGCGCGAGCTCGGCGTGACGGCGATCGAGCTGATGCCGGTCGCGACGTTCCCCGGCGACCGCGGCTGGGGCTACGACGGTGTCTACGCGTACGCGCCGCACCCGGCGTACGGTGGACCCGAAGGCCTCGCACGACTCATCGACGCGGCGCACCGCGCAGGCCTCGCCGTGCTCCTGGACGTCGTCTACAACCACATCGGCCCGGGCTCGGAGGCGATCGGCGCCTTCGGCCCGTACTTCACCGCTCGCCACCACACCTTCTGGGGCGACGCGATCGACTACTCGCAGCGCGGGGTGCGCGAGTGGGCGATCGGGAACGCCGAGCTGTGGATCCGCGACTACCGCGTCGACGGCCTGCGCCTGGATGCGGTGCACGCGGTGTACGACGACTCGCCGACGCACGTGCTGAAGGAGCTGCGCGATCGTGTCAAGGCTCTGAACGAGAACGCGTTCGTGATCTCGGAGATGGGCCCGGACGACTTCCGCCCGCTCGACGAGTGGGATCACGACGCGATGTGGCTCGACTCGCTGCACCACGAGCTGCACGTCCTGCTGACCGGCGAGCGCGAGGGCTACTACGAGGCGTTCGGGTCGATGGACGGCCTGCTGCGCGAGCTGCGGCGGCCGCGACCCGAGCGCCTCGTCGTCGCCGCGCAGAACCACGACCAGGTCGGCAACCGGGCGGTCGGCGACCGCCTGCCGCCCGACGTACACCGCGTCGCGCTCGCCGTCGTGCTGTTCTCGACCGCGACGCCGCTGCTCTTCATGGGCGAGGAGTACGACGAGTCGCGGCCGTTCCAGTTCTTCACCGACCACATCGACCCGTTCATCGCGGACGCGACGCGCGAGGGGCGCAGGCGGGAGTTCGCGAGGTTCTCGGCGTTCAGCGGCGAGGAGGTGCCCGACCCGCAGGCGCCTGAGACGTTCGCGCGCTCGAAGCTCGCGCCGCGCGACCCCGACCCGCTCTACCGCGACCTGCTCCGCCTGCGGCGCGAGCTGCCGCGCGAGCTGGAGGCGACCGCGGACGGCAACGTGCTCACGCTGCGCCGCGGGCGCGCTACTCTCGTTGCCGACATGGACAACAAGACGGTGGAGCTCAGGACGTAATGCCCCCACGCTACGCGTTCAGTGTGGCTGGACCTCTCGATCTGGCAGGCGCCTTGGCACTTCAACGAACCGCTCGCGGCTAGTGGCGTCTCGCGCATTGTGGCCGGGCCGGCCGTTCCCGCTCGGCGCGACGTGGGACGGGGAAGGGACGAACTTCGCGCTCTTCACGGAGAACGCGGAGCGCGTCGAGCTGTGCCTGTTCGACGACGACGGCGAGGAGGAGCGGTACGAGCTCCACGAGCGCATGGCGTTCAACTGGCACGGGTACCTCCCGGGCGTCGGCCCGGGCCAGCGCTACGGGTATCGGGTCCACGGCCGGTACGACCCCGGCGCGGGGTACCGCTTCAACCCGGCGAAGCTCCTGATCGACCCGTATGCGAAGGCGATCGGCGGCGCGGTCGACTGGGACGCGGCGAACGTGCTCCCGTACGTGCTGAGCGGCGATCCCGACGCCGACCTCGAGGTCGACGACGAGGACGACGCCGCTGCGATCCCGAAGTGCCGCGTGATCAACCCGGCGTTCGACTGGGAGGACGACGAGTGGGTGCGGCCGCGCACGCCGTGGCACGAGACCGTGATCTACGAGGTGCACGTGAAGGGCTTCACCAAGCTCCGGGAGGGCGTGCGCGACGATCTCCGCGGCACGTACGGCGGCTTCGTGAGCCCGGACTCGATCGCGTACCTCAAGTCGCTCGGTGTGACCGCCGTCGAGTTCCTCCCCGTCCACCAGATCATCGACGAGGGGTTCCTGCACGAGCGCGGACTGACGAACTACTGGGGCTACTCGACGATCGGCTACCTCGCACCGCATTCGCTCTACGCGGCGACGGACGACCAGGTGCGCGAGTTCAAAGGGATGGTGAAGGAGCTCCACCGCGCGGGGATGGAGGTGATCCTCGACGTCGTCTACAACCACACGGCGGAGGGAAACCACCTCGGGCCGTTGCTGTCGTTCCGCGGCGTCGACAACAAGAGCTACTACCGGCTCGTTCCCGACAACCTGCGCTTCTACATGGACTACACGGGGACAGGGAACACGCTCAACCCGGTGCACCCGTCGGTGCTGCGGCTGATCATGGACTCGCTCCGCTATTTCGTCATCGAGTGCCACGTCGACGGGTTCAGGTTCGACCTCGCGTCGGCGCTCGCGCGCGAGTTCTACGACGTCGACCGGCTGTCCGCGTTCTTCGACATCATCCACCAGGATCCGATCCTGTCCCAGGTGAAGCTGATCGCCGAGCCGTGGGACGTCGGGCCGGGCGGCTATCAGGTCGGGAACTTCCCGATCCTCTGGTCGGAGTGGAACGGGATCTACCGCGACACGATGCGCGACTTCTGGCGCGGGCAGGCGCCCGTGCGCGACTTCTCGTCGCGGTTCGGCGGCTCGGCTGACCTCTACGAGAGCGACGGGCGGCGCCCGTTCGCGTCGATCAACTTCATCACGGCGCACGACGGCTTCACGCTGCGCGACCTCGTCTCGTACAACCAGAAGCACAACGAGGCGAACGGCGAGGGCAACAAGGACGGCACCGACGACAACCGCTCGTGGAACTGCGGCGTCGAGGGCCCGACCGACGAGCCGGCCGTGAATGCGCTCCGCGCGCGCCAGCAGCGCAACTTCCTCGCGACGCTGCTCCTGTCGCAGGGTGTGCCGATGGTGCTTGGCGGCGACGAGTTCGGGCGCACGCAGCGCGGCAACAACAACGCGTGGTGCCAGGACGACCAGCTCTCGTGGTTCCGCTGGGACGAGGCGGACGAGGAGCTGCTCGAGTTCACGCGGCGCCTGATCCGGTTCCGGCGCGACCACCCGGTCTTCCGCCGGCGGACGTTCTTCAAGGGCCGCGGCGAGGAGCTGCCGGACGTCTGGTGGATGCGGCCCGACGGGCGGCGGATGACGAGGCGCGACTGGGACAACGCGCAGGCGCGCGCGATCGGCGTCTTCCTGAACGGCGAGGAGATCGGGACGCCGACGCCGCGCGGGGAGGAGGTACGCGACGACTCGTTCCTGGTCCTCTTCAACGCCCATTTCGAGGAGATCCCCTTCCGCCTGCCGGCGCGGCGCTTCGGCACGCGCTGGGAGGTCGAGTTCGCGACGGGGCGGCTCGAGGCCGACCGGCTCGCGCCGGGGGCGGACGTGACCGTCGAGTCGCGGTCGCTCGCGGTCCTGCGGCGTGTCTGATCGCCCGTTCCGCGCGACGTACCGCCTGCAGCTCACGCCCGACTTCGGGTTCCGCGAGGCCCGGGCGCTCGTGCCTTACCTGCAGGACCTCGGCATCTCGCACCTCTACCTCTCGCCGTCGCTGCAGGCGCGCGAGGGGTCGACACACGGCTACGACGTCGTCGACCCGCGGCGCATCTCGGACGCGCTCGGCGGCGAGGAGGCGTTCCGCGAGCTCGCGGGCGCCGGCCTCGGCGTCGTCCTCGACATCGTCCCGAACCACATGGCCGCGGTCGAGGAGAACGAGTTCTGGCGCGACGAGCGCCTGCGCGAGATGTTCTTCGACGTCGACCTGCGCACGGGCTTCCACCGCCGCTTCTTCGACATCGGCGAGCTCGGCGGCCTCCGCCAGGAGGAGTGGGAGGTCTTCTGGGCGACGCACGCGAAGGTGATCGAGCTCGTCCGCGAGGGCGTCGTCGACGGCGTCCGGGTCGACCACCCGGACGGGCTCGCCGATCCGACCGAGTACTTCGAGCGGCTCGCCGGCGAAGGGGTCGAGCACGTCTGGGCGGAGAAGATCGTCGAGCCGGGCGAGGACCTGCGCGAGTGGCCGATCGAGGGGACGACCGGCTACGAGTTCCTGAACGAGGCGATGGCGCTCTTCGTGAACCGCGACGCGGAGGACGCGTTCACGGCGCTCTACCACGAGTTGACCGGCGACACGCGCGAGTTCGCGGACATCGCCTCGCTCGCGAAGCTCGAGGTCGCCGTCAACATCTTCGAGCCCGAGCTGAAGCGGCTGCACCAGGAGGTCGAGGTGGAGAACCTGCCGCTCGCTCTCGCGTCCTTCCACGTCTACCGGACGTACATCCGGCCGTACCTCGGCATCGTCGAGGATGCGGACCGCGAGGAGATCGGGCGCGCGAGCATCTCGGAGCAGCTGCGGCGCATCCTGTTCCTGCAGGAGCCGGGGCACGAGGACTTCGTCGTGCGCTTCCAGCAGACGACGGGGCCGGTGATGGCGAAGGGCGTCGAGGACACGGCGTTCTACCGCTACTTCCGCCTCGCGGCGCTGAACGAGGTCGGCGGGAGCCCGGAGCGCTTCGGGCTGGCCGTGGAGGAGTTCCACGCCGCGAACGCGAGGCGCGCGGAGCGGTTCCCGCGCAATCTGCTGACGACGTTCACGCACGACACCAAGCGTTCGCCGGACGTGCGCTCGCGCATCGTCGCGCTGACGTGGCTCGGCGACGAGTGGGCAGAGCGCGTGCGCGCGTGGCGCGACGCAACCGGCGGCCTGCCCGATGCGCGCGAGGAGCTGCTCGTGTACCAGACGCTCGTAGGCGCGTGGCCGATCGAGGACGAGCGGATGGACCTGTACCTCGAGAAGGCGCTGCGCGAGGGGAAGGTGAGCTCGAATTGGCTCGAGCCGAATCTCGAGCATGAACGCAGCGTGAAGAAGTTCGCGCCGCGCGCGGCAGATGCGATGCGGGGTGACGCGTTCCTCGAGCGTGTCGCGGCGATGGGCCGCCGCATCACGCTCGGACAGCTGCTGCTGAAGCTGACGGCGCCGGGAGTCCCCGACGTCTACCAGGGCGACGAGCTGGAGGCGCTCGCGCTCGTCGATCCGGACAACCGCCGTCCCGTGGACTGGGACGCGAGGCGGGCCGCGCTCGAC
>DASXTR010000013.1:0-20284 GCA_036505325.1 Gaiellaceae bacterium
CGTGACCGCGGCGCGCGAACGGCTCGAGGAGCTCGGCTACGAGGTGCTCGTCTTCCACGCCACCGGCACGGGCGGGCAGTCGATGGAGGCGCTCGCGCGCGGCGGCTTCCTCGCCGGCGTCCTCGACGTGACGACGACCGAGCTCGCGGACGACCTCGTCGGCGGCGTCCTGTCTGCGGGCCCGCGCCGGCTCGAGGCGGCGGGCGAGCTCGGGCTGCCACAGGTCGTCTCGCTCGGCGCGCTCGACATGGTCAACTTCGGCCCGCGCGACACCGTCCCGCCGCGGTTCGAGGGCCGCAACTTCTACATCCACAATCCGACGGTGACGCTGATGCGCACGACGCCTGACGAGTGCCGCGAGCTCGGGCGGCGCATCGGGCGCAAGCTGAGCGCCGCGACCGGGGCTACAGCTCTCTTCGTGCCGCTGCGCGGCGTCTCGATGATCGCCGTCGAGGGGCAGCCGTTCCACGACGCCGACGCCGACGAGGCGCTCCTGGAGGGCCTGCACGAGACGCTCGCGCCCTCCGTCGAGGTGCACGAGGTCGACGCCGACGTCAACGACGCCGCGTTCGCCGTCGCGATGGCCGACCGGCTCCACGAGCTGATCCAGGAGGTGCGATGAACCGCGTGCAGGCGCTGAAGCGGCTGCGGTCGCAGGTCGACGCCGGTCGCCCGATCATCGGTGCAGGGGCCGGCACGGGTCTCTCCGCGAAGTGCGCGGAGGCGGGCGGCTGCGACCTGATCATCATCTACAACTCGGGCCGCTACCGGATGGCCGGCCGCGGCTCGCTCGCCGGGCTGCTGCCGTACGGCGACGCGAACGCGATCGTCGTCGAGATGGCCGCGGAGGTGCTCCCGGTCGTGAACGAGACGCCGGTGCTCGCCGGTGTGTGCGGCACCGATCCGTTCCGGCTGATGCCGGTGTTCCTGCAGCAGCTGAAAGAAATCGGCTTCGCGGGCGTGCAGAACTTCCCGACGGTGGGCCTCATCGACGGCACCTTCCGGCAGAACCTGGAGGAGACCGGGATGAGCTTCGGCCTCGAGGTGGAGATGATCTCCGCCGCGCGCGAGCTCGACCTGCTGACGGCGCCCTACGTCTTCGACGTCGAGCAGGCGGGCGCGATGGCGGAGGCGGGCGCGGACGTCCTCGTTCCGCACATGGGCCTGACGACGGGCGGCGCGATCGGCGCCGAGACCGCGAAGACGCTGGACGAGTGCGTCGATCTGATCCAGGCGATGCACGACGCGGCGGTCGAGGTGAACCCGGAGATCCTCGTGCTCTGCCACGGCGGCCCGATCTCGGAGCCGGACGACGCCCAGTACGTGCTCAGGTGCACAAGGGGAGTGGTCGGCTTCTTCGGCGCGTCGTCGATGGAGCGGCTGCCGACCGAGGTTGCCATGACCGACAACATGCGGCGATTCAAGTCGATCGGAGTGAAAGGAGAGGAACATGCCGGCGGTTGACCCGCAGGGTGTCCCGACGCAGACCTTCGACTGGGGCTCGATCAAGTGGCTCGTCACGCCCGACGCGACCGAGGGCGCCGGCCTGACGTTCGGCGAGGTCGTGCTCCAGCCCGGCCGCGGCCACGACCGCCACAACCATCCCGAGGCCGAGGAGATCCTCTACGTGCTCAGCGGCACGGGCGAGCAGATGCTCGACGACGGCGAGCCGTTTCCGATCGGCCCCGGCGACACGATCTACGTCCCGACCGCGGTGTACCACTCGACGCGGAACACGAGCTGGGCGCCGCTGAGGCTGCTCGCGCTCTACAACCCAGGCGGTGCGGAGAAGGCGCTCGAAGGCCTGCCGGACTTCCGCGAGGTGCCCGCCGGAGCGCTGCCGGAGTGGAAGCGGCCGTAGTCCGCGAGCCGGGCCGGCTCGAGGTCGGCCCGGCCGACGATCCGCGGCCGCGCGACGGCGAGGTCGTCGTCGAGTTGCGCGCCGCGGCGCTCAATCGTCGCGACATCGGCGTCCTCGCGGGCCGCTACGGCGACTTTCCCCGCCCGTTCGTCCCCGGCTCGGACGGCGCCGGCGTCCGGCGCGACACCGGTGACGAGGTCGTGATCCTGCCTTCGCTGGAGTGGGGCGACGGCGAGGAACATCCCGGCGCCGGCTTCCGGATCCTCGGCGGGGCCGACGACGGCACCTGGGCCGAGCTGATCGCGATTCCCGAGGCGAACGTGTTCCCGAAGCCGCGGCGCCTGTCGTGGCACGAGGCGGCAGCGCTGCCCCTCGCCGGCCTCACCGCGTACCGGGCGCTGTTCGCGCGGGGGCGGCTCGCCGCCGGCGAGACGGTGCTCGTCCTGGGCGTGGGCGGCGGCGTGGCGACGTTCGCGGTCCAGCTCGCCGTGCAGGCCGGGGCGCGCGTGATCGTCACGTCGTCCGGCGGCGAGAAGATCGCGCGCGCAGTCGAGCTCGGCGCCGAGCGCGGCGTCCTCTACACGGAGCCGGGCTGGCCGGAGGAAGTCGGCGAGGTCGACCTCGTGCTCGATTCGGTCGGATCGACGTGGCAGGAGTCGCTGCGCTGCCTGCGCGGCGGCGGCCGGCTCGTCGTCTTCGGCGCGACGGGCGGAGCGGACGTGCGGCTCGACGCGCGCGCGTTCTACTTCGGCCAGCAGTCGATCCTCGGCACGACGATGGGCAGCCCGCGCGACTTCGCCGCGCTGCTGCGCATGGTCGACGACGGTGCCTGGCACCCGGTCGTCGACTCGGTGCGCCCCCTCGCCGAGGTCGAGGCCGCACTCGCGCGTCTCGAGGCGCAGGAGCACCAGGGCAAGCTCGTGCTGGAGACTGCGTAGGTGCCCGGCGAGCCCGTCTTCGTCTCGTGCGCGCTGACCGGCGGGATGACCGTCCCCGGTCAGAGCGACGCGATCCCCGTGACGCCGGAGGAGATCGTCGCGTCCGGGATCGCGGCGCGCGGGGCCGGCGCCGCCGTGCTGCACGTGCACGTGCGCGACCCGGAGACCGGCCGTCCGTCCGCCGACCTCGAGCTCTTCCGGGAGGTCGTCGGCCGGCTCCGTGAGGAGACCGACGCGATCGTCCAGCCGACGACCGGCGGCGGCGTCGGGATGACGATCGACGAGCGCGCGCGCGTCGTCACGGAGCTGCAGCCCGAGCTGGCGACCTTCAACACCGGCTCCTTCAACTTCGGGATCTTCGGCGTCCGTCATCGTCCGGAGATGGCGCCGTGGGAGGTCGAGTACCTCGAGTCGTCGCGCGACTACGTCTTCCGCAACACCTTCAAGGATCTCTATCGCCTGGCGGAGCTCTTCCGCGAGGCCGGGACGAAGCCCGAGTACGAGTGCTACGACGTCGGCCACCTCTACAACCTCTCGCACCTCGCCGAGCAGGGGCTCGTCGACTTCCCCGTGCACGTGCAGTTCGTCCTCGGCGTCCTCGGCGCGAACGCGGGGACGATCGAGCAGCTCGTCCACATGCTCCAGACGGCGCGCGGGCTGCTCGGGCGCGAGGGATTCACGTGGAGCGCGGCCGGAATCGGATATCCGGCGGAGTTCCATCTCGCGGCCACAGCGTGCATGCTCGGTGGACACATGCGCGTCGGTGTCGAGGACAACATGCGCGTCTCGCTCGATCGGCGGGCCGCGTCGAACGCGGAGCTCGTCGAGAAGGCGCTGCAGCTGGCGCCGCTTCTCGACCGCGAGCCCGCCGGCCCCGACGCGGCGCGCGCCCTGCTCGGCCTTCCCGCCCATGCCGCTGCCTGACGGATTCGCCGCCGCCGTCGCCGCGGTCGTGCCGACGATCGCCGAGCCGGAGCAGCTCGCGACCTACGAGTGCGACGCACTGACCGGCCACCGGGCGCGGCCCGAGCTCGTCGCGCTGCCGGCGACGGCCGAGGAGGTGCAGGCGGTCGTGCGCGCGTGCGCGGCGCACGGCGTCCCGTTCGTCGCGCGCGGAGCCGGAACCGGGCTCTCGGGCGGCGCGCTGCCGGTCGCCGACGGGATCGTGATCTCGGTCGCACGGATGACGCGCGTCCTCGACGTCGACCTCGCGGAGGGCACCGTGACGGTCGAGCCGGGCGTGACGAACCTCGACGTCACGCGCGCGGTCGCGACGGCGGGGCTCTACTACGCGCCCGACCCGTCGAGCCAGCAGGTCTGCACGATTGGCGGCAACGTCGCCGAGAACTCGGGCGGCGCGCACTGCCTCAAGTACGGCTTCACGGTGAACCATGTCGTCGCGCTCGACGTCGTGCTCCCCGACGGCGAGCTCGTGCGTCTCGAGCGCGACGACGACGAGCCCGACGTGATGGGCGTGTTCGTCGGCTCCGAGGGGACACTCGGAATCGCGACGCGGATCACCGTCCGCGTGCTGCGGGCGCCCGAGGCGGTTCGGACGCTGCTGGCCGGGTTCGAGTCGACCGATCTCGCCGGCGCCGCGGTCTCCGGCGTGATCGCGGCTGGAATCCTGCCCGCGGCGATCGAGATGATGGACGCGCTCACGATCGAGGCCGCCGAGGCGGCCGTTGCGCCCGGGTACCCCGAGGGCGCGGGCGCGGTGCTGATCGTCGAGCTCGACGGCCGTGCGGCGCAGGTCGACGAGGACCTCGCCGCCGTCGAGCGCGTCTGCCTGGACTGCGGAGCGTTCGAGCTGCGCGTGGCGCAGACCGTGGACGAGCGCGCGCTCCTCTGGCGCGGCCGCAAGGCGGCGTTCGCGGCGATGGGGCGCGTGAGCCCGAGCTACTACGTGCAGGACGGCGTCGTCCCGCGCACGCGGCTCCCGGCGGTGCTGCAGCGGATCTCGGAGCTCGAAGGCGAGTACGGACTCCGTGTCGGCAACGTCTTCCACGCAGGCGACGGGAACCTCCACCCGCTCGTGCTCTACGACGACGCGGTGCCGGGCCAGGCCGCGCGCGCGGAAGAGCTCGCGACCGCGATCCTCGACGTGTGCGTCGACGAGGGCGGCTCGCTCACCGGCGAGCACGGAATCGGCGTCGACAAGGCGTGCTCGATGCCGAAGCTCTTCGGCGCCGACGACCTCGCCGTGATGCAGCGCGTCCGCGCAGCGTTCGACCCACACGGTCTCGCCAATCCGGGCAAGGTTTTTCCGACCCCGCGCCTGTGCGGCGAGGTGCCGGGCCCGTACCGAGCCCATCCCCTCGAGCGCGCCGGCGCGGCGGAGCGTTTCTGACCTTTGTGCACCAAAGCACATGAACGCTGATCGTGCTCTGGTGCACAAGCCGGCGTCCGTCGGCGAGGCGGCGGAGGCCCTCCGCGCCGCCGACCGGGTCCGGATCGGAGACGACCTGTCGACCGAGCGCCTCGACCGGATCCTGGAGCACGAGGCCGGCGACCTGACCTGCATCGTCGAGGCGGGTGTCCGCCTCTCGCAGCTCGATGCCGCGCTCGCACCGCACGGACAGATGCTCGCGCTCGACCCGCCGGGCGACCCGACGATCGGCGCCTGCGTGGCCGCGTCGCTCTCGGGGCCGCGGTCGCACCGGTACGGCACGATTCGCGATCTGGTGATCGGCATCACCGTCGTCCTCGCCGACGGGACGATCGCGAGCTCTGGCGGCAAGGTCGTCAAGAACGTCGCCGGCTACGACCTCGCCAAGCTCTTCTGCGGCTCGCAGGGGCGGCTCGGGCTCGTCGCGCGCGTCGCGCTGCGGCTGCACCCGCGCCCGCGCGCGACGCGCACGCTCGTCGCCGAGCCGGACGCGTGGCCGACGCTGCGCGCTTCCCAGCTCGAGCCGGCGTGCGTCGACCTCGTCGGCGGCCGCCTGGCGATCCGCTTCGAGCACGCGGTCGACGCGCAACTCGACGCGGCGCGCGCGCTCCTCGGCGGCGAGGAGGACGACGGCGCAGTCTGGGAGGATTCCGCCCGGCGCCAGGCCGCCGCGAAGGGCCGCGCCGTTCTCAGCCGTGACAACTTGTCACAAGCGCTCGTGGCGCGGGTGCGCACTCGGGTCGCGTACGTGGACCACGAGGTGCCGAGCGCCTGGAGCCTGCTCGCCGAGCGAGTCCGCGCGGCGCTCGACCCGGAGGGCAAACTCTCGTAGTGGACCCGAAGCTCCTCGCCGACTGCGTCCACTGCGGGTTCTGCCTGCCGACGTGCCCGACGTACGACCTGTGGCACGAGGAGATGGACTCGCCGCGCGGCCGCATCTGGCTCATGTCGGGCGTCGTCGACGGGACGCTGGCGCTGAACGACACGGTCGTGGAGCACTTCGACCGCTGTCTCGGCTGCCTCGCGTGCGTGCCCGCGTGCCCGTCCGGCGTCAAGTACGACCGGCTGATCGAGCTGACGCGCGAACGGGTGGAGCAGGAGCACCGGCGGCCGCTTCGCGATCGCGCGATGCGCCGGACGCTCTTCCTCACGCTGCCGCACCGGCGTCGGCTCCGGGCGGCGCTGGCGCTCGCCCGGTTCGCGCCGCGGCCGCTGCGCGACCTCGCGCCGCCGTGGCGCGACGCGCGGAACCCGCCGCGGGTCACGCCCGCCGAGGGAGAGCGCGTGCTGCGCGTCGGCCTCCTCACCGGCTGCGTCCAGAGCGTCCTCTTCGGCGACGTCAACCGTGCGACCGCGCGCGTTCTCGCCGCCCACGGCTGCGAGGTCGTGACCCCGTACGACGGCTGCTGCGGCGCGCTCGCGCTCCATTCCGGGCGCCGTGACGAGGGCCACCGGCGAGCGCAGCAGACGCTCGCCGCGTTCAAGGACGTCGACGTCCTCGTGACGAACGCCGCCGGCTGCGGGTCGCACCTGAGGGACGTCGCGCCCGATCGCGTGCGCGACGTGCACGAGGTGCTCGCCGAGCTCGAGCCGCGGCGCGAGCTCCACCCGTTGCCGCTGCGCGTCGCCTACCAGGACGCGTGCCATCTCCGGCACGCGCAGCGCGTCGTCCTCGAGCCCCGCGCGGTCCTTACGCGCATCCCGGGGCTCGAGCTCGTCGAGCCCGCGGCCCAGGAGCTCTGCTGCGGCAGCGCGGGGATCTACAACGTCGTCCAGCCGGACACGGCGAGGGAGCTCGGCGACCGGAAGGCCGCCGCCGTCGCGGCGACCGCGCCGGACGTCTACGCCGCCGCGAATCCCGGCTGCCTCGTCCAGGTGTCGGCGGCGCTCCGGCGCGCGAGGCATCCGCTGCCGGCGCTGCATCCGGTCGAGCTCGTCGACGCCTCCATGCAGGGCACTTCCGCGGTGGCGCTGACGGAATATGCTCGCAAGTAACGACCCGAGGAGGTTCGAATGGCCCTGAGCTTCGGCGTCACCGTCCTGCCCGATCCGCCGTACACGCGCTTCCTCGAGCTGCTGGAGATGGCGGAGCAGCGCGGCTTCGAGTACGGCTGGACGTACGACTCCCACATCCTGTGGCACGAGGCGACGCCCCTGCTGACGCTCGCGGCAGACCGGACGAAGACGATGAAGCTCGGCCACTGCGTCACGAACCCTGGAACACGCGAGCCGACGGTGCTCGCGAGCACGTACGCCACGCTGCACGTGATCTCCGACGGCCGGATGATCATGGGCATCGGCCGCGGCGACTCCGCCCGGCGCGTGATCGGCCTCAAGCCGGTGAAGGTGGCCGAGTTCGAGGAGTCGAGCCGGATGATCAAGTCGCTGATGAACGGCGAGCCGGTCACCTGGAATGAGAAGGAGCTGCAGCTGAAGTGGGCGCGCACCGAGTCGCGCATCCCGCTGTACGTCGCCGGCTACGGGCCACGCGCGCTCGCGGTCGCGGGTCGGATCGCGGACGGCGTGATCATCCAGCTCGCCGACCCGCAGATCATCCAGTGGATCATGGACACGGCGCGCAAGTCGGCCGAGGAGGCCGGGCGCGACCCGTCCGAGCTCGAGTGCATCGTGTGCGCGCCGAGCCACATCTCGGACGACATCCAGGAGGGCCGCGACCAGACGCGCTGGTTCCCGGCGATGGTCTCCAACCACGTGTGGGACCTCGTCGAGCGCTACGGCGAGGACTCCGAGATCCCGAAGGCGCTGACCGACTACATCAAGGCGCGCAAGTTCTACGACTACAAGGACCACTCGCGCGTCGGCGCCGCGCACGGCGAGTTCGTCACCGACGAGATCGCCGACCGGTTCAGCGTCCTCGGCACGGTCCAGCAGGCGACCGAGAAGCTGCGCGAGCTGGAGGCGATCGGCGTCGATCAGTTCAACATCTACCTCATGACCGAGGGTCAGGAGGAAGTGCTGCGCGCCTACGGCGAGGAGATCATCCCCCAGTTCGCATCGGTGACCGCCTAGGGACTTCACCCAGCGACGCGCCCGCGTGCCGTCGGTAGCCTGGGGCGCATGAGCACGAACGGATCGGTCCTCCGCGCCGAGGACGTCACACGCCGGTACGGCAGCGGCGAGGCGGCCGTCGACGCCCTCCGCGGCGTTACGCTGAGCGTCGCGCCCGGCGAGCTCGTCGCAGTCATGGGGCCGTCGGGCTCCGGCAAGTCGACGCTGATGCACATCCTCGCGGCGCTCGACGGCGCGTCGAGCGGAACGGTCGAGATCGCCGGCCAGAACGTCGGGAGGCTGGGCGACCAGGAGGTGACGCTCCTGCGCCGGAAGCACATCGGGTTCGTCTTCCAGTTCTTCAACCTGCTCCCGATGCTGACGGCGGAGGAGAACGTCGCGCTTCCGCTCTCGATCGCCGGCCAGAAGCCGGACCCCGCGTTCTTCGAGGACCTGCTGAAGCGCATCGGCCTGAGCGACCGCCGCACGCACCGACCCTCGGAGCTCTCGGGCGGCCAGCAGCAGCGCGTCGCGATCGCGCGCGCGCTCGTCTCGCGTCCGACGGTCGTGTTCGCGGACGAGCCTACGGGCAACCTCGACTCGAAGACCAGCGGCGAGATCCTCGAGTTGCTGCGCTCCTCCGCCGAGGAGTACGGCCAGACGATGGTGATGGTCACCCACGACGCGGCGGCCGCGGCGATTGCAGACCGCATCCTATTCCTCGCCGACGGCTTGATCGTCGACGAGCTGAGGCGCAGCGGCCAGTCGGAGATCCTCGCCGCGATGAGCCGCATCTCGCAGTGATCCGCGTCGCGCTGAAGGGCATGCTCGGCCGCAAGCTGCGCGCGGTCCTGACGGCGATCGCGATCGTGCTCGGCGTCGCAATGGTGAGCGGTACGTACGTCCTCACGGACACGATCCAGAAGGGCTTCGACACGATCTTCACCGTCTCGTACAAGAACGCGGACGCGGTGATCACCGGCAAGACGTCGTTCGGCAGCGACCAGAACGGCACGATCGCGCCGTCGTTCCCGGAGCCGCTCCTGGCGAAGGTGCGGTCGCTGCCGACGGTGGGCGTCGCGCTCGGCGACGTGCAGAGCCAGCAGACGCGTCTCGTCGGGCGCGACGGCAAGGTGATCTCGGTCGGCGGCGCGCCGAACCTCGGCTTCAGCGTCAACCCGGACAGCGACCAGCGGTTCAACCCGCTGACTCTCGTCTCGGGCGGATGGCCGAGCGGGCCGGGAGAGATCGCGATCGACGCCGCGACTGCGAAGAAGAAGCACTATCGCGTCGGCGAGTCGATCGGCGTCCAGGCGACGGGTCCGGTGCAGCAGTTCCGCATCACCGGGGTGGCGAAGTTCGGCTCGGTCTCGTCGATCGGCGGGGCGACGTTCGCGATCTTCGACCTGCCCGTCGCGCAGCGCTTGTTCTCGAAGGCCGGGCAGCTCGATTCGATCCGGATCGCGGCCAAGGCGGGCGTCTCGCAGGACCGCCTGCTCGCGTCGGTTCGGCACGTGCTCCCGCACAACACCCAGGTGCGCTCCGGCACGTCGCAGGCGAAGCAGGACGCGAGCGACGTCAACGACTTCCTCTCGATCCTCCAGAAGTTCCTGCTCGCGTTCGGCCTCGTCGCGCTGTTCGTCGGTGCGTTCGTGATCGTCAACACCCTGTCGATCACCGTCGCGCAGCGAACCCGTGAGTTCGCGACGCTGCGCACCCTCGGCGCGACCCGCCGCCAGGTACTCGGGTCGGTCGTCGTGGAGGGGCTGGTGGTCGGCGCGCTCGCGTCGGTGATCGGGCTCTTCCTCGGGCTCGGGCTCGCGAAAGGGTTGAACGCGCTCTTCGTCGTCGCCGGCATCGACCTGCCGAAGAGTGGAACCGTGTTCGCGCCGAGGACGATCGTCTTCTCGCTCGCGATCGGGATCCTCGTCACGCTCGTCGCCTCGATCTGGCCCGCCCGGCGCGCGACGAAGGTGCCGCCGGTCGCGGCCGTTCGCGAGGGGTTCGTCCTCCCGCCCGGCTGGTTCGCACGCTACGGGCCGTTCGTCGCGGTCGCCGTCGGCGCGGTCGGCGTCGCCGGCCTCGTCTACGGCGCGTTCGGCCACGGGATCAAGACGGGCCCGCGGCTCGGCATCCTCGGCGTCGGGGTGGTGCTGCTCTTCCTCGGCGTCGCGCTCGTCGCGTCGCGGGTCGTGCGGCCGGTCTCGGTCGGCGTCAGCCCCCTCGCGACGATCGCGATCGTCGTGCTGTCGATCGTCGTCTACCCGGTCGCGCTCACCTACTGGTTCGCACGCTACGCGTTCTTCGGCCGCGGAGAGCCGGTCGCCCTCCGCCTCGCCGGTCTCGTCGGGAGCCTGCTCGTCCCGGTGACGACCCTCCTCGCGCTGCTGATGTGGCTGCGCGCGTCGGTGACGCGATTCGAGCCGGAGTGGCCGGTCCCGCTCCCGAGCGTCCTCCCGGACCGCAACGTGAACCAGCTCGCGGAGCGGAATGCGCGCCGCAACCCGCAGCGGACCGCGGCCGCGGCGGCCGCGCTGATGATCGGGCTCGCGCTCGTGACGTTCGTCGCCGTGCTCGCTGCGGGCCTCAAGTCGTCGTTCGAGGGGGCCGTGAACGACCTCTTTCACGCCGACTACGCGCTTACGTCGCAGAACGGGTTCACGCCGACCGAGACGGCGTCCGCCGACGCGCTGCGGAAGCTGCCCGGCGTCACCACCGTCGCCGGCGTCCGCGCGGGCCAGGGCAAGGCGTTCGGCGACGAGTTCCCCGTCACCGCGGTCGATCCGGGCATCTCGCGCACGATCATCCTCGACTGGAAAGAAGGGTCGCAGGCGACGCTCGAGCGGCTCGGGCGGCGCGGCGCCGTCGTCGACGACGGCTTCGCGAACGATCACGATCTGCACGTCGAGTCGCCGGTCCGCATGCAGACGCCGTACGGGCGCACGATCGACCTCCGCATCGCCGGGATCTTCGACCCGCCGAAGGGCGGATCGCCGTTCGGGAAGATCACCACCTCTTCGAAGACGTTCGACGCGTACTACCCGCAGCCGAAGAACGTGTTCGCGTTCGTCAACATCCGCGGCGGAGAGACCGACGCGAACACCGCCGAGCTGAAGAACGCGCTCAAGTCGTTCCCCGACGCGAAGATCCAGACAGAGGGCCAGTTCAAGAAGAACCAGGAGCGTGGGATCAACGTGCTGCTGAACCTGCTGTTCGTCCTCCTCGGCCTGTCGATCGTCATCAGCCTCTTCGGCATCGTCAACACGCTCGTGCTGACGGTCTACGAGCGCACCCGCGAGCTCGGCATGCTGCGCGCGGTCGGCATGGACCGGCGCCAGCTGCGGCGCATGATCCGCCAGGAAGCGGCGGTGACCGCGTTGATCGGCGCCGCGCTCGGGATCCCGATCGGCATCTTCCTCGCGCTGCTGATCGGCCGGGCGATCGAGTTCGTCGCCTTCGCGGTTCCGTACGTCACGCTCGGGGTGTTCGTGGTCGCGGCGATCGTAGCTGGGCTGATCGCCGCGATCTATCCCGCGCGCCGCGCGGCCCGGCTGAACGTGCTCGAGGCGCTGCAGTACGAATGAGCCGCGTCGACGCGCTCGTCGAGCTCCTGCGCGTGCACGTCAGCGCATCAGAGCGCGAGGAGGCCGACCGCTGCGCGATGCTGCGGTTCGCAGAGGAGCTCGCCGATCCGCTGTCCCGGACGCAGGAGCGGGCGCACTTCACGGCGTCGGCGCTCGTCGTCGACGAGTCGGGCTCGCGGACGTGCCTTGTTGCGCATACGAAGCTCAGGCGCTTGCTCCAGCCCGGCGGACACGTGGAGCCCGGCGACGCGTCGCTGGAAGAGGCTGCGCTGCGCGAGGCGCGGGAGGAGACCGCGCTCGACGTCTCGCTCCATCCGACGGCGCCGCGGCCGTTCGACCTGGACGCGCATGCGATCCCGGCGCGCGGCGACGAGCCCGCGCACGTGCATCTCGACGTTCGTTACCTCGTCGTCGGCCGCGGTGAGCCGTGCGACGGCGCGGCCTGGTACGAGCTCGGCGCGGCGGGAGACGGATCGGTCGCGCGGCTCGCGGAAAAGGCGCTACGACTCCGCACGGAAGCCGGGCCCGACGCGTAGCTCGAGCGGGCTCGTCGGGAGGCCCGGGCGCGGCGTCGGCTCGTTGAAGGCGCCGGGCGCCACGTCGTTCGGCGAGTCCGGGTGGAAGAGGGCGGCGAGGAGCTGGATCTGGCCGCGTCCCGGGCCGAGCTCGAACTGGCCGCCGCCGTAGAGCTCGATCCCGCCCTCGGCGGTTCGGTCGTAGAACTCGAACAGCCGCTCGAGCGTCCCGAAACGGGACGGCTTGCAGTTCAGGCAGCGCGGCGGGAACGGCAGCGCCTCCACGTCCGCCCACGAGTGGATCGGCGCGTCCCACGTGATCCGGTTGCGATGCGGGCGCAGCACGTCGTCCGTCTCCGGCGTGAGCGCCGGGTCCTCGATCCAGGCGCGGGGGAAGCCCTCGGCGACGCGCCGGTAGAGGTTGGGCTCCGGCGCGAGATCCACAGGCGTCCCCTTGTACGCGCCCTTGAGGTCGACGACGTCGACGATCCCACGCGCAGCGAGCGCCCGCACGAAGTCGTCCGTCCACTCCGTCGTCGGGTCGAGCTTGAAGCGAAGCGACGGGTACAGCTCGAGCAGCGGATCGAGCGATGCCGCGCGGGTCGAGACGACGAAGGTCACCGGCCGCGGCTCGCGCCCGAGCGCCTCGCCGAGCCTTGTTCCGGCCTGCCGCAGCGCGAGGTCGAGTGCGGCCGACTCGATCGCCCAGCGACGGTAGTCGCGGTACGCGCCCTGCTGCGTCGACCCCCGGAAGAGCGGGACGTCGTCGAGTGCGCTCGAGAAGGACGCGAGCGTGAACTCGCCGGCCGGCAACGTCGGAAACGAGTCGTGCTCGGCCGCATCGTAGGTGAGGTCCTCGCCGACGCCGTCCTCGTCCGCACCGCGCAGGTGCACCACCGTCGTGCGCCGCGTGAACTCGGGCATGATGGGGAGCGAGAGCGTGTCGGTCGTCGTCTCCTCGACGCGGAGCGGCAGATCGCGCAGGGCGTCGAAGGTGGCCATTCGCGCGACGCTACCCGTTACGCTCCGAGTCGTGCCGCTCCCGTTCGCGTTGCGCCCGCTCGGCGAAGCTGCGGAATGGCGGCGCGGCGACGGCACGCTGAGCGTCACCGCGGGGCCGCGCACCGACTGGTTCGTCGATCCAGGCGGCCGTCCCGCGACGATGAGCGCGCCGGCGCTCGTCGGCCCCGTCGACGGCGACTTCCTGCTCGGCGCGAGGGTCGCCGTCGACTTCCGCGCGGCTTTCGACGCGGGTGTGCTCGTGCTATGGCGCGGCGAACGCACGTGGGCGAAGCTGTGCTTCGAGTCGTCGCCCGAGGCGCAGCCGATGATCGTGTCGGTCGTCACGCGAGGCGTCTCGGACGACGCGAACGCCTTCACCGTCGACGGCCGCGAGGTGTGGCTGAGGATCGCGCGCATCGGCGACGAGTTCGCGTTCCATGCCTCCACGGACGGCCGACGCTGGGAGCTCGTCCGTCACTTCGCGCTCGACGGCACGGGCGAACTCCAGATCGGCTTCGAAGCGCAGTCACCGACCGGCGACGGCTGCGGGGTGACGTTCTCGGACATCCGCTTCGAGCAACGCCGTCTCGACGACATCCGTAGCGGCGCCTGAGCGCCGAAACCCCATTTGTGCACCAGAGCACGAAGTACGAGCTCGTGCTTTGGTGCACGAGGTTCAGGAGCGCCGCCGTCCGAGGTGGCGCTTGAGAGCGTCGAGTCGGTCGTCCCACTCGGAGCCGGCCTCCGTCAGGCGGTAGCGCGTCTCGCGGCCGGCGCGCTCGCCCGTCACGAGGCCCGCGTCCGAGAGCGTGGCGAGGTGCTTCGACACCGCCTGGCGCGTCATCGGCAGCTCGCCCGTCAGCTCCGTCGCCGTCGCGGTGCCGTTCTCGGCGAGGTAGCCGAGGACGTGCCGGCGGCTCGGGTCGGCGAGAGCGGAGAAGACCTGGCCGAGCGGATCAGACACGCGCGAAGCCGAAGGACGCCTGCACGTCGAGCGCGGTCGTCCACGCGGGCGACGTCTCGACGACCGTGAGCAGCGTCCCGTCCGCGTCGTCGGCGAGCGTGAACTCGACCTCGCCCTCGTCCTCCCAGTCGAACGCGAGGCGCTCGCCGGGCTCGACCTCGGTCACTACCGCATGGCGCTCCTCGCCGTTCGACCAGCGGAAGCGCGCGCCGCCGCCGGGGCGCAGGTCGAGCTCGACGTCGTTCGCGAACCAGTCCTCGAGCCGCTCGGGGTCGGTCAACGCCTCCCAGACCTCCTCGCGCGGCGCGTCCAGCAGAATCTCCCTGCGAATCATCGCGCAACCTCCAAGTTGCGTGTTAATGTGCAACCTCCGAGTTGCATTGCAACGGCAGTATAGGAGGTTTCACATGGTCATTGGCTCCGTCGTCCCGATGGTCGTCGAGCAGGACGGCCGCTACGAGCGGTCGTTCGACATCTACTCCCGCCTGCTCCGCGAGCGGATCGTCTTCCTCGGCCAGGAGGTCGAGGACAACATCGCGAACCTGATTGCCGCGCAGCTCCTCTTCCTCGAGGCCGACGATCCGGACAAGGACATCTGGCTCTACGTCAACTCGCCAGGCGGATCGGCCTACGCGGGGATGGCGATCTACGACGCCATGCAGTACGTCAAGCCGAACGTCGCCACCGTCTGCGTCGGCATGGGCATGTCGGCCGCCGCGATGATCCTCGCCGGCGGCGCCAAGGGGAAGCGGTACGCGCTTCCGAACTCGAAGATGATGATCCACCAGGGCTCCGGCGGCTTCCGCGGCACGCCCGCGGACATCCAGATCGCCGCGCGCGAGATCCTCGATATGACGCGCCGGATGGCGGAGATCATCTCGCGCCACACCGGGCAGGACGTGGACCGCGTGATGAAGGACATCGATCGCGACCGGTTCATGACGCCGCATGAAGCCGTCGAGTACGGCCTCGTCGATGAGATCATTCAGCACCGTGGAGCACTCCCTGGTGTTCATACCGGCCTGGAACGAGGAGGATTCGCTGCCGTCGGTGCTGGCGGAGCTGAAGGAGGAGATCCCGGAAGCTGACGTCCTCGTCGTCGACGACGGCTCGACCGACGGCACCGCCGAGGCCGCGCGCGCGGCCGGCGCCGAGGTGCTCTCGTTCCCGGAGAACCGCGGCCTGCGCGAGGCGATCGCCGCCGGCTGGGGCTGGGCGCACGAGCGCGGCTACTGGTTCTGCGGCCGAGTCGACGCCGACGGCCAGCACCCGGCGCACGAGCTGAAGCGGCTGCTCGAGAAGGTGCGCTCCGGGGACGCCGACGTCGCCGTCGGCTCGCGCTTCGTCTCGGGCGAGGGCTACCCCGCCTACCGCTACCTCCCGTCGCCCGCGCGCCGCTTCGGCACCGCGGTCCTGCGCCGGGCGATGAAGGTGCGCACAGGCCGCGCCATCGGCGACTCGACGTCCGGGATGTACGCGGCGAACGCGGCGGCGATCGAGCTGCTCGCGCAGCCGTACCTCACCGGCGCGCCCGAGGTGGAGGCGCTGATCCGCCTCGGCGAGGCCGGCCTGCGCGTCGAGGAGGTCCCGGTGAACATGCGCGAGCGCACCGCCGGCGAGTCGAAGCTGCAGGGCTCGAAGGCCGTGAAGCTCGTGCTGACCGTCACCGGCGCGCTCGTCCTCGGCCGGCGCACGCTGCGCTGGTGGCGCGGCCGTTGAGGCTCGTCGACGAGTTCGACGGCGGACTCGGGTGGATGGAGGAGGAGCGCATCGCGCGCACCTCGCACGCCCTCGTCGGCGAGGACGGAGGCGTCTGGCTCGTCGACCCGGTCGAACCTAGTGACAACTTGTCACAAAGGTTGAGCGGCCTCGGGGAGGTTCGCGGCGTGATCCAGCTGCTCGACCGGCACGCGCGGGACTGCGCGCTGCTCGCCGCACGCTTCGGCGTGCCGCACCACGCGGCCTTCGCGGGCGCGGCCGACGTCCCGTTCGACGTCGTCCCGGTCGTGAGCTGGTGGAAGTGGCGCGAGGCCGCGCTGTGGTGGCCGGAGCGGCGCGTCCTCGTCTGTGCGGACGCGCTCGGGACGCTCGGCTACTTCCGCGCACCCGGAGAGCGCATCGGCGTCCACCCGCTGCTGCGGCTGTTCCCGCCGAAGCGGCTCCGCGCAGTCGAGCCGCAGCGGATCCTGGTCGGCCACGGACCCGGCGTCCACGACGGCGCGGCGGCCGCGCTCGCCGAGGCGCTGCGCACGTCGCGCCGCCGCCTGCCGGCCGCGCTCGTCGGACGGTCGCGGAGAACCGCATAGACTGAGGCGCGGGAGCACGTGGGCTCGTCCGGTTCGTGACAACCGCGACGAGAGGGGAACGACGTGAAACGAGCGATGGCCGCGGCGGCGGCCGCAGCGGTCGCCACCGGCGCGGTCCTTGCGCGCGGCGGCGGCGCAGAGACGGGGCCGGCGACGATCCGGATCACCGACGTCCAGACCGAGTTCCGGCGCGTCGACGCCGGCGCGCCGGGGCGGATCGGGGACGTCGAGGTGCTCCGGCAGCAGCTCTACAACCGGCGCATCTCCCCGCGCCCGATCGGCAGCGCGTACCTCGTCTGCACGTTCCTCGACCGGCGCACGCGTCAATGCAACGGCACCTACGTCCTTCCGAAGGGCAAGATCGTCGTCGCCGGAGCGCTCGACTCGCGGCTGCTCTACGAGGCGGCGATCGTCGGCGGCACGGGCCTCTACGACAACGCCCGAGGCGCCCTCACGGTCACCGCGACCGCCCTGCGCCCGCGCCGCAACGTGCTCCTGTTCAGGCTGGCCGGGTAGATGCGGGAGGGCAGGACGATCCTCGTCGTGGACGACGAGCCTCCGCTGCGCGAGCTGATCCGCGTCTCGCTCGGCGACCGGTTCGCGTTCGCCGAGGCGGGTGACGCCGACGAGGCGTGGGCCGAGGCGAAGTTGCGCCGGCCCGACCTCGTCGTCCTCGACATCATGCTCCCTGGGCGCAGCGGCCTCGAGCTCCTGCGGCAGCTGAAGTCGGATACCGAGCTCGCGCACGTCCCGGTCGTCGTCCTGTCTGCGTGGCAGACGGATCAGGATGCGCGCGACGCGTTGGACGCCGGCGCCGACGCGTTCTTCCCGAAGCCGTTTGCGCCCGACGAGCTGGCGCGGGTCGTCGACGTGCTCCTGGAGGACGCGGCGTGATCGGAAGGCGGTCGACGCTCGTCGCGCAGGTCGTCTTCGCGGCGATCGCGGTCGCGGTCGTCGTCGGCGCGATGTTCCTCGTCTTCCTGTTCGCGATCTCGTCGCTGCGGCGCTCGACCGCGCGCGAGTCGCAGTCGAAGGACGTGACGGTCGCAACGCTGCGGCTCGAGACGCTCGCGGCCGACCTCGAGACGGGCATCCGCGGCTACGTCCTGACGCGGAACCGCGCGTTCCTCACGCCGTATATCGACGCGCGCAGCCGGTGGCCTCTCGCCGCGGAGCGGGTGCGGCGGCTCGTCGCGGAGGACTCGGTCCAGCGTGCGCGGGTCCGGCGCGTCACGCTCCTCGTCGACGCCTACGTGCGCGACTACGCGGAGCCGGTGCTCGCGATCGTCAAGGTCGCGCCCAACACCGCGCGCTCCGAAGCCGCGACGAACGAGCGGCGGCGCAGGCTCGAGGAGATCCGCGCCGAGTTCGGGCGCATCCTCACGACCGAGGCGGCGCGCTCGCGGCACCGGTCGGCCGAGGCGCGTGGGATCGCGCGCCGCGCCGAGCTCCTCGGGGGCTTCGGGCTCGCCGTGTCGGTCGTCGCCGTCCTCCTGTTCGGGGCGTGGGTCGCACGCGCCGTCGCGCGGCCGGTTCGGCGCGCGGCCGACGCGGCCGCCGCGGTCGCCGGCGGCGACTTCGACGTGCGGCTCCGCGAGCGCGGAGTCGACGAGATCGCCGCGCTCGCGGCGGCGTTCAATGCGATGACGCGCGCACTCGCGGCGGGCCGGCGCACGCTGATCGAGCAGAACGAGCAGCTCCAGTCGAGCGAGCGCCACAAGTCCGACCTGATCAGCATGGTCTCGCACGAGCTGCGGACCCCCTTGTCGAGCGTGATCGGGTTCACACGGCTGCTGCTCGACCGCGATTTCGACGCGGACGAGCGCAGGCGCTACCTCGAGATCATCGACGCGGAAGCCCGGCGCCTCGGCTCGCTGGCGGAGGACTTCCTCGACGTGCGCCTGCTCGAAGAGGGGCAGTTCGACCTCGAGCTCGAGCCGGTGGACCTCGTCACGCTCGTGCGCGAGCAGGTCCTGCTCTTCTTCGGCGTGTCGAACGGCCACCGGCTCGTGCTCGACCTGCCTGCGGCGACTGTGGTCGTCCACGGCGACCGCGACCGGCTCGCGCAGGTGATCGGGAACCTGTTCTCGAATGCGATCAAGTACTCGCCGGAGGGCGGGACGGTCGAGGTGCGGCTGCGCCTGGAGCCCACCTCCGCACGCCTCTCCGTCACCGACGAGGGTGTCGGCATCCCGCGCGAGCACCAGGAGCGGATCTTCGAGAAGTTCTTCCGCGGCGGCGCGCAGTCGGCGGGGATCAGCGGCACGGGGCTCGGCCTCGCCGTCTCGCGCGAGATCGTCGACGCCCACGGCGGGGACATCGGGTTCCGCAGCACCGAGGGCGTCGGCTCGACGTTCTGGCTGCGGCTGCCGCTCAGCAGGCGAGAGCAGGATCGAGCCGGCGGGCGAGAGCCCGGCGAGGCGTCAGAAGCGCCCGCGCAGCGATCCATGCGGCGATGACGACGAGGCCGCCGGCCGCCGCGTCGAACAGGAAGTGGTTGCCGGTCGCGACGATGATGAAGAGCATCGCCGGCGGGTAGGCGGCGCCGAGCCAGCGCACCCACCGGCGGCGGGCGAGTGCGTACACCGCAGCGCCGACGAGGAGCGCGTAGCCGAAGTGCAGGCTGGGCACCGCGGCGAACGGGTTGTAGAGGCTGCCCAGCGAGTCGGAGCTGAGGTTGATGCCCGACTTCTCGGTCACGGTGTCGGCGAAGCCGATCCCGGCGAGGCGCGGCGGCGCCGCCGGGTAGAGGACGTAGATCACGAGCGAGATCGCCGTGGCGATCACGATCGACGACCGCACCAGCGCGAACTGTGCGCGGTGCGAGCGGTGGACCCAGATCAGCATCGCGGCGGTCGCGCCGAGGTGCAGCGTCATGTAGGCGAAGCCGAGGAGGGCGGGGACGCCCGGGAGCGTGTCGACCGCGCGCTGCACGCTTCGCTCGCCGAAGACGCCCAGCGACTGCTCGAGGGCGACGATGTCGGCGGTGTGCGCGCGGGCTGCGGCGAGGCTCGTGGAGCCGAAGCCGCGCACCAGCTCGTACACGGCGTACAGGCCGACGGCGGTCGCCAGCTCGGCGAGGCCTGAGTGAGCTCTGAGGATGCGGTTCATGCCGCTCAACCTACGGCGCGCCGCTCCGCGCGACGGTGCGGCCACCCCCACTTCCCGCCTGGGGCTGGCAGGCGTCTTGCCGATCAGCGGAATCACTGCCATGACGGTCACGCTACGCGCGCGCGTATCCGTCGCCTGAGGGATTCCGGGTCGTCCTGAAGGACGATCTCAGGCGTCGAGGCAGCCGTAGACTGCACGGCGTTCGCTCCCGCGCCGCGCGAGCTGTACGAGACCTCGCCGTACTCCTCGAGCTCGTCCGACCACGCGAGGTTCTGCGTCAGCCGGGCCGGGCTCGGCCTGAAGTCGGGGTCGAGCACCGGCAGCGGCGGGATCGTGTTCGTCGGCGCGATCGGCCGCGCCTTCTCGGCCAGGGGCTTCGACTTCCCTCCGCAGCCGGCCGCGAGCGCGAGCAGCAGCGCACCGACGACGACCCTCATATCGAAGACGCTACCGGAAGGCGCTGCGGGCGAAGAAGAGGAGGTTCGCGGGCCGCTCGCCGAGGCGCCGCATGAGATACGGGTACCACTCGGGCCCGAACGGCGTCGCGACGAGCACGTCGTAGCCGCGCGCGACGAGCTGCAGCTGCAGCTGCGTTCGCACCCCGT
>DASXTR010000014.1:0-18901 GCA_036505325.1 Gaiellaceae bacterium
CTCTCGTTCATCGACGTCGACGCGCTCCGCCCCGTGCGCGTGGTGATCGACGCCGCGAACGGCATGGCCGGCGCAATGCTCCCGCCCGTGCTCGACCGGCTGCCGGCCGTGGACGCCGTGCGCTGCTACTTCGAGCCCGACGGGACGTTCCCGAACCACGAGCCGAATCCGCTCCTGCCGGAGAACCGCGAGTTCATCGTGCGCAAGACCACCGAGGAGGGCGCCGACTTCGGCGTCGCGTACGACGGCGACGCCGATCGCTGTTTCTTCGTCGACGACGCCGGCGGCTTCGTCCCGGGCGACTTCATCACGGCGCTGTTCGCCGAGTCGATCCTCTCGAAGGAGCCGGGCGGCAAGGTGATCTACGACGTCCGTGCCTCGTGGGCGGTGCCGGAGACGATCTCGCGCGCCGGAGGCGTCCCGCTCATGAACCGCGTCGGGCACGCGTACATCAAGCACCGCATGCGGGAGGAGGACGCCGTCTTCGCCGGCGAGGTGTCGGCGCACTACTACTTCCGCGACTTCTCGCAGGCCGACTCGGGGGTCGTCCCGTTCCTGCTGATGCTCGAGCTCGTCTCGCGCCGCGGGCAGAAGCTGAGCGAGATCCTCGAGCCGTTCCGCGCGCGCTACTTCATCACCGGCGAGATCAACACCCCGGTCGCCGACGTGGCGCTCAAGCTGAAGGAGCTCGAGGAGCGCTTCGGGCCGGAGGGCCGGGTCACGCACATGGACGGCGTCTCGGTCGACGCCCACGACTGGCACATGAACATCCGGCCGTCGAACACGGAGCCGCTCCTGCGCCTGAACCTCGAAGCGCGCACGCCGAAGCTCATGGCGTCGAAGCGCGACGAGGTTCTCGACGTGATCCGGTCGTAGATCCCTTGTGCACCAGAGCACGAGCGGGTGGCTTGTGCTCTGGTGCACAAAGGGTGGTCCGCTACCGCATGAGGTAGCCCATCGCGCGGCCCATCACGGACGCGCGGGTCGCGGGCCCGGAGATGCCCTCGAGGCCGAACCCGAAGTAGAGCGTGTCGTCGGTCGCGACGACCGCTCCCTCCGGGAATCCGGCCGCATTCGTCCGCACGAAGTTGTTGCCGTTCGCGCCGCTTCCGGGCGGCGGCCCCGTCACGCTCCAGCCGCCGAGGCCGTCCTCGAACGAGGTTGTCTCGCCCGTCGAGAGCGCCGTGTCGTCGAGGAACGTACCGAGGCCCTGCACCGACCAGTCGCTCGCGTAGGCGATCGACACCTCGACCTGCTTCCCCGCCCAGCGCGAGAGGTCGACCCGCCACTGCTGCCAGCCGCTCGAGCTCCCGGTCGCGGCGTTCCACGTCCCGGTCGTACCGGTCGGGGAGCACGTTCCGTCGGCGTTCAGGGTCTGGTAGTGGTCGAGGAACGGATGCAGCTCGCGCCAGCCGGCGGGACAGGATTCACCGGTGGCCTGCGACGTGTGCCCGTTGAGGTCGGGTAGCGTCGTCCAGTCGTCGAGCCCGGCCGTGTGGGCCTCGACGAATACGTGATCCCAGGCCGGCTCGGTGTCGAACGACGTCCAGAACGACAAGGACGCGCCGCCCGCGGGGACGCTGACCGTTCGCGTCACACGCTTGTACGAGATGTCCGAGATCTGCGAATAGACGTAGTACTGGCCCGTGTGGGGCTCGAACGGCCCTCCCGGACGCGCGTACTTCGCCGACGGCCAGCTTCGGAACTGCGGATACGTCGCCGGCGGGAGCAGGCCGCTCGTCGCGATGAAGGACGCGCTGTGGTCCTGATTCCCCGCGCTCGGCCCGCCGAACGTCCACCCGAGACCGGCGAACGGCGTGTCGACGCCGACGACGTCGGCGACCTTTCCCTTCACCGTCCCCGCGTCGTCGTTGTAGAAGTACGCCCCGAGGTAGTACTTCAGGAAGTCGCCCGACAGCGCCTGGCAGCCGTCCTGGCCTTCGTCGTCGGGGTTGCACGCCGCGCCCGTCTCCGGCTGGTACTCGTAGCCGAACGCGTACTCGAAGCCGGCGTACTTCCCGGTGTAGAGCAGGCGGCCGCCCTCGTTCAGGTAGGCGCGGACGTCGAGCACCTCGTCGTTCGCGAGCCGGGACGCCGTTCCCGGAACCATCCCGCGGTCGCGCGTGATCACGTCGTCGCCCGTGTACCAGATCACGGCGCGGTAGTGGCTGAGGACGCCGAGGGCGTCCGGCGAGCCGCGCCCGTGCGCGTCGACGTCGTACACGTCCGCGCCGATGCCGTTCGCGGCGAGGGCGTCGAGGTAGTACGTGAGGTAGCTCGGGCCGTCGGCCTTCTTGTAGACGGGTGAGATGCCGCTGTAGTCCTCCGCGGAGATCACGAGCACGCGGTTGCCCGACTCGACCTCGGCGGTGTAGGTGAACGACTCGCTGCGGGCGCCGCCGCCGCTGAACCAGACCTCGACGCGGTCGCCCGGGTTCGTGCCCGTGACCTGGCCGCGCATGACGTGGTAGTAGACGTCGCCCGGCCCGCCGAAGCGCTCGCCGCCGTTCCACTCGCTGGTCGACGCGGTGCGGGTCGAGCCGCCATTGACGCGGTAGTTGATCGTCACTGCGCCGACGGAGCGTGCCGCCAGCACCTGGACGACCTGCGGGTCGCCGTACGAGACCGCGAAGCGGAAGTCGCCCTGCGGATTGCCCGAGAGCTCGGGCTCGATCGACGACAGGTCGAGGTAGAACGGCTTCACCGAGGTCCCGAGGTGGGACACCGGCTGGGCCGGGTTCGCCGCCGACTTCGCCACGTCAAGCGCGAACGGGAGATTCCGGTCGAACTCCTGCTGCACGAGCGCGGGGTCGTCCGGGAAGACGAAACCGTTCCCCGGAACGCCCTCGCCGAGCTCCGGCGTCCACGCGAGCGTTCCGTCGATCGCATGCGCGTAGTCCGTCGTCTCGCCGTTCGTGATGTAGAGGTCGGCCCCGACGCCCGGGTCGAACCCGGGGATCGCGGGGTTCTTGTCGGTGCCGGACAGCGCGAGATAGATCGGGTTGTCCGCCGTCGGCGTCTGCACCTGCCAGCCGAACGTGTAGAGCAGCAGTTGCCCGTAGGAATGGTAGTTGACGAGGAACTTCGGCTTGATCCGGTCGAGGAGCCCCTGGTAGGCCTTGGTCTCGGGCTCGGACGCCGCCGCGGTTCCGCGGTAGGTCTCACTGGTGGTCTGCGACGAGGACCCGGCGTCGTCGTAGTTCCAGTGCTCGGCGAAGTTGCGGTTCGGGTCGACGCCGTCGACGTTCGTGATGGCGCCGTCGCCGTTGTTGTCGCGCAGGTTCTTGCGCCACAGGCGCTCGGTGTCGAACGTGTACTGATAGCCGTCCGGGTTCGCGACCACCACGAACCACAGCTCGCGGGTGTCGACGAGGTTCGTCGCCGTCGTATCGCGGCCGTAGCCGTCCACGAAGTGGTGCAGGATGCGCCGCGCGACCTCGACGGAGATCCATTCCCGCGCGTGCTGCATGGCGGCGTACATGGCGACCGGGCGCGATCCGTCGGCGAGCCGGTTCGCGTCGCGCGTCACCTTGAGCGCGACGATCTCCCGGCCCTGCACCGAGTGGCCGATCACCTCCAGCTTGACGATCTTCGGGTTCCGCTGCGCGAGGTCGTACAGCTCGTCGCGGATCCCGCTCTTCTCGTCCCACGAGCGCCAGACGACGTAGCCGGCGGCCGCCTGCTCCGCCGCGAGCTGCGTCGCGCTCTTCCCGTCGCGGTTGCGCTTCACGGTCACGCCGATCCCGCGGGCCTGCAGCTGCCCCACCTCCTGCAGCGACAGCACGAGGTCGACCTGAGCCCGCTCGCCCGCCGTCCGGACGGCGGCGACGTCGAAGCCGTCGCGGACGAGCTTCGACACCTGCGACCGGTCCACGGTCGCCGTATACATCTCGAGGGCCCCGCCCTTCCCGGCAACTCCGGCCGCGGCCGTCATCAGCACGACGACGGCCACGGCGACGGCGATCGCCGCGCCAGCCAAACGCTTCATCTTTTCCTCCCCTTGAAGACTCCGGCGGCGACCTTCCCACAACGTTGCAGCTGTTGCAAGGAGGCAGCCGGCGACGGGGCCGGCGGCGGACTCGCTAGCTGACCGGTCTGCCCATGTCCGTGGCGATCTCGCCGGCGGACAGGGCTCGGCTGTAGATTCGGACGTCGTCGAGCAGGCCGCCGAACCACTCGCCCCACACCGAGTTGCCGCCCATCCGGAGGACGCCCGTCGAGGCCGGGATCGTGCCGGTGGCGGGCGTCGTGGCGACGACCGCGCCGTTGACGTAGAGGCGCAGCGCGCTCCCGTCGTAGGTGACGGCGAGATGCGACCACGTGTTCAGCGCGAGCGAGGCGGCTCCGACCACGTTCTGCTCGCCGCCGATGTTCACCTGGCCGACCGGGCGCGTCGTGTCCTGGTTCGCGTACAGGCTGTAGATCATCCCGCCGCTCTGCTCCTTGAAGAGCACCGTGCGCCAGGCCGTGCCGAGCGCCGCCGGGTTCACCCACGCCTCGAGCGTCATCCCCGTCGTCAGGTCGAGCGAGTTCGAGTCGGCGACCTGGACGTAGTTCGACGTCCCGTTGAACGAGAGCGCGCCGCCGTTCTTCCCGGCCGTCGCCCAGGTGGCGCCCGTGATCGTGCCCGCGTTCGCGTTGCCGGAGAGGTCGGCGACGGTCGTGCCGGTGCCGGCGTCGAAGTTGTACGACGCGACGAGGCCCGTCGGCGGCGGTGGCGGCGGCGGGGCGGTGTTCGACACCGTCACCGTCACCTGCGCGGACGTCGTCGAGTGTCCGGCCGCGTCGCGCGCGATCGCCGTCAGCGTGTGCGAGGCGTTCGACGCCGTCGTCGTGTCCCACGAGACTGCCCACGGCGAGGACGGGTCCTCGATGCCGAGGTTCGCGCCGTCGAGCTGGAACTGGACGCCGACGACGCCGACGTCGTCGGACGCGTTCGCGGTGACCGAGACGGTGCCGGTAACGGTCGCTCCCCCGGCGGGGGCCGTTACCGACACCGTCGGCGCCGCCGAGTCGGCGGTGGCCGTCGCCGACGCCTCGTTCGACGACGGACTGAGGTTCCCCGCGGCGTCCTCGGCCTTCACGCGGTAGTAGTAGGTCGTCCCCGCGACGACGTCGCGATCGACGTAGTTCGGGACACCCACCGTGGTGAAGGCGATCCGGTTGGCGGAACCAGGCGTGAACCCGGGGGTCGTGGACCGGTACACGGAGTAGCGCGTGACGCCGACATTGTCGGTGCTCGCCGACCACGCGAGATTGACGAGCCCGATGCCGCCGCTCGCCGAAAGCGTCGGCGCGGTCGGCGCGACCGTGTCCTCCCACGGCGCCGGGAAGCGCACGAAGGACGCGACGGACGGCACGCCGGTCGAGTTGACGATGAAGAGCATGTAGTAGCCGGGCGGCGCGAGGTTCGAGTTCGCCGGCGCGCTGACCGTCAGCTGCCCGGACCCGGCGGTGAACGACAGCGGCACGAAGCGCTGGTTCTCGTCGAATGCATGCGTCACCGACGGCGTGCGGATGAGCGACACCGACGCGATCGACGCGGCGTTCGGCGTCGACACCGTGAATCCCTGGTTGTACTGCAGCAGGCTGGGCGCCGACGTGATCGTCGGCCGCGCGCCCTTGAAGAGGTACGGCGGCGAGTAGATCTCGGCGTTCGTGTTGTTGATCGCAGCGGAGCCCGGGAGCTGGCCGCCGCCGGCCATCAGCACGCGGCCGTCCGGGAGGAGCAGCGCCGTCGCGTGATAGCCGCGGCCGATCTGCTCGGAGGCGACCGTCGTCCACTTCTCCGTCGTCGGATCCCAGATCTCCGCCGGCAGCACGGCCTTCGAGAGATCGATCCCGTCGGAGGTCGTGAGCCCGCCGCTGGCGAGAACCGTCCCGTCCGGGAGCAGCGTGAGGTTGTGGTAGGCGCGCGGGAAGTTCATCGCCGTCGTGTTGCGCCACGCGGGCGTCGGCGCGCTCATGTCGAGCACCGCGGTGTTCGCGATCGTGGTGTAGGCCTGCGAGCCGTTGAAGTCGGGGTCGGCCCATGAGCCGGACTTCATGATCTTGTTCGGCCGGTACATGACGGCGCTCATGCCGTCGAACGACGACACCGCGAGGTTCGACCACGTCCACGTCGCGGGATCGAGGATGCGCGACTGCGTGTCGGGGCCGGCGTCGAGGATCCGCCCGTCGGAGAGGACGAACATGAACGGGTACAGCGGCGAGGTCAGGCGCGCGCCCGTCAGGTCCTGCCACGTGTTCGTGACCGGGTCGAAGACCTCCGGCAGCGAGTTCACCGACGCGTCCGAGAACGGCGGTGTCGCGCCCGGGCGGTTCTGGACGATGTTGTCTCCCGAGAACACGAGCACCTTTCCGTTCGGGAGCTGCGTCGCCGTCGGATACCAGCGCGCCACGGTCATGTCGGGCGCGGCCGTCCACGTCGAGGTCGCCGGGTCGAAGATCGTCGTCGCCGGGAGCCCGACATCGGCCGACACGTGCCCGCCCGCGATGAACACGCGGCCGTCGGGCAGGTTCACGTGGCCCGCGCAGAAGATGTTGACGCCGTACGGCACCGCGACGAACGTGTTCGTCGCCGGGTTCCAGACGCGCTGCGAGTTCGGAGCGTCGGCGAAGCCGTCGAAGACGAGGACGTTGCCCGTCGGGAGCAGCGACGCGTGCACCGTCACGAGCGGCCAGCTCAGCACCGACCCCCACTGGCCGACGACCGCCGGGTCGGGCGGGGGCGGCGGGGCGCTACCCGACGGCTCGACCTCGATCGCGGCGAGCTCGGGGTCGTCCGCGGAGCCGTAGACCGACTGCAGGTTGAGGGTGCCGTCCGTCACCGACACGCCGGTGACCGTCTTCACGAGCGCGCGGTTCGCGCCGCCGGCCTCCGAGCAGACGTCGAGGTTCGCGACGTCGGTGCCGGCCGTGTCGCCGATATCGATCGAGAACACGCGCTTCCCGATGCAGCTGCCGGTCGTAAAGAACATCTCGACGAAGTGCAGCCTCACGTCGTAGGTCCCGTTCGTGACCGGGATCGCGTACGAGAAGTTGCCCCAGCGCTCGTTCTGGTAGAGCGACGGATCGCTCGTGTTGGCGATGGCCGCCGTCGTCGAGAAGGTCCCGCCGCCGGTGAAGTACTGGTCGGCGCTGAAGACCGCTCCCGACGGCGAGGTGTACGCGGAGCCGCCGGAGTTGACGCGCACCGTCGAGCCGGGCGGCGGCGCGGACGAGGCGGTCGTGAACGTCCACGACACCGCGCTCGCGAGCGCCTGGCCGTCGGCGGCCTTCACCCCTGTCGAAAGGGCAGCGGTGTAGGTGGTCGAGAAGGCGAGCGCGGCCGACGGCGTGAGCGTCGCCGTCAAGGTCGACGAGTTGTACGCGACCGTCGCCGTCACGGACGTGCCCGCGCCGTTCTTGAGCGTGAAGGTCGACGTGGTGATCGTCGTCGCGTCCATCGCGCGGGAGAAGGTCGCCGTCACCGTCGTCGTGGCCGGCACGTTGGTCGCGCCTGCGGCCGGCGTCTTCGCCGAGACCGTCGGCGGACCCGGCGGGGGTGCGGGCCCGCTCGGGATGACCTCGATCGCCGCGATCTCGGGGTCGTCCGCGGAGCCGTAGACCGACTGCAGGTTCAGCACGCCGTCCGTGACGGCCACGCCGCTGACGGTCCGGACGAGCGCGGTGTTCGCACCGCCCGCCGCGGCGCAGATGTCGAGGTTGGAGACGTCGGTGCCGGTCGTGTCGCCGATGTCGATCGAGAAGACGCGCTTCCCGATGCAGCTGCCGGTCGTGTAGAAGAGCTCGACGAAGTGGAGCTTCACGTCATAGGTCCCGTTCGTGACCGGGATCGCGTACGAGAAGCTCCCCCAGCGCTCGTCCTTGTAGAGGTTGGGGTCGGCCGTGCCGGAGATCGTCCCCGTCGATGTGAAGGTCGAGCCGCCGGTGAAGCTCGCGTCGGCGGTGAATGTGTCTCCGGTGGAGGACGTGTACGCCCCGCCGCCCGCGTTGATGCGGACGGTCGTGCCGCCCGTCGGCGGCGCCGCGGACGTTGTGAAGCTCCACGTGAACGGCGTTCCGAGCGGTGTCGAGTCGGCGGCCTTGACGGTCGCCGCGATCGTCGCCGTGTAGGTCGTCGAAACCGACAGCGCCGCAGACGGTGTCAGCGTCGCGACGTTCGTCGACGAGTCGTAGGCGACGGTCGCCGCGACGGGCGAGCCGCCGGCCGGCGTGAGCGTGAACGTCGACGGAGTGATCGTCGTCGGGTCCATCGCGCGCGAGAACGTCGCCGTCGGCTTGATCGTCGCCGCGACGCCGGTGGCGCCGGCCGCGGGTGTCGTCGCGGTCACCGTCGGCGCGGGCGGCGGGCCCGAGGAGGGGACGACCTCGACGGCCGCGAGCTCCGGGTCGTCCGCGGCGCCGTAGACCGACTGGAGGTTGAGGAAGCCGTCGCTCACCTGCACGCTGTAGACGGTCCGGACGAGCGCAGTGTTGGCCCCGCCGGCGGCCGCGCAGACGTCCAGATTCGCGACGTCCGGGCTGGTCGCTGTGTCGGCGATGTCGAAGGAGAAGACCCGCTTCCCGACGCAGCTGCCGGTCGTGTAGTAGAGCTCGACGAAGTGGAGCTTCACGTCGTACGTGCCGTTCGTGACCGGGATCGCGTACGAGAAGTTGCCCCAGCGCTCGTTCTGGTAGAGCGCGTCGTCGGTCGTCCCGGCGATCGCGGACGTGACGGACAGCGTCGTGCCGCCCGTGAAGTTCGCGTCGGCCGCGAACACGCGCCCGTCGCCGGTGGTGACCGCCGCGCCGCCGGAGTTGAGGCGCACCGGGTTGAGGTTCGAGCGCGTCGTGAACACCCAGACGAAGGCCGACTGCAGCGGCGTGCCGTCCGCCGCCTTCACGGTCGTGTCGAGCCGTGCCGTGTACTGGGTCGAGAAGGCGAGCGCGGCGCTGGGCGTGAGCGTCGCCGACGATGTCGCGCCGTCGTAGGCGATCGTCGCCGGGACCGTCGTGCCGTCGGGCCGCTTCAGCGTGAAGCTCGCCGTCGTGATCGTCGCCGGGTCCATCGCGCGCGAGAAGGACGCCTTGACGACGGCGGTCGTGGCGACGCCCGTCTCCCCGTCGCCGGGCACCGTGGACGAGACGCGCGGCGCGGTCGCGCTGTCGAGCGTGATGTTCGCGGCCGGGGTCGAAGGCTGGACGCCCATGTCCGCGAAGACGTTCGTCGTCGCCTGCTGGATGCGGCGGTCGGGCCCGCCGGAGCCGTCGGCGGTCAGGTTGAGGCCGCGGCCCCAGTGGTTCGTCCCGGTCGCGAAGACGAGGGCGCCGCTCGCAGCCGTGTACTTCGTGATGTTCGAGATCGTCGAGCCCTGGTTGTAGCCGCCGGTCGGCCCGGCGAGGATGTTCCCGGTCACGGGCGAGGTCGCGAGCGTCTTCACGCCGGTGGGCTCGGCGCCGTTGCCGGTGTCGCGGTGGTCCCACTCCCAGCCGACGAGCTGCGTGCCGACCGACGTCGACGTGCCCGGCGCCTGGTTCTCGAGGCCGCTGTAGCGCCAGATGCGGTCCGTGCCCTCGGCGGCCGAGACGACGAGCGGGAAGTAGACCCCGTCCTTGTCGCCGGCGTACATCTGACCGATCAGCGCGTTCTCGGGCTTGTTGGCGCCGTTCGGGTCGCGCCAGAGCCTGGTCTTCAAGACCGGGTCCTCCGCGCCGCCCTCGGTCGTCTTGTAACAGACCTCCGTGCGCGTCCCGTTCTCGAAGCGGATCTGCCAGTAGACGGTGTTCGAGCCCGAGAAGAAGAGGTCCACGCCCGCGCCGCGCGCGCCCTCGAGCGCCGTCCGCATCGCCGACGACCAGTATTCGTCGTGCGCGCCGGCGACATACGCCTGGTGGGTGCGCGGCGAGTTGGGATTCGCCTCGAGGTCGAGGTCGGCCTGATAGGAGATGTCGTACCCCGAGCGCTCGAGCCAGGAGACCATCGGGTAGTCGGCGTGGCCGTACCAGTTCGGGTTCGCCGTGTCGCGCGGCTGGTTCCATGGGCGGTCGAAGGAGACCTTCACGGCGCGCGAGGTTCCGGAGACGGTCGCCGCCCCGGTCGAGTTGTACGAGTAGAGCGACCGGCCGCCGGCGTTGTTGTAGGCCTGGTAGGTCGTGAACGGGACGCCGTAGAGGAGCCCGGCGGTGCTCGCATCGTTCCGGACGACGACCGGGAACTCGTAGTCGGCGCCGTTGTCCTCGCGCACGAGCCGGATCAGGTAGACGCCCGACGGCCACGTCGCCGTGGTGGTCACCGTCGCCGCGATCGACCATGACGTGCAGAAGTAGAGGCCCGTCGTCCCGTCGGAGGAGCAGCCGGCCTGGGGCCCTGCGGACAGGCCGCGGATCGCCGAGATCAGGCGGCCGCCCATCCCGCCGTACCAGCCGCTGCGGTAGATCTCGAGCCGCGCCGTGGCGGCGGCCGAGGTCTGGAGCTTGACGTCGACCGAGCTGCCGCGGTTCACGCTCACGGCGGTGGCGAACCCTTCGATCCCGCCGGCCGCGAGGGAGACGGCGGTGCCGACGTTCCACTGATTGGTCCCCGGGAAGCAGTTCTCGACCACGACCGGGTTGCCGGTCGAGCACGACTTCGCGGCGGGGGTCGCCTCGACCACCCGCGAGTTGGTCGACTCGGCGCCGGCGATCACCGCACGCACCACGTAGTAGTAGGTGGTGCCGTTGACCGCGCCCGTGTCGGTGAAGCCGGTCGGGACGACACCTCCCGGCGGCGTCACGGCGGTCGTGACCGTCGTGGGCGACAGACCGCGGTAGACGTTGTAGGCGGTCGCGCCGGCCGCCGGCTGCCAGGCGAGCTCGACGCTGCTGCTGAGCGCGAACGCGGTGACGCCCGCAGGCGGAGCCGCCTGCGCGAGCGCAGGGGCAGCCAGCACGACAAACGCCGCGGCAAGAACCGCCGTAAGGGGCCGCAGACCCACGAAGCGATCATCCCGCCGCCGCAACGGTCGCGTAACGGGAAAAAGGGGAGCTTTTCCTCGGGCCGCCACACAGTCGGACCCCCCGAACGGCTAGCGCCCCGGCCTGGCGGCGGGTTTTCCCGTTCTGGTCTGTAAGCCGCACGAACCCGCCTCTAGTGTCGCTCGCAACCGGTGCAGGCAGTCCGGGGATGCGGCTTGGCAGGGGGCGGTTTGCGGTGAATGCAATGGCAGAACAGGTGGTGGCGGCTCCCGCGCTGCAGCGCGGGGCAGGCCTCTCGCGCGGGAGAACCTGGTTCCTCGCAGCAGGGGACGTCCTCGCGCTCGCGTGCGCGTGGGCGGTGACGTACGTGGTCGCCGAGGAGATCGGGCCGCTTCCCGCGGTCTCGGCGCCGCTGTGGCTCTTGCTCGGAATCGCGGTGGTCGCGGTGCCGCTCTGGCTCGCGCTCTTCACCGCGTACGACCTCTACGACAACGACTCGCTGCGCATCTCGGTCTCGTCGATCGACGAGGTCCGCGACATCTTCCACGCGCTGCTCGTCGGCTCGCTCGTCGTCATGGTCGTCTCGCAGGGACTGCGCTTCGTGGCCGGCTGGTGGATCTCCAGCGCCGTCGAGGCCGCGATCTTCGCGACGACCGCGATCGTGTTCGTCCCGCTCGTCCGCGGTTCGCTGCGCAGCTTGGTCTTCCCGCGCGTGATGCAGCGCCGGAAGACGCTGATCGTCGGCGGCGGCGCCGAAGCCGAGCTCGTCCAGCGGAAGCTCGAGCGGCATCCCGAGTACGGCCTCGACGTCGTGGGAGTCGTCGAGTCGTTCGACGACATCGCGAAGCTCGTCGAGCTGCACAACGTCGACCGGGTCCTCCTCGCGTGCGAGGCCGGCCACGACGAGGCGCTCGACGTCGTCCGCACGATGCGTCGGCCGGACCTGCAGATCTCGATCGTCCCGCGCTACTCGGAGATCTTCACCGCGCACGCGACGCTCGACGACATCGAGGGGATGCCCCTCGTGACGCTGCCGCCGATCAGGCTCGGCCGCAGCGCACGCGTGCTCAAGCGCGGCTTCGACATGACGCTCTCCGGTCTCGCGCTCGCGCTCCTCTCGCCGCTCCTGGCGCTGGTCGCGCTCGCGATCCGGATCGACAGCCCTGGCCCGGCGATCTTCCGTCAGCCCCGGCGCGGCCGCGGCGGCTCGACGTTCAGCATCGCGAAGTTCCGGACGATGCACGTCGACGCCGAGCGCCGGCGGCTCCAGGACGCCGACTTCGTGGCGCAGAACGAGGTCGACGGGCCGCTCTTCAAGATCAAGACGGGGCGCGACCCGCGGCTGACGCGCCTCGGGTCGTTCCTGCGGCGGACGTCGCTCGACGAGCTGCCGCAGCTCTGGAACGTCCTGCGCGGCGACATGAGCCTCGTCGGGCCGCGGCCGTTCGTCGTCTACGAGGCGGATCAGATCACCGGCTGGGGCGGGCGCCGGCTCGACATGACGCCCGGTATCACCGGCCTCTGGCAGATCCTCGGGCGCAACGACCTCCCGTTCGAGGAGATGGTCAAGCTCGATTACCTGTACGTCACCAACTGGAGCGTCTGGTGGGACCTGAAGATCCTGTTCCGGACGATTCCCGTGGTGCTCACCGGACGGGGTGCGTACTGATGAGCGCGCCGAATCTCTTCGTCGTCCCGGCGTTCAACGAGGAGGCGAACATCGGCCGTCTCCTCGTCGACCTCGAGGCCCGGCCCGCGCTCTACCCCGAGGGCAGCCGCGTGCTCATCGTCGACGACGGCTCGACGGACCGGACGGCCGAGGTCGTCGAAGCCTACGAAGGTCCCCTCCCCGTAGGTCTCCTCGCCCTCGGCCGCAATCAGGGGCCCGGCGCCGCGTTCCGCGCCGGGTTCGCCGCAGCTCTTGCCGCGCCGCGCGCCGGCGAGGCGTTCGTCGTGACGCTCGAGGCGGACACGACGAGTGACCTCGACGCGCTGCCGGCCATGCTCGACCGCGCCCGTCACGGCGCAGACCTGGTGCTCGCCGACTGGCGGATGACGAACGTGCCGCCGGTCCGTCGCGTGCTCTCGCGCGGCGCCGGCTGGATCGTCCGCCGCGCGCTCGGCGTCGACGCCAAGACCGTGTCGTCGTTCTTCCGCGTGTACCGCGCCTCCGTGCTGGAGGCCGCGCTGCTGCGGCACGGCGACGCCCTGATTCGCGAGTCCGGCTTCGCCTGCAAGGCCGAGTTGCTCGCGAAGCTCGCCGCGCTCGGCGCGCGGGTCGAAGAGGTTCCGGTCTCGCTCGACACCTCGCGCCGGCGCGGCGACTCGAAGATGCCGGTCCTGCGCACGATGCTCTGCTACTGGCGGATGCTCGCGCGCGTGCGCTTCGAGCGGAAGGAAGCGCACGCGTGACGCGGACGTCGGTGGGGATCGTCGGCGGCGGCATCCTCGGGATGACGGCCGCGTACCGCCTCGCAAAGGCGGGCGTCCGCGTCGCCCTCTATGAGCGCGCCCCCGACCTCGGCGGGCTCGTCGGGTCGTTCGACCTCGACGGCACGCGTGTCGACCGCTTCTACCACGTGATCCTGCCGCGGGACGACCGCACGCGCGGCCTGGCGGAGGAGCTCGGCATCGGCGACCGGTTCCGCTTCCGGCCGGCCGGCGTGGGCTTCTACGACGACGGGCGCGTCTTCTCGATGACGACCCCGCGCGAGCTGCTCTCGTTCCCGATCCTTCCTTTGCCCGACCGGCTGCGCCTCGGAGGCTTTGCGGCGCGGTGCCAGCTCGGCTCGAGCTACGACCGGTTGGACGACGTACCGCTGCTCGACTGGCTGCGGCGCCTGTGCGGCAAGCGCGCGGTCGAGCGCCTGTGGAAGCCGCTGCTCGACTCGAAGTTCGACGGACGCTACGACGACCTGCCGGCGACGTACATCTGGGCGCGGTCGCGCCGGATGACGACGACGCGCGACGCCAACGGCCACGAGGTGATGGGTTGGCTCGAGGGCGGCTACCAGACGCTGATCGACACGCTCGAGAAGCGGATCCGCGAGCTCGGCGGCGAGGTGCACGCAGCCACACAGGTCGACCGCATCGCGGGAGCGACCGGCGCGGCCGGGCTCGTCGTCGAAGGCCACTTCCGTCCGTTCGACCACGTGCTCTGCACGCTCGCGCCGCCGATGGCGCGACGCCTCATGGCGCCCGAGCTCGCCGCGCTCGCGCCTGCGGACCTCAATCGCTACCTCGGCGTCGTCTGCCTGCTGCTCCGCACCTCGCGCAGCGTGTCGCCGTACTACCACCTGAACATCACGGACCGGCGCGTACCGCTGACGACCGTGGTCGAGACGACGCACGTCGTCGACCCCGAGGCGGTCGGCGGACACCTCGTCTACGCGTCGAAGTACGTCGACCCCTCGAACCCGATCCTCGAGCGGCCGCTCGACGAGATCGAGGCCGAGTACCTCGGCTACGTCCGGACGATCTTCCCGGGCCTGCGCGACGACGAGATCCTCGCGCGGCGCGTGCAGCGCGCGCGCGTCGTCGAGCCCGTGCACCTCCTCGGCGGGGCGAAGCGGCTGCCGCCGCTGAACTCCGTGCCCGGACTGACGCTCGCGTCCACGACGCACGTCTACCCGGAGCTCGTGAGCGGGCAGGCCGTGATCGGTGTCGCCGACCGGGCGGTCGCGGGCATCCTCGAGCAACTCGACGTACCGGAGAGCGCGCGGAGAGCAGCATGACCGTCGCCGCTCCCGCCGCCATGCGGCGCGCCTGGGTGCGCGCTGCGGTCACTCCCGACCTGCTCGTCCTCGCCGGCGTCGCCGGCGCCTCCCTCGTCCTCGTGGCGCTCACCTGGGGGACGTGGGGCGACCTCGACAACGACACGGGCTACGACCTCGTGGCCGGCTTCAAGGTCGCGCACGGCGAGGTGCCGTACCGCGACTTCTTCTACTGGTACGGCCCGCTCGCGCCGGCGCTGTTCGGCCTGGCGGCGCTCGTCGGCGGCGGGGGTGTGGCGCCCGCCGTGACGCTCGGCCTGCTCGTCGCGTTCGCGACGGTCGGAGCGACCTACGCGCTGGCGCGCACGCACGCGGGTCCGCTCGGAGCGGGGATCGCGGCCGCGCTCGCCGCGTCGGTCGCGTTCTCGCCGAACCAGTTCTCCTTCGTCCTCCCCCACACCGGCGACGCGAGCCTGGGCGCGCTGCTGCTCGTGCTCTGCGTGCTCGCGCTGGAGAAGCGCAACCTCGCCGTCGCAGGGGCGCTGGCGGGTGCGACCGCCCTGACGAAGCCCGAGTTCGCCCTAGCGGCCCTCGCCGGCAGCGCAGCGCTCCTCGTCGTCAGTCGCTCGCGGCGCGACGCGGTGCGCTTCGCGCTCCCGGCGGCGGCGATCCCGGCGGTCGTCTACGGGGCGTTCCTGACGCAGGTCTCGCTGCACCGCCTCGTGTTCGAGAACCTCTATCCGCAGGACTTCTTCCGCATCGCGGGCGACACGATGCTCCGCGCGCGCTTCCCCCTCTCGGCCTCCAGCGTCCTCGAGCTGGGCGGCCGTCTAGGTCTCTACGCCCTCGGCGTCGCGGCCATCGTCTCCCTCGCACGGTCCCGCGAGCGGTCGCGACGCCGAGCCTCCCTTCTGGCGGGGTCCGTCCTCGCAGTCGCGGTGCTCGGCTCGCTCGCACGGCCCGAGCTCCTGCGCCACGCGCTGCACTTCGCGTGGGGCTGGATTCCGGCGGGAGCGGTCGTCGGCGCGGTCATCCTCTGGCGCCGCCGCTCGCGGACGGGCATTGCCGAGTCCGCCGCCCTCGCGGTGCTCGCAGGCACGACGTACGCAGCGTTCTTCGTCGAGGCCTGGAGTCCGCAGATGGCGGTCTACGCGGTGCCGCTCGCGGCGTCGTTCCTCGTCCGCCTGCACCTGACCGAGCTGCGCCGCGCGGCGTGGCTCGGGGCGCTGTGGCTCGCATTCCTCGCCGCCGCGACGACCGGGCTCGCGCTGAAGGACGCGCGCGCCGAGAGCGCGACCGTCCGGGGGCCGGGCGGCGCGGTGAACGAGAGCCCCGACAAGGCCGCTGTGTACCAGCGTGCGGTCGACCTGATCGTCGCCCGGACGCGGCCGGGCGAGCCGATCCTCATCGCGCCGCAGCTGACCGCGCTCTACGCGCTCTCCGGGCGCGTCAACCCGCTACCGCAGCTCTCGCTCCTGCCCGGCGCCCTCGCGTCGCCGGCGGAGGAGCGGGCTGCGATCCATCGCCTGGACGACGCCGGGGTCAGGCTCGTCGTCACCGACAGGCGCACCTACGACGGCTACGGCCACACCCGCTTCGGCGGTTCGTTCGACCGCATCCTCGCCGCATGGGTCCGTTCGCATTTCGCCCATATCGCAACGGTGCGGGACGCCGCAACGTCCCCCACGCTCGACGTCTGGTCAAGGAGGGCACCATGAGCTACAGACACGTGGGGGTGACCGGCGCTGCCGGGTTCATCGGCTCGAATCTCTGCCGGCGGCTCGTCGATCAGGGAGTTCACGTCATCGGCGTGGACGACCTGTCGCGCGGCACCCTTTCCAACCTCGGGCCGTGCTTCGACAGCCCGTTCTTCCGCTTCGAGCGGCTCGACTGCACGAGGCGGCACGAGCTGCGCGCCGCGTTCGAAGGCTGCGATGCGATCGTGCATCTCGCGGCCCAGAAGATCCCGCGCTACGAGGGCGCGCTGATGACGCTCGAGGCGAACGTCGCCGGCGTCAACGCGGCCTGCCACGCGGCGCTCCAGCTCGACGCGGACCTGATCATCACTTCCACGTCGGACGTGTACGGGAACGCGCCCTCGCCGCTGCGCGAGGACGGCCCGCTCACGATCGGCCCGCCCACGACGGCGCGGTGGTCGTACGCGGTCTCGAAGATGTTCGACGAGCACGTCGCACTCGCGCTCGCGGCCGAGCGCGGCCTGCGGGTGAGCGTGCTCCGCCTCTTCAACTCCTATGGACCGCTGAACCACCTCTCGTGGTGGGGCGGCCCCGTGGTGACGTTCGCCGAGGCGTTTCTCGACGGCAAGCCGATCGAGATCCACGGCGACGGCCGGCAGACCCGGACGTTCACGTACGTCGGCGACACCGTCGACGGGATCGTGCGCGCGCTCGGGGAGCCCGCTGCGCGCGGCGAGGTCATCAACATCGGCGGCGTCGAGACCGTCACGATCCTCGAGCTGGCGCAGCGCGTCCACTCCGCGCTGGGGCTCGAGGACCGGCTGCCGATCAAGTTCGTCCCGTACGAGTCACTGCCCGGCAACTACCAGGACGTCCGTCACCGCGTGCCCGACACGACGAAGGCGCGCGAGCTGCTCGGCTTCGAGGCGCAGATCGGCCTCGACGAGGGGCTCGACGCCACGATCGCCTGGCACCGATCGCTGCGTGACGTCGGCGTACTGGAGGCGCAGCTCGCGTGAGACGTGCGATCCTCGTGCTCGCCCTGTGCATCGGGGGATTTGCGGCAGCGCCGGTGGCGCCGGCGCTCGCCGCAACCCCCGGGCCGGGCGGAGCGACGGGGATCGCTCTCGACAACAAGGTCGAGCTGAACTGGCAGCCGCTGGTCGGCGCGTCGGCGTACAACGTCTACCGCGGGCTGTCGCCCACGACAATCACGACGCTCGTGACGCCGGTCGGCGGCGTCGTCACCCAGGGCTTCACCGACACGGGCGCCGTGAACGGGACGCCCTACTACTACGCCGTCCGCGCGGTCGTCGCCGGCGCCGAGACGGACCCGTCCGTGACGGTCGGCGCGACGCCGACGGTGCGGACGTGCAGCGCCGGCAACGTGACGATGATCGAGAACTGCTACCTCGGCACGTCGGCGTGGAACACGGGGACGTCGGTCGCGCTCTCCCTGGGCGGGATCGAGGGCTTCTCGACCGCGTCGTCGGTCAACCGCGGCGGGTCGTTCGGCGTGAAGATGCAGACGGCGGCCGCGACGACGGCCAGCATCCAGATCTACCGCAGCGGCTACTACGGCGGGACGGGCGGCCGCCTCATCTCGACCGTCCGCGGCCTGCCCGTCGGCCCGCAGGCCGCATGCGCGTCGAGCCCGACGACCACCGGGCTCTACGACTGCAGCAACTGGACGACCGCCGCGACGATCACGACCTCGACGTCGTGGGAGTCCGGCGTCTACCTGGTCCGGATCGTCCGGGACGACAACAACCTCGACTACGAGTTCCCGGTCGTCGTGCGCAACGACCTCAGCCACTCGCCGGTGCTCTACGGCGTGCCGTTCACGACCTACCAGGCCTACAACAACTACGGCGGCAAGTCGCTCTACGGCTACAACTCCTCGGGGCCGGTCACGATCGCGAACTCGGTGCGCGCGGTGAAGGTCTCGTACGACCGCCCGTACGCGCAGCCGCGCGACACGACGATCCCGAACTGGTACACGCGCGCCGACTACCCGATGGTCTACTGGCTCGAGAAGTCGGGCTACGACACGACCTACGCCTCCACCGACGACCTCGAGTCGAGCCCGACGTGGCCGCGCAACCACAAGGCGTTCATCTCCGGCGCCCACGACGAGTACTACTCGGCCGCCATGCGCGCCTCGCTGACGGCGACGCGCGATGCGGGCACGAACCTGTTCTTCGCCGGGGCGAACGCCGTCTACTGGAAGATCCGCTTCGAGAACAGCGGCCGCACGGAGGTCTGTTACAAGACGACCGAGAGCGGCCCCGCCGATCCGGTCAGCCCGACGACCTTCTGGCGCGACCCGAACGGCGCCAACCAGCCCGAGAACGCGCTGATCGGGCAGATGTACACCGGCGACGAGGCCGCCTCGTTCTTCCCGCTCGTCGTGTCGGCGGCCGAGGGAACCGACCGCATCTGGCGCTACACCGGCCTGGACTCGCAGGCACCCGGAACCTCGACGTCGATCGGCACGCAGCTGGTCGGCTGGGAGTGGGACAAGCGGTCGGCCAACGGCTTCGAGCCCGCCGG
>DASXTR010000015.1:0-18189 GCA_036505325.1 Gaiellaceae bacterium
CGAGATCGAGCTCGAGAAGCGGTTCTTCAAGCCGGTCCAGGCGGACGTGTACGTTCGGACGGCGCGCTAGAAGAGTCGAGCGTTCCACGTCGTGTCCGACGCGCGACGCAGTAGATAATCGCGGAACTTGGGCGCCGTGTAGTCGTACTGCCCTTTTCGGATGCGGTACAAGACGCCGTTCTCCACGAGACGGCCGAGGAGGACATTGACGTTTCCGGGTGTCTTGTCGATCGCGTCGTTCAACTCCGCGACGATGAGCGGCGGATAGCTTGTGCTGGCCGTGGCGAGCAAAAGATCCTGCTCTGCCGGTGTGAGCGTTGCGACGCGAGGCTCGTAGAAGTCGAGGTCCAATCGTCTGTAGATGTGGCGCTCGCGGCGTCGAGCAATGCGCTCGTGAGCTCGGTCGCGTCCGCGACATCCGCTGCATCCCAGAGTTCGGCTCCCCATAGCTGAATGAAGTAGGGATAGCCCTCGACGTCGCGGATCACGCGGTCGACGAGGTCCTCGGTTGCAGTGATGCTTCCGCCGCTCTCGACAAGCGGTGCTGTGAATGCTTCTCGTGCTTCAGCTGGATCGAGTGAGCCAATCCCTTCGCCCCGGAACATCCGCTCGGTATACGAACGCGCCCGAAGAAGATTCGTTGTGAGCGTTGGCAGTCCGCAGAGCACGAGCCCGACCGGAAGCTCTCGGCGCTGCAGTGCGACCACCGCGGAGATCAAGAGCGAGAGTGGATGCTCGCCTTCGCGCGTTCGTTCGTCCCGAACGACTTGCGCCTCGTCAAGGAGCAGGACGAATCCGTCGCGCCCCTTATCGACCGCCATCTCGACGACCTCGAACAGCGTGCGACTCAAGTCCTTCTCCGAGTCGTCCGCACTCGGGTCGTAGGTCACTGACACGTCTCCCCATCCGACACTGAGCGTTCCCGCACCGCGAGCCGCGTGCCCCACCGCCTTCCGAAGGCGCTCCACTCGCGACAGGCGCTCGCGCGCGCCCTGAGAGACAAGCGTCAAGACCTCGACGAGAGCCTCATTTGTGTTGTGCCCTCGCTGAAGTTCGAGCATTGCGCTAGCCCAACCTGCGGTGTCAGCGGCTTGCTCGCCGGTGATGGGCCGAGCGCGGCCGAGGTCACTCGGCAGCTCGGCGTCGAGCCGGACTTCGCCGCTGAGAAAGAGCAGGTTCGATCCCACGGACGCCGCTCGATCACGCAGCGGACAGGCGTCTCGGGCCGTGGCGGCCCAGAGCTTTCACCCGAGACTCTGCGGCGGATCGCCGACGTGGGCGCAATCCTCGCGTTCGACTTCTACGGGTCGTTCCCAGAGAACGGCGCCGAGGAATAGCGCCGGCGGGCCTCCCTCGGCGCGACACCACGAGCGTCTCGCGCCGAGCTTGCAGACTCACGAGCGCGTTTTCGAGCAGCCGAGGTCGGGCCGTCAGTAGGATCCCCCCGGGTCGGATGGAGGCGACGGAGAACGCACAGACGCTCGTGCTCGGCGGTGGTCCTGCGGGGCTGACCGCCGGCTACCTGCTCGGCAAGGCCGGGCGGAGCGTGATCGTGCTCGAGGCGGAAGGCCAGGTCGGCGGGCTGGCCAAGACCGTCGAGATCGACGGCTACCGCTTCGACCTCGGCGGGCACCGGTTCTTCACGAAGTCGCTCGAGGTCGAGACGCTGTGGCACGAGATCCTCGGCGACGAGTTCCTGCGGCGGCCGCGGATGTCGCGCATCTACTGGAACAAGCGCTACCTCGACTACCCGCTCCGCGGCCCCGACGTGATCCGCAAGCTCGGCCCCGTGGAGCTCACGCGCTGCGCGGCGTCCTACCTGAAGGCGGCCGCGACGCCCAAGGGTGAGGAGGCCTCGCTCGAGGACTGGGTGACGAATCGCTTCGGCCGGCGGCTCTTCGAACTCTTCTTCAAGTCGTACACCGAGAAGGTCTGGGGCGCGCCGACGTCGGAGATCCGGGCCGAGTGGGCGGCGCAGAGGATCAAGGGCCTCTCGTTCTTCTCCGCCGCGAAGGCCGCGTTCTTCGGCAACTCGGGCAACAAGGTCAAGAGCCTCATCTCCGAGTTCAACTACCCACGCTACGGCCCGGGGCAGATGTGGGACGCGATGACGTGTGCAATCGAGGCGCAGGGCAGCGAAGTGCTGCTCTCCGCGCCCGTGTCGCGGATCGAGCTCGCCGGCGGGCGCGTCGTCGAGGTCGCCGCGGGCGACGACCTGTACGAGCTGCCGGACGCGGTGATCTCGTCGCTGCCGCTGCGCGAGATCGTGGCGATGGCGTCGCCGGCGCCGCCGCGCGAGGTCGTGGAGGCCGCGCACGGGCTGCGCTACCGCGACTTCCTCACCGTCGCGCTCGTCGTCGACGGCGAGGACCTCTTCCCCGACAACTGGATCTACATCCACGAGCCGGACGTGCGCGTCGGGCGCATCCAGAACTACCGCTCGTGGTCACCGTGGATGGTCCCGGACCCGACGAAGGCGTGCGTCGGGCTCGAGTACTTCTGCTTCGAGGGCGACGACCTCTGGACGATGTCGGACGACGACCTCGTCGACCTCGCGGCGACGGAGCTCGAGCAGCTCGGCCTCGCGTCGAAGTCGAAGGTCGAGCGCGGGTTCGCGATCCGCGTGCCGAAGGCGTACCCGATCTACGACACGGACTACGCGGAACGCGTCGCGACGATCCGCTCGTGGCTCGACACGGTCGAGAACCTGCAGCAGGTCGGCCGGAACGGCCTTCACCGCTACAACAACTCGGACCACTCGATGCTGACCGCGATGCGCGCGGTCGACAACCTGCTCGCCGGCGCGCACCACGACATCTGGGCCGTCAACGCGGAGAGCGTCTACCACGAGACGGACGTGCCCGACGAGCACCCGTACCGGACCGCCCCGGAGACGCCGGAGATGCAGCCGCTCGCTGAGACCGTCAAGTAACAAGTTGTTACTTGGCGCGACGGCCCTCGCCGGGCTGATCGCGTTCGTGCTCTGCCTGCCCGCCGTGTGGGCGGCGCCGCTGAACGTCGACGAGGAGGTGACGATGGCGATCGCGCCGCGTCCCTTCGGCGAGATCTGGTCGATCGTCTGGGGCAAGCGCGGCGGCGGCCCGCTCCACTTCTTCCTCGAGCACGCGACGCTCTCGTGGCCCGGCGGGCTCGTCGGGCTGCGCGGCCCGTCGATCGTCTTCTTCCTCGCGACGCTTCCGGCGGCGGCGCTGATCGCGCGCGAGCTCGCGGGCCGTGCTGCGGCGGTGGCAGCAGTGCTCCTGCTCGGCGCGGCGCCGCTCGCGGTCTCGTTCGCGACGTTCGGGCGGCCCCACGTGCTGCTGATGGCGTGGATCGCCTGGGGGCTCTGGCTTGGTCTGCTCGCGGCGCGGGACGGCGGCGTCGTCCGCTGGCTCGCGGCCGCGCTTGCGCTCGCGGCGTCGGCCTTCGTGCACCCGATCGGGCCGCTCTACGCAGTCGCCGCGCTCGCCGCGGCGCTCGTGTACGCCGAGCGCTCGCCGCGCGCGGTCGGGCGGGAGGCCTGGCCGGGCGTGGTCTCCTTCGCGCTCGTGCTCGTGCCGTACTACCTGCATTCCGTGCACGTGCTCAAGAACCGCTACGGCGTCGGCGCTGGGCAGCGCGGGCGGACGTACTCGGGGAACTCGGTGCTCCACGACGCGCTCACGGCCGTCGCCCCGTCGACGTCGCACGTCGTGAACGCGTTCACCGTCGCCGCGCTCGCAGGCGCGATCGCACTGTTCGTGCAGCGCCGCGGGCGCGCCGCGCTCGTCCCGGTCCTGCTGCTGGCGGCGCCGGTCGTCTTCTTCACGTTCGTGCCGTCGCACGGACGCTCGGCGCTCTTCTTCACCCGCTACATGCTCCCCGCGCTGCCCACGTTCCTCGCACTCGCCGGCGCGGGCTGCTCGGCGGCCGCCGGGCTGCTCCCGCGTGGGAGGTGGGTGGCGCTCGGCCTCCTCGTCGCGCTCCTCGGCGGGCTCGAGCTGCGGGACAACCTGACGCGGATCGACCAGGTGCGCGGCCTTCACCTCGGCGGCGTCGTGCACGCGGTGCGGGAGGCCGACGCGACGGTGTTCGGCGGAACCGGCACGATCGGGCGGTCGGGCCACATCGAAACACTGAGCTACGGCCGTCCGCCGACGCTCGTCGACCAGTACCTCGCGCTGCGCATCGACGGCCTCGACCGCGTCGACGACAGCTCGTGCGTGCCCGCCGTCCGCTTTCTGCGTGCTGCCGGGACGCCGCGCCGGGGCGCCTGGGTCTTCTACGCGGCGAGGCCGGACGAGCTGCGCGCCGGGGCCCGCGCGCTCCCGCGGGCCCGGCTCCTCGACGGCGGCTTCCTCCTCGTGCGGTCGGAGCCGCTCGCGCCGCCTGCGCTCCTCGAGGAGGGCCTGCGGCTGCGCCGAGCGTGGAAGCGCGCGGTTCCACGCGACTTCAAGGTCGACTACCTGATCCGCGCCGACGAGACCGCGCTGCGGTCACCCGCCTCCTGTAAGCCGCTCGGCGAGTTCGACGACCCGGACATCACCCCCGCCCGGACGATTCCGAGCCCCGGAGGCTGACGCCCCCGGGGGAAGCGGGCACCGGGCGGAGCCCGGCGCCCTCTTTGGTCGGGGCCGACAAGCGGCCCCTCGGGAGTGACTAGCCTCCCCCGGAACGGGTATCCCGGGGCCTGTGCGGCGCACCGATCCTTCAGCCGTGGCAACGGTTCTGCTCGTCGACGACACGGATGTCGTGCGCGGCCTCATGCAGGTCGTGCTCGAGCGCGAGGGGTACGACGTCCTCGTCGCTGCGTCCCCGAGCGAGGCGATCGCCGCCGCTGCCGCCGCCGAGCGGATCGACCTCGTCGTCTCCGACCTCGTGATGCCCGAGATGGACGCGTTCGAGCTCGTCGAGCGCGTGCGCGCCGAGCATCCGGACGTGAAGGTGCTCTACGTCTCCGGCTACGCGGACGTGAGCGCCGAGGGCGCGTTCCTGGCGAAGCCGTTCACGCCGAGCCAGTTCGCGGCGGCCGTCGCCGACCTCGCCGCCTGACCCCGCGCGCAACCGCTGCTTGTGCACCTGAGCACGAGCAACGAGAACGTGCTCTGGTGCACAAAGCTAAGGTCGGTTCGGGTCGCTTCGGACGGCGGGCGTTTCCGCCGGCTCGTTCTGGACGAGCTGCGAGATCGCCGCCGCCTGGACGAGCCAGCCCTCGTCGCCGAGGTCGGCCTTCGAGATCTGCGTGCCGGCCCCCGCGAAGCGCGCCAGATCCTCTCGGCCGAGGAGGACGGCGACGTGTCCGACGCAGTTTTCGCACTCGGCGCACGCGGCCGCGTGCGCGGCGACGTCGTCGATCAACCGGCGCCAGCGCGCGCAGAAGACTAGCCATGTGACGAGCTTCCGCTGCCGCTCCTCGCTCTCCTCGACGCCGTCCCGCTGCAACAGGATCTTCACGAGCCGATGTGTGTTCACCAGCCGCTTCAGCTCTCGCGGGTTGTCCTCGACGAACGCCTGGAGCGCCTTGAACTCCGCCAGCTCCTGCGGCGTGTCCTCCACCTCGACCCGCTGGACGGTGTACACCGGAGTGAGAGCGTCGAGGTTCCATTCGAGCCCGCCCGTCACCGGGGAGTCAGGCGGGACGTCCCCGTTCGTCGAGGCGTCGCCGGCGCCGCCCGTGCGCGCGGCCTCGGTGAAGAGCTGCGAGATGAACGAGATTCGCTGCTCCGGCGTCGCCGGCGGCAGATGGAAGTTCAGCTGGACGATCTTGTGCAGGTACTGCGATGCGAACTCCGCGGGGAGGTCGTGGAAGCCGGCCTCGTCGTAGTGCCGCTCGATCGCCCGCTCGACCATCTCCGTGTCGATCCCGAGGAAGACGAAGAAGTTGCTCTCGCCGAGGATGAGGTTGACGGCCTGGAGGATCTCCATCACCTTCTCGGGCGCACAGCGGTCGAGGTCGTCGATGAAGATCACGACGCGCGTGCGCGGGTGCGCGCGTTGGAGGCGGCGGTGGACGAACTCGAGGTCGCCCAGCACGAGATGCTGGTACCCCATCCGGTCGCTGTAGTCCGGACGGCGGCCGTACTCGAGGAGGCGCTGGCTCACCGGGAGCAGTGCCCGGGAGATCCGTGCGGCGACGGCCCAGAAGATCAGCGCCGCCCCGCCGACGATCGGGACCACCGCCGCGAGCGCCTGCACGAACCAGTTCGTCGAGAGGTCGTCGGCCCACTGGAGGAACGCGTGCGTCCCGGCGACCGCGAGGAGACCGCCCGCCAGGATCGCCGCGATGACCGGAACGGCGATCTCCGCGACGAGCTCGATCTTGCGTCGGCGGAGCGCGTAGGCGAACGGCGTCCAGTAGCGCGCACGGCGCGGAAGCGCGTGTTCGAGCCGCTCGGTGACCGCCGCGGCGAGGCCCGCCCAGATCTGCGTCGAGTCCTCGTACCGCCATGCGTTGAACCGGACCGTGACGACATCGGCGAACGCGCGCCGTTCGATCGCGGCGCGCAGACGGCGCGCTCGCCGGGACGCGCGCTTCCGGCCGCGCCCGGTCTCCGCCGACGCCGCATCCCGCTCGGCCTGCGCCAGCTGGTGAAACGGCGTCGACTCCGAGGCCGGATTCTCCGCGTCGGTCGTCGCGTGCGCCTGCTCGACGAGCGCCAGCCCGATCATCTCCATGAACGACGACTTTCCCTTCCCCCAGCGGCCGTGGATGCCGACGGTCAGCGGCGTCGTTTGCGGCAAGAGGAGAAACGACGCGAGCGCGTTCGCGTGGCGGCGGACGTCGAGCTGGTCGTCCACGCTAGGCCGGTCGCTGCGGAGGGCCGAGATGCGGAACGCCGTCCTCTCCTGCGACTCGTCGCCGGCGGGCCCGGTGGTCGGCACGACGATCTGGATGCCGTGCGGCGGCGTCGTGAGGTTGTCGGCGAGCGGAAGGTTCGAGATGACGATGCCGGCCCGTCGCGGCAGCCTCGCGAGGACGGACGCGGCCGCGAAGACGTCGCTGGACGACTCGCCGGTCGGTTCGGTCACCTCGCACAGCAGAACGACGCGCATCTGGGGCCGTACGAACCGCGGCTCGCCGAGTTCGATGAGGAAGCGCTCGAGCCACTCCTCGCCGGTGCGGCCCGCCGGCGCGTTCCGCGGCGAGCGCGGGTCGTTCGAGACCTCCGCGAGCCAGCCGGCCTGGATCGCCTCGGCCCAGCGTCCGTCGCTGTCGGAGAACGCCACCGGGCCGGTGGTCGGCAGCACGCCGGCCGTCCGGACGGCCTCGAGCTCGCGGAGAAACGCTGCGATCAGCGTGCCGATGACGGGCGGCCCCTCCACCCTGAACCGGAAGGTGGCGCAGTCGTCGCGGTCCTGGTCGAGGCACGCCCGCTGGAACGAGTCGAGGCTGACGAGGTTCGGGACCGACACGACGAAGCCGCGCTCGCGAAGCGCCCTGGGCGGCGTCGGCCGGCCGTCAGGATCCTTCGTCGGGTTCTGCAGGATCGCGAGGAACTCGTCGCGCCAGTCTGTCGGCGCCTGCGGCGGGACAATCGTTGTCATGTGACGACCGTCACGATGCTAGAGCGAGCGCGATGGCCGTTCAACCGCCGGGTGTTTGCCGGTGCCAAACACGGCCGCTTGCCCAGGCCGTCCGCGGCGGGCTAAGGTCGCGCATGGTGCTGGCGGAAGCTGCGACGCCGGGCGGGTTCGTCCGGCTCGAAAACGTGCGGAAGAGCTTCGGGGACAACCTCGTCCTCGACGGCATCGATCTCTCGGTCTCCGCCCGCGAGGTCCTCGTGATCATCGGGCCGAGCGGGAGCGGCAAGTCGACCCTGCTCCGCTGCGTGAACCTGCTGGAGCCGGTCGACGCCGGGCGGATCTTCCTGGAGGGCATCGAGATCACACGCAAGGGCGCGAACCTCTCCGCGATCCGCCAGCGGATCGGGATCGTCTTCCAGCAGTTCAACCTCTTCCCGCATCTGCGGGTGATCGACAACCTCACGCTCGCCGCGCGCCGCATCCGCAAGCAGCCGCGCGCCCAGGCGGAGGCGCGCGCGCACGAGTTGCTCGCGCGCGTGGGGCTGGAGGCGAAGGCGCGCCAGTACCCGCACCAGCTCTCCGGCGGCCAGCAGCAGCGCGTCGCGATCGCGCGCGCGCTGATGATGGAGCCGCACGTCATGCTTTTCGACGAGGTCACGTCGGCGCTCGACCCCGAGCTCGTGGGCGAGGTGCTGATCGTGATGCGAGACCTCGCGCGCGACGGGATGACGATGCTCGTCGTCACCCACGAGATGCAGTTCGCGCGCGACGTCGGCGACCGGGTCGTCTTCATGGACGAAGGTCGCATCGTCGAACAAGGCCCCCCGGTCGACATCCTCGACCGGCCGAAGGAGGAGCGCACTCGCCGCTTCCTCCGGCGGTCGCTCGGGATGGCCGACTCGCTTGACGACCTGTCCATCGACGAAGTGGAAGCAGAAGGAGGAGACGAATGAAGCGCCTAGCAGCAGTCGCGGTCGTCGTCGCATGTGCGGCGGCCGCGTTCGCGGCGTGGAGCATCGCCGCACCGACGGGCGCCGCGGGTCACGCCGCCTCGGTCGCCAGCGCACCGAAGTTCCCGCCGCTCCCGAGCGAGCCGAAGAGCCGCAAGCGGTGGCTGATCGGGGTGAAGTGCGACTTCCCGCCGTTCGGGTTCATCGACGTGCGCGGCCGGAAGGACGGCTACGACACGCAGATCGCGCGCCGCTTCGCGGAGCTCGCCTTCGGCAAGACGAACCGCGTCTCGCTGACGTGCGTGACGACCCCGAGCCGCATCCCGACGCTGACGTCGGGTCGTGTGGACATGATCATCTCGACGCTCACCTGGACGCAGGCACGGGCCGACCAGATCGACTTCTCGACTCCGTACTACTCGGCGACCGGGCGGCTGCTCGTGAAGAACGACTCGACGCTGTCGCTGGCGTCGCTCGGCGGGAAGACGATCTCGACGACGCGCGGATCGATCTACGGCACGTGGGTCCGCAACTGCTTCAAGGACTCGAAGCTGCTCGAGGTCGACTCGCCTGCCGCCGCGACGCTCGCGGTGCAGAACGGGCAGGCGGACACGTTCATGTTCGACGACGCGTTCCTGATCGGCGTCGCCACGCAGGACCCCAACCTGAAGCTGACGAAGGAGAAGTTCCTGAACATCCCGTGGGGAATCGGGATCCGCAAGGGCGATACCGCGACCGTGAGGTGGGTGAACGCGGCGCTCGCCTACATGAAGAAGAAGGACGAGTTCGTCAAGATCCTGCGTGCCAACGCGCCGGCGCGGCTCGTCACCGACTTCCTCGACAACGTCCCCCGGCCGAAGAACACGTTCGCCTACCCGGTCGGCAAGGACCTCCCCTCGATCTGCCCGTAACAGGCTGAGAGGGGGCGGCCGCTCCGGCGGCCGCCCCTCCCTCGCTCATGCTCGCGTCGATCGACTGGCAGTACATCGCGGACCACATCCCGGACCTCGCGGACGGGCTGGTCAACACGATCAAGGTCTCGGTGATCGCGATTGCCGGCGCGTTCCTGATCGGAGCTGTGCTCGGCGCGGCGCGCGCCCACCGAATTCCGGTCGTGAGCCAGTTCGCGGCCTGCTACGTCGAGCTGATTCGCAACACGCCGATCCTCGTGCAGATCTTCCTCATCTTCTACGGTCTGCCGCGGCTCCACCTCCACGGGCTGCTGCCGAACGGGATCCTGTTGACGCCGTTCGAGGCAGCCTGGCTCTCAGTGATGGTCTGGGGCGGGGCGTTCAACACCGAGAACTTCCGCGCCGGTTTCGAGGCGGTTCCGATCCGCTACCGCGAAGCCGCTCAGGCGCTCGGCTTCGGCTCGCTCGCCACGTTCCTCAACGTGACGCTGCCCATCGGAGGGCGCATCGCACTGCCGTCGTCGATCAACACCTACGTCTCGGTGCTGAAGAACACGTCGCTCTTGACGGCGATCGGCTACACGGAGCTGACGAGCACCGCGTCCTCCCTCGCGTCGTTCAGCTTCAAGGACGTCGAGATGTTCTTCGTGCTCGCGCTCACCTATCTCGCGCTCGTCTGGACGCTGTCGGCCCTCGTCCGCCTCCTCGAGACACACCTCGCCCTTCCGGAGCGCGCGTAGTGGCGGACTTCTTCCACCTCCCGGACTGGGCGGGCCCGGTCGCGCGCTACATGCTCCACACGGGTCTCCCGGGCACGCTGCGCATCGCCGTCTTCGCGGTCCTGGGCGCCGCGATCGTCGGCATGGTGCTCGGCACGCTGATGACCGTGCGCTTCGAACCCGTGCGCTGGCTGATCCGTCTGTACATCGAGGTCTGGCGCGGGCTGCCGATCATCGTCACGATCTTCATCCTCTACTTCGCGCTGCCTGACCTGAACGTCAGGCTGAGCGCGTTCAACGCGGCCTCTCTCGGGCTCATCCTCTGGGGGTCCGCACAGGTGGCGGAAGCGACGCGCGGTGCGATCCAATCGGTGCCGCGCGAGCAGCACGAGGCCGCGGCCGCCCTCGGCTTCGGCTGGCTCGGTACGCAGGTGAACGTGATCTTCCCGCAGGCCTTCCGCCGCCTCCTGCCGCCGCTCGTCTCGCTGCTCGTGAACGTGATTCAGAACACGACGATCGCGGCCCTGATCGGCGTCTCGGAGGTCCTGCAGTCCGGCCAGCGCTCGGTCGAGCGGCTCCAGTTCGTGCCGCCGGGAGACTCGCACGCGTTCGAGATCTACGGCGCGGTGCTCGTGATGTTCTTCGTGATCTCGTTCCCGCTCACGCGCCTGGCCGCGTACCTGGAGAAGCGCCTTGTCTGAGCTCCCGTACGAGCGCGGCGAGATTCTCGGCTCGACCGAGGACGACTTCGCGAAGCTGCGCGCTGCGTGGCGGATCATCGAGGCGCGCGGCGGCGACGTCTTCAACTTCACCGGGCTCGAGCGGTCGCTCGGCGACGGACCGGACGACGACGTCGCCCCGGCTCTCCACGGCGAACGGCTGCGCGAGCTCGCGCTGGAGCACCTCGGCGGCGACCCGGAGCGCGACGACGTCTTCGTCGCGAACCGCATGACGGCCGCGATCGTCGCCTCGATGCAGGTGCTCGTGCGGCCCGGCGCGCGGGTCGTCGGCGTCTCGGCGAGCTACAGCCATCCGGCCGTCGTGCGCGCGGTGCGGCTCGCCGGCGGCGTGCTCGACGACGGCGGGCCCGTCGCGGGCGCCGGCGTCGTCGTCCTGACGCGGCTCGCGGTGACGTACGACGCGCTGCCGCTGGACGCGATCGAGCGCGCCGTCGCGGAGGCGGACGGGCCCGTGTTCGTCGACGACGCCGGCGGCGCACGTGTCGGGCCCGCGGTGCTCGGCCAGCCGAAGATGCTCGAGCTCGGCGCCGACGTCGGCGCCACCGGCCTGGACAAGTACGGAACGATCGGTCCGCGCCTCGGCCTCCTCGCGGGCCGGCGAGACCTCGTCTCGCGCATCCGCGCCCGTGCGATCGAGCTCGGGCTGGAGGCCCGGCCGATGCTCTACCCGGCGGTGGTCAGGTCACTCGAGCAATACCGTCCGGAGCGCGTGCGTGAGCTCGTCGCGACGACGATGACGGTCGCCGACGCACTCGAGGCGCGCGGCGTTCGGGTGACGCGAACGCCTGTTGCTGCGAAGCTCGAGGGTTCCGCCATCCTCGCGCGCGTAGGCGGCGAAGGGATGCTCGTCCGGATCGAGGCCACGGCCGCGCTCGCGATGCTCCTCCTGCGCGACCACGGCATCCACACCGTCCACTTCGCCGCGCTCCCGCCGGGCACGGACGCGCTGCTCCTCAAGTTCGTGCCGCCGGAGACGCTCGAGCGGTTCGGCGGCCCCGAGCGCTTCGCCGCAGCCGTCGACGAGTCGCTCGACCGGCTCGCCGCGCTCGTGCGCGAGCCCGACGGGGTCCGGCGCCTGCTGGGCATCCCGGCGCCCGCCGTGGGGGACCGGCGCGCGCCGGTTGCCTGACCAGCTTTAGAGATGAGACTGGTAGTTCCCGCCGACGAGCGGTCCGTCACCGGTGATCATCGGAATTCCCGTGCACATCGCGTTGGCGTACACGTCGACGTGCCCCAGGTCGCGGTTGCCGGGCTCGCCGTTGTCCGTGAAGCTCCACCTCGCGCAGCTCTTCGGATTGCCGTTCAGTCGTCCGGTCCCGAAACCCGTGTTCTTCTTCGATGTCGTGTCGCACTCGATCGACATCGCATGCTCCAGGTGGAAGTGGTAGCCGTTGTTCCAGGTCACCTGCAGGTGATTCGGCTTGTCCGTCTCGCTGCACTGCAGCACCAAGGCAGTGTGGACCTTGAGCGTCGTGGACTGCGTCGACGCGAGGTAGCCGCCGCCCGTGAATCTCCCGACTATCGAAGAGACCGCGACGCCTCCGCCGAAGATGCACGTCCCGGCGGGTAGCTCGTATGCGCGGAGGAAGCCGTCGACCGCGTCCCGGATCCACATCACGTTGACGTTGAACGTTTGGTCGTCGCATTCGAGATCCTCGGCGCGCGGTGCGTTGTACGGGAAGAAGTCGAGCTTGTCGCCCGGGCACACGCGCGCCGTGAACGGATCCCTGCCCGGCTCCACCGGGCCGAGGGCGGGATCGAGGCACGGCTTGTCGGGCGGGTCGTAGAGCGTCTTTGCGTAGCGGAAGTACGATGCGTGCCCGGTCGCGTCCGGCGAAACACAGTCACCGTTCGTGAGGTAGAGCGACCCGGCGCCGGCGGCGACGCCGCTCGAGAAGTCGGCCGTGCACTGCGGCGCCATGTCGTCGGGATCGCTCCCGCTGCCGCCCGGAGCCGGGCCGGGGTCGTTGATGTCGAACCAGCCGTTGAGGAACCCGTTCGCGTCGGTCACGTCGACGATCTGCGACGGGTCGAGGTTGACGTCGAAGTTGTAGATGCGCCCCGACCCGTCGGGGGTGAACCAGATCGTGTTCGTCGTCCCGTCGTACCCGATCCCGTCGACGAGCGGTTGGCAGCCGAAGTCGCTGTCGCAGAAGCCGTGCGTCACGAGGATGGGGGCGACGTTCATGGCCGGTGTCGCCACCACCGTCACATCGCCGAGCGCCGGCTTGGGAATCGAGTAGACCGTCGACCCGTCGCTCCCCATGCCCCAGAAGACCTGGTGAAGCGAGTCGTAGCTCAGGGCGTTGATGCCGTCGGAGCCGAGAATCGCGATCTCGTTCCGCGCCTCGGTCACCGGGTCGACCTGGTGCAACACCATGCCGTCGAAATCCGTGTAGTAGAGGAAATCGCCTGCGAAGGCGACGCTGACGCCGAACGGCGAATCGGTCTTGATCTCGCCCCGTTGGGTCCCCGGCCCCTGCGTCGCCGCCGACGCCGCCTGGGCCGGAGGGGCGGGATCCACGGCGTCCGCGATCGGCTTGCACACCCCCAGAAGTGCGCTCGCGCATGCGAGCACGATGACGAACCGGCCACCGCGCATTGCTGTCTCCCTTTTTTCGAACCGACACCAAAACGGGCGGTGGCCGCTTCCGCCTCGGCGCTACAACGTTCGACCGGTTCCGGTAGATACGCACGAGTTTCAACATAGATCGATCCCTCGTTCGGGAAACGGCTCCTCACCCTTCGTGGGCATGACCCGGCCGGGGCGATGCCCTACACCAAGTGCCTGCGACGAACGACCTAGCGGCTCTGCGGCTCCTGCGGCACGGGAGTTGTCAACCAAGGACAGGGGTCCACCGATGGGTCGCACGCCGCGTTTCGTCACGAAGCTCGCCTACCGCATCGCGCGTGAGGACGGGATCGCGCTCGTGATGTCGCTGTCGATGATGACCGTGCTCGGAATCGTCGGCGCGACCACGGTCCTCTACTCGACCCAGAACGCAGGCGCTGCCTCGCGCTCCAGGCAGGACGGCGTCTCGTACGCGCTCGCGGAGGCGGGCGTCAACAATGCCGCCGCAGCCCTTGGCGCGACGGGCGTCAACCCGCTCAACGCCGGTGCGCTCCCCCAGCGGACGACGGAGTACGACGGCGGCTCGGTGACGTGGTGGGGGACGCTGAACGAGGGGACGGGGGTCTGGACGTTCACCTCGGTCGGCCGGACGAGGAACCCCACGGGTCGGGGCGCCGCCGACGTCACGCGCACGGTCACCGCGCAGGCGCAGGTGCTTCCCGCCCCCGCGCAGCCTCTGTCGAATCCGGCGTGGAACTACATCTACGCACGGCAGAAGGGGCTGACGTGCGACATGACCCTCTCGAACTCGGTGCAGGTCACGTCGCCTCTGTACGTGAACGGGAACCTGTGCCTGCAGAACACCGCGTCGATCGCGAAGGGACCGCTCGTGGTCAACGGCCGGCTGACCATGACGCAGACGGCGAACGCGGCCGGTTCGGCCGCTGCGCCGCTGAGTGAGGCGCACATCGCCGGCGGGTGCAAGTGGACGTCCGGCCTGCTGCACACGCCGTGCTTGACGGGTGCGGGTACGAGCGGCGCCGACAACGTGTGGGCGACGAGGATCGACGGCGTCGCGCAGACGATCACGCCGCCGACTCCTGCGTTCGACTACTGGTACCAGAACGCGAACCCCGGCCCGTTCAATCCGTGCCGGATCGCCGGCGGTACACCGCCGGTGTTCGACAACGACACCGCCGGCATCGCACCCGACGGGACGAAGCGCAACAACAGCCTCAACACGGCGGGTGCGATCGACCTGACGCCGCCCACGTCGTACACCTGCAAGACCGCGATCGGCGAGCTCTCGTGGAACGCGTCCACGCGCGTCCTCACGATCGCCGGCACCGTCTTCATCGACGGCAGCGCGAAGGTCGGCAACGGCTCGGTCAACTCGTACACGGGCATGGGGACGCTGTACCTGTCGGGAACGTTGTCGATCAAGAGCGCGAAGCTCTGCGCGGTCGTGACGGGCGACGGCTCCGGATGCACGACGGACGGGTGGGATCCGAATCAGAAGATGCTCGTCGTCGTCGCGAACGGCAACGGCTCTGCCGGAGGCGCGGCCGCCCAGGTCCTTGCCGGCGACAGCGTGCAGCTGGTGAGCTCGCACTTCCAGGGCGCCGTCTACGGGACATGGGCGATCGACCTCGACACGACGTCGAAGATCGACGGGCCGCTCGACGGGAGCACGCTCAAGCTCGGCAACAGCTCGAGCTCGTCGTTCCCGTCGATCTCGTTCGTCCCCGTCGGCACGCCCGGGATCACGCCCGTGCTGCCGCGGCTCGGTCCGGTCAGCGGCTTCAGCGGCTAGCTCCCCGCGGCCTACACTGGCCGCGTGGATCCGCACGCGCTCACGGTCCTCGAGTATCCGGCGATCGTCGAGCGGCTCGTCGCCGCGACCGAGACGGAGCCGGGGGCGACGCTCGCGGGCGAGCTCGTTCCGTCGGGGGACACCGGCGAGGTGGCGCGCCGGCAGGAGTTGACGGCCGAGGCGGTCGCGCTGCTCGACGCCGCTGCCGAGCCGTCGCTCGCAGGAGTCGCGGACGTGCGGGCGGCCGTCGCACGCGCGGAGCACGACGGCGTGCTCGCGCCGTCGGACCTGCGTCGCATCGCCGTCGCGATCGGCGTTGCGGTCGAAGCGCGGCGCGTGCTGCTGGAGGCGGACGGGATCCCGTTGCTGCACGCGCTCGTGGACACGGTCGAGCCGGAGCTCACGACGGTGCGCGACGAGCTCGAGCGCTGCGTCGAGGACGACGGGTCCGATCTGCGCGACACGGCGTCGCCGCAGCTGCGGCGGCTGCGCGCGGAGCTGCGCAACGGCCGGCAGCGCGTGACCGACGAGCTCGCGCGCGTTGCCCGTTCGGGCGACATACGCGAGTCGCTGCAGGAGACGTTCGTCACCGAGCGCGGCGGCCGTCCCGTCCTCGCGGTGAAGGCGGGTGCGCGAAGCAAGGTGCCGGGGATCGTCCACGACGCGTCGAGCTCGGGGCAGACGCTCTTCGTCGAGCCGTTCGCGATCGTCGAGCTGAACAACCGCCTCGCGGAGGCGGCCGGCGCGGAGCGCGAGGAAGTCGAGCGCATCCTGCGCGAGCTGTCCGCGCGCGTCGGCGGGCGTGCGCCCGCGCTCGTCGCGCTCGTCGATGCGGTCGCCGCGACCGACCTCGCGCTCGCCCGCGGCGGCCTGTCGCGCCGCTGGCGCGGTGCGCCGGTCGAGGTCGCCGGCGAGGTGCGCCTGCTCGCGGCGCGTCATCCTCTGCTCGACGAGGCTGCCGCGGTTCCGATCGACCTCGACCTCGACCGTCTCCGCGTGCTCGTCGTGAGCGGTCCGAACACGGGCGGCAAGACGGTCGCGCTGAAGACGCTCGGCCTCGCCGCGCTGCTGCACCAGGCCGGGCTGCGACCGCCGGCCGCAACGGCGGCGCTGCCCGTCTTCGACCAGGTGCTAGCGGACATCGGCGACCAGCAGTCCATCGAGATGAGCCTCTCGACGTTCTCCGGCCATCTGCGCAACATCGTCGCCATCCTCGACGCGGCGACGGAGCGTTCGCTCGTGCTGCTAGACGAGCTCGCCGCCGGCACCGATCCCGTCGAAGGATCGGCCCTCGCGCAGTCGCTGCTCGCGCGGCTCGCGCGGCAGGCGCGGCTGACGGCGGTCACGACGCACTACGCGGAGCTGAAGGAGTGGGCGAGCGCCGAGGACGGCGTCGCGAACGCTGCGACCGGCTTCGATCCGGACACGCACGCACCGCTGTACACGGTCGCGCTCGGCCGGCCGGGAACCTCGCACGCGCTGCAGATCGCCGAGCGGCTCGGTCTCGACGCGGCGGTCGTCGAGGACGCGCGCGGTCGCGTTGCGCCCGAGCGGCTGCGCACGGCAGAGCTGCTCGCCGAGGCGGAGAATGCCGAGCGCTCGGCCGCGGGGGCGCGAGCCGACGCCGAGCGGGAGCGCGTCGAGGCGTCGCGCACGGCGGAGCGCGCGCGCGACCGCGAGCGCACGCTCGAGGCGGAGATCGAGCGTGTGAAGGCTTCGGCCGCGCACGAACGCGAGGAGGCGCGCGCGCAGGCGGAGCGCGACCTCGCCGAGGCGCGCGCGGAGCTGAAGGCGATGCGCGAGGAGATCCGCGCCGCCGGGCGTCGCGAGCGCGAGCGCCGCCGGTCTGCGCCGGGTGCGGAGGCGGAGCGCGACCGCCGGCTCGGCGCGGCGGCGGACCGGGCGACGCGAGCGGAGCGCTCGCTGCGGACGCTCGAGCCGATTCCGCCGGCGGGGCCGCTCGCCGAGGGCGATCCCGTCGAAGCGCCGGACGTGGGCGTGCGCGGGACGATCGCGGCGATCGAGGGCGACGAGGCGGAGGTGATCGGCGCCGGCGGGCTGCGCGTGCGGATCCCGCTCGCGCGCCTGCGGCCGTCGGCCCAGCGGCCGGCGCCGCAGGAGCCCGAGGTGCGTGTGACGGTGACGGCGCGCGGCGACGTCTCCGACGAGCTCGACGTCCGCGGCCTGCGCGCGCAGGAGGCGCGCGAGGCGGTGCGCGCGTTCGTCGACGAGGCCGCCCTGGCCGGCCTCGACACCGTGCGGGTCGTCCACGGCCGCGGCACCGGCGCCGTCCGAGCGGCGGTGCGCGACGAGCTCGGCGGCCACAGGCTGGTGGAGCGCCACGAGCCGGATTCCCGCGACGGCGCCACGCTCGCCCATCTGGGCTGATCAGTGCTACGGTTCCCCCAGCAATCCATCAGGACGAGTACCGGGTTTGGCGTTCGCGCCTTACCGCTGCACGTTCGTGAATACGCAGTGGAGGAGGTGTGAGCATGGCAACCGGAACCGTCAAGTGGTTCAACGCGGATAAGGGCTTCGGCTTCATCACGCCGGACGAGGGAGGCAAGGACCTCTTCGTCCACTTCAGCGCGATCGAGGGCGCGGGCTTCAAGTCCCTCGACGAGGGCGCGAAGGTCGAGTTCGAGGCGCAGCAGGGCGAGAAGGGCCCCCAGGCCGCCAACGTGCGCATCGTCGGCGCGTAGCAAGTTCGGCAACAACGAGAAACGAACGGAGAAGGTCCGATCGCAGACAAGGAAGAAAAGGTCGAGATGACCGGCGAGATCGTCGAGGCGCTCCGGAACGGCATGTTCCGGATCAACCTCGACAACGGCCACGAGACGCTCGGGTATACCGCGGGCAAGATGCGACGCTTTCGCATCCGCATGAACCCGGGCGACCGCGTCCGGATCGAGCTATCCGCCTACGACCTCGGCCGCGGCCGGATCGTCTACCGACTGCGCCCCGGCGACGAGTCGTAGCGC
>DASXTR010000016.1:0-8277 GCA_036505325.1 Gaiellaceae bacterium
GGCGCGCGAGCCTCGCGGCGCTGTCGGATCTCGTCGGCGAGCAGCTGAACGGAGCGTCGGTTCCCTCAGGCTACTACTCCGCCGACGTCGCGATCGCCGCCGACCGCGCGGGCGTCGCCGCGTTGTTCACCTCGGAGCCGATCCGGACGCCCCGCCGCGTCGGCGGTTGTCTCGTCGTCGGACGGTACTCGATCCGACGCGACACGCTCGCGTCGATGGCTGCGCGCGCGGCCGCCGGCGATTCTCGACCGTGGCTCCGTCAGTACGTCGCATGGAATCTCCGGAAGCCGGTCAAGGCGATCGGCGGCGAGCGCTACGACCGCGCCCGCCGGATGGTGTTCGCGGCTCGCGCCCGGCGGTCGCGGGTTCAGTAGCCCGCGACGGCTCTTCGGATACCCCGCGCGGCGACACGCGGCGCCGACGGGACGTAGTGGCAGCCTTCGGGCGGGAGGCCCACGGAGCGCAGGACGCGGCGATACGCACCGAGGTCGTAGCGCGCCGCGACGAACGTCGCGCGACCGGCGTCGAGATCGAGCACGGCGCCGCGCGCGCGAGCGATGAGCTCCCGCGACTGACCGACGGCGCCCGGGTTGAGCAGCAGGGGCTCCCGCTCGGGCAGGTCGCGCGGGCGGCGCGTCGAGCGGGCGCCTCCGCGCGAGGCGCTCCATGCCCACGGCCGATGCGTGTGGCCGACCACGAGCACGCGCGCCGCCGGGTGGCTGCGTCGAAGGCGCTCCAGCTGGACGCGTGCCTGCCACGGCCTCGTCACATACTCGCTCACGTCGTCGAGCGAGCCGTGCGTGACGACGACGACGTCGTCGACGACAGCGATCGTCGGAAGTGCCGCGAGAAACCGGCGCGACGAGCTCGACAGCCGTGCCGCCGTCCACTCGAGGCTCGCCCGGGCCGGCGCGCTGATGCGCTCGTCGGAGAGCCGCCCGAGCGCGATCAGGTCGTGGTTCCCGGCGACGCAGATCGCTCCGAGCTCCTCGACGACCTCGACGCATTCGTTCGGATACGCGCCGTAGCCGACGAGATCGCCCGCGACGATCCACCGCTGCGGACGGAGCTCCGTGAGCGTCGCGATCACGGTCCGCAGCGCCGCGAGGTTCGAGTGCACGTCCGACAGGATGGCGTAGCGCAACGTCAGGATCTCGACGCCGCAACCGTCAGCCTGCGGACGACGCGGTGGACGATCGCACGCAGGAGCGGGAACGGATCGTCGACGGCGAAGCCGGAGATCGTGTCGCACGTTGCGACGAAGCGGAGCCATCGCCGGACGCCGAGGCCGGAGCGGCGTGCCGCCTGCAGGTCGTGCCGCGGGCTGCACCAGCACACGCCGGGAACGACGGGGGTGGGCGCAGGTCGCGGAAGACCGGCGAGGTCGCAGTACACGAACAGCGGCAGGTTCACGCCCGCCACCGCTGCGGGATGGTGCCAGAGGTTGAACCGCGGGTTGACGTCGATCAGCCACAGCTGCCCGCCCGAGCCGCGCTTGAAGTCGAGCTTTGCGACGCCGACGAGGCCGAGCCGGCGGACGAGCTCACGGCCGAGCTCGCGGACGTCCCGCTGGTCGGTGATCACGAGCGCGGACGTGTATCCGTACTCGGCGGGGAACGTCCTGAGCTTGCGGCCGGTGAACTCGGCGACGACCTCGCCGGCCGCGTCGACGTACACGTGGTAGCTCTCGATCCGGTCCTCGCCGCCGGGGATCGCCTCCTGCGCGACCGCATCCACACCGCGCGCGGCGAGGTCGGACGCGGTCCGCTCGAGCTCGGCGGCGGATTCCACTCGCACGGCCTTCGTCCGCGCGACCGGCCGCCAGGTGCGGTGGTCCCTGATCAGCGGCTTGACGATCAACGGGAAGCGAAGCCCGAGATCGCGTACGCGCACGTCGCCCGCACGGATCACACGCGCCGGAGGCATGGGCAGCTCGAGCCGCTCGGCGAGCTCCTGCAGCATCCCCTTGTCGAGAACCGACTCCACGACCTCCGCGTCGGCGACCACGAACCGGAACGATTCCGAGAGCCGGTCGCGCTCCCGGGACACGAGCAGGAGGTCCCAGTCACCGTCGTAGAAGAGGACCGGCGGTTCCGGCTCGGTCGCTGCGAACGTGAGCAGCCGGTCCATCATCGTGCCGGGATCGCTCGCCGCGTCGACCGGTTCGATCACCCTTACCGCGGCGCGCGAGTAACGCGCGGGGTCGCCCCGCCGCGCGGCGACGGCGCAGGCGACGCCGCCGAGGTGAAGAGCACGCACGAGGTCGATCCCGCCCAGGACGCATGCAGACGGACGCGCATGGTCAGCCGGGCTCGGCTGCCGACTTCCCATCCCCATCTTCCTATGATGGACTGTCTCGCCGCACGATGAAAAGGCATGCATTGCAACGGGACGCTTCCCGCGCCGGACGGTCGCGACTCGGGCGGCGTGAGACGTCCGAATCGCGAGTCTTCTTCAGCCGACTCGACCCCGATCGCTGCGACTGGGCGGCGATGGACGCCTTCGCCGACCGCGTCGTCTTCCAGACGCGGGAGTGGCTCACGTTCCTCGAGCGCACGCAGCGCGGACAGGCGATCGTTGCGGCCGTCGAGGTGGACGGAGAGGCCGCCGGCTACTTCACGGGGGTCGTCGTCCGCCGCGGCGGGCTGCCGATCCTCGGCAGCCCGTTCCCCGGCTGGACGACGGACTGGATGGGGTTCAATCTCGTCGACGGTGTAAGTCGCGCCGTGGTCGCGAGCGCGCTGCCACACTTCGCGTTCGGGGTCGCCCGCTGCCTCCACGTCGAGTTCCGCGACCGCCGTCTGCGCGACGAGGATGTCCGCGGCCTCGGTTTCAGCCGGAGGGAGGTCCGGACGTTCGAGCTCGACCTCGCGCGCTCGGACGACGAGCTCCTCCGCGGTATGACGAGCGCCTGCAGGCGGGCGATCAAGAAGGCGGAGCGTGTCGGCGTCGTCGTCGAAGAGGCTCGCGACGAGGGATTCGCTGATGCGTACTACTCGCAGCTCGTAGAGGTGTTCGCGCGGCAGTCTCTCGCGCCGACGTACGGCGTCGACCGGGTGCGCGAGCTCATTCGCTGCCTCCACCCGACGGGCCGCCTCCTCCTGCTCCGTGCCCGGCGCCCGGACGGCGCGTGCATCGCGACGGCGATCTTCCCGGCGATGAACGGGACGGCGTACTTCTGGGGCGGCGCCAGTCGCCGCAGCGACCAGATCCTGCGGCCGAACGAGGCGCTCTTCTGGTACGCGATGCGGTACTGGCGCGACCGCGGCCTGACGACGCTCGACCTCGGCGGGGGCGGCGACTACAAGCGCAAGTACGGCGTGCGCGAGATCCATGTTCCGGCGCTCGCCGTGTCGCGCGTACCCGGCCTGATGATCCTCCGCAACACCGCGGCGCAAGTCCTCACATACCCGTGGCTGCGGAGGCGGGGTCTGCGCGGCGCGGGCGCGAGCGCGGTGAACGAGGCGGAGACCGACGACGCCGGCGCCGGTTGATCGGCGCTGGGCGCCGACCGCCCTGCTTGACCGTCTGCGCTTCGCGCTCTATAAGGAAGCCACTATCAGCCTGCGGAACACTCTTGCGGCCTGCACGCGAGCGCCCGCGCCCTCGTAGGATGAGTGTGCGTCCCGATTCGGCGCGGAGCGCACGGGCTGTCTCGACGGCCGCATCCGTGGGGGAGGGCGACGGCGGCGCGGCGCTCTCGATCGCGCCCGACGGAAGCGTCTATCCGATCGGGTCTGACGCCGAGGCCTTTTCCGCGCTCCGCGAGATCGCCCGCGCGGCCCACGAGCACCGCTCGCGGGGCGGACGCGTCGTCGCGGTTCAGGGACTGGGATTCGTCGGCGCCGCCGTCGCCACGGCCGTGGCGAGCGCGACCGATGCTTCGGGTAACCCGCTCTATTTCGTGATCGGCGTCGACCGTGCCACGCCCGAGAGCTACTGGAAGGTAGAGAAGGTGAATGCGGGCGCATCGCCGATCGTCTCGACCGACCCCGAGCTCGCGCGACTCACGCAAGCGGCCGTCCACGGCGCCCGCAACCTCCGCGCGACCACCTGCGACGAGGCGTACTCACTGGCCGACGTCATCGTCGTCGACGTCCATCTGGATGCCGCCGGCAGCCACGCGCCGACGGACATCCGCGTCGACCTCGAGCCGTTCACGGCCGCGATCCGCACGATCGGCCGCCGGATGCGCGCGGATGCGCTCGTCCTGATCGAGACGACGGTTCCGGTCGGAACCTGCGAGCGGATCGTGCTGCCGATCCTTTGCGCGGAGCGACTTGCCCGCGGGATCGACAGTCCTCCGCTGCTTGCGCACGCCTACGAGCGCGTGATGCCGGGGCCGCACTACATGAGCTCGATCCGCGCGTACCCTCGCGTGTTCGCAGGCGTGGACGACCGTTCGACGGTTGCAGCGCGCGAGTTTCTGTCCACGTTCGTCCGGACGCCGGACGGCAACGGGCTGTGGCAGCTCGACGACCCGGTCACCAGCGAGCTGGCGAAGCTGCTCGAGAACTCGTACCGTGCCACGAACATCGCGTTCATCCACGAGTGGACGCTGCTCGCCGAGCAGATCGGCGTGAACCTCTTCGCGATCGTCGACGCGATCCGTGCGCGGAAGGGCACGCACGACAACATGCGCTATCCCGGCTTCGGCGTCGGCGGCTATTGCCTCACGAAGGATCCGCTCCTCGCGCAGTGGGGGTCGAGGGAGCTGCTCGCAAGCGATGCCGTCCTCGACATGAGCCTCGATGCGCTTCGGACGAATTCGTTGATGCCGCTCCACACCGCGCGACTCGTCAAGGAGGCGGCAGGAGGAGACGTCGCGCACGCCGTGGTCGCCGTTTGCGGCGTTTCGTACATCCCCGACGTCGCCGACACACGCAACTCGCCGACCGCGATCCTGGTCGACGACCTGCTCGCCGCGGGAGCGACGGTGCGCGTCCACGACCCGATCGTGCGAGCATGGATCGAGAAGCCCGGGATCCCGATCGTCGAAGAGCTCGAGGAAGTCGTTCGTGACGTCGACGGTGTCGTGCTCGCGGTGCCTCACCTCCCGTACCGCAAGCTTGCCGCCGCGACGCTCGTGCGCCGCGCGAGACGGCCGGGATTCGTGATCGACGCTCAGAACGTCCTGTCGGAAACGGCTGCCGGCGAGCTCCACGCAGCAGGATGGCGCGTGCTCGGCGTCGGCAAAGGGCACTGGCGCAAGCGCGGCCTGCACCACGCGAGCCCGTGACGGCGCGCCGGATCCTGCTCACGGGCGGCGCCGGGTTCATCGGGTTCCACCTTGCGCGACGGCTCGCCGACGAGGAAGGAACGGAGCTGACGATCGTCGACGACTTCTCGCGCGGACGGCACGACGCCGAGCTCGCCACCCTCACCGCAAGGCCGAATGTTCGGCTGTCGACCGCCGACCTCACCGCGGCTGACAGCTGGCGGAGGCTCGGCGGCGGCTACGACGAGGTCTACCATCTCGTCGCCGTCATCGGCGTGAAGCACGTGCTCGCGCGACCGCATGATGTCGTCCGGATCAACGCGCTCTCGACGATCCACCTTCTCGACTGGTTCGTCGGCGGCGGCGGAAGCAAGGTCCTGTTCTCGTCGACGAGCGAGGCGTACGCGTGGACGCAGCAGTTTCACGAGCTGCCCGTGCCGACGCCGGAGGAGGTGCCCCTGTCGCTGACGAAGCTCGGCGACCCGCGCAGCTCGTACGCCGGGAGCAAGATCTTCGGCGAGCTCGCGGTCGCCCAGTACTGCGGCGTCCATGGCAAGAGCTTCGTCGTGGTCAGGTACCACAACGTGTACGGGCCGCGCATGGGGCGCGAGCACGTGATCCCCGAGCTCCTCGAGCGCGCGCTCGGCGGCGAGAACCCGCTCGTCGTCTACTCCGCCGACCACACGCGCGCCTTCTGCTTCGTCACCGACGCCGTCGAGGCGACGGTTGCGGCGATGCGCACTCCTGCCGCTGACGGCCAGACGATCAACATCGGGAATGACGCAGAAGAGGTAACCATCTCCGACCTCGCGTCACGTCTCGTCGAGCGCGCGAAGCTCACCGTCGCGATCGAGCCGCGCTCCGCCGTGAACGACCCGGTGCCGCGCCGCTGCCCGGACCTCTCGCGCGCCCGGTCACTTCTCGCGTACGAGCCGAAAGTGACGCTCGACGACGGCCTGGACCGCACCCTCACGTGGTACGCGCCGAAGTTGCGATCGACTCGAGGATAGTCCGAAACGCACGGCTTGCCTCTAGTTTGTCCCGGTTTCCAGGACCAACGTCTAGGTTTTCGGGCGTAATCGCCCATCGTTCGTCTAGGAACTCCCTCCCCAAAGGGGCCGGAGGTCCTATTGACGTCAGGCAGCCCCGCACGGAAGGTCCCAGGGCAAGTTCGAAGCCGACGGGGAACGGCCCTGTGGCAATCGGCTGAGAGGAACGCTGTGGCGGCGGGTGCGCGGGCGAGGCGATGATGGCGGCACTCGATTCGCGTGCGAAACGGGCGTTCGACATCGTCATCGCGTCGCTCGGCCTGGTGCTGCTGATCCCCGTGGTCCTCGTCGTGGCGGTCGCGATCAAGGTCGAGAGTCGCGGGTCCGTCTTCTATCGCTGCCGCCGTGTCGGCTACGGCCGGCGCGAGTTGCCGATGCTGAAGTTCAGAAAGATGCGCACAGACGCCGCGGGGCCCGCGCTCACCACCGCCGGCGACGAACGCTTCACCCGGATCGGCAGGCTGCTCGCGGCGTCGAAGATCGACGAGATCCCGCAGCTCTGGAACGTCCTCAAGGGTGAGATGAGCCTCGTCGGGCCGCGTCCGGAGGATCTCGTCTTCGTGCTCCTGCACGAGGTGGAGTACGCCGAGATCCTGCGCGTGAAGCCGGGGATCACGGGCCTGTCGCAGCTCGCCTTCGCGAGGGAGAGCGAGATCCTCGACCCTGACCGGCGCATCGACGATTACGTGACGCGGCTCCTCCCGCAGAAGCTCTCGCTCGACCGGCTCTACGTGTCGCGGCGCTCGATGGCGATGGATCTGCGCATCGTCTTCTGGACGATCGTCGTCGTCGTCCTCCGCAGACGCGTGGCCGTGCACCGCGTGACCGCGAAGCTCAACCTGCGCCGGCGCCCGAGCGTGCTCACGTCGGCTCCGATCCGTTGACCGGCGTCCTTCCCATCGCCGCGAGGAACGGCGCGCGGGCCGGCCGTCAGGCGACGAAGGCCGTCGTCCTCGCGGGCGGCAGGGGGACGCGGCTCGCTCCGTACACGTCGATCCTGCCGAAGCCGCTGATGCCGATCGGCGAACGCTCGATCCTCGAGGTCGTGATGGAGCAGCTCGCGAGCTGTGGGATCGTCGACATCACCCTCTGCGTCGGTTACCTGTCGCACCTGATCGAAGCGGTGCTCGAGCACGGCGCGGCACACGACACCGAGATCACCTATGTGCGCGAGGAGGCGGCGCTCGGGACCGCGGCGCCCCTGCGCCACGTCCCCGACCTCGACGACACCTTCATCGCGATGAACGGCGACGTCCTGACGACGCTCGACTACAACGACCTGATCCGGCACCACCGCTCCGCAGGAAACCTCCTCACGATCGCGACGCGCGTGCGATCGATCAAGATCGACTACGGCGTCCTGCGGCTCGGCTCCAACGGGAACGGCGCCCGCGTCGACGGATACGAGGAGAAGCCGGAGCTGACGTGGACTGTCAGCATGGGCATCTACGCCCTCGAGCCCGACGCGCTCGCGTACATCCCGCCGACGGGCTACTTCGACGTACCCGATCTGGTCCAGGCACTGCTGGCGGCTCGTGAGCCGGTCGGCGCCTATCACTACGACGGGCTCTGGTTCGATATCGGGCGGCCGCAGGACTACGAGCAGGCGGTCGACGCGTGGCTCGAGGCTCCAGCTGCCGAGGTCGACGACATCGAGACCGCGGTGAGGTTGTCGTGACTGCGACCGCCGCCGCGCCGGCCGGAGCGTCCGGATCCGCGCCCTGGCGAGTGCCGCTGACGGATGTCGCGGTCGACGACGCGATCGTCGCCGCGGTCGAGCGCACCGTTCGTTCCGGCTGGTGGAGTACGGGTCCGCGTGTCGCGGAATTCGAACGCCGCTTCGCCGCCTTTTGCTCCGTCGAGCACGCCATCGCGGTTGCCAACGGAACCGCCGCGCTCCACCTCGCCCTCCTCGCCGCCGGCTGCGGCCCCGGCGACGACGTGCTCCTTCCGTCGCTGAACTTCGTCGCCGCGGCGAACGCGATCCTCCACATAGGCGCGACACCGGTG
>DASXTR010000017.1:0-1623 GCA_036505325.1 Gaiellaceae bacterium
CCGCCGTCCGGCTTCTACATGATCAACGTCTGACGCGGAGCCGGGCGGGGGGCGACCCGCGCCCGGCTTCGCCACCAGAAAGGGTGATCGCGCGGACCCGCGGCCCCGACTACGGTCAGTCCAGGATGAGTGACGGGAAACGGTTCGACCAGGCGCTTCGTGCGCTCGACAAGTTCATCGCGGAGCATCAGCACCCCGCGACGCCGCCGGCCGAGGCGAAGCAGCCTGCTTCGACCACGGCCGCGACACGGCCTCGCTGACGGTTCTGCCGCGACAGACCCGGCCGGGAGCCGTCAGACTCCCGGGGTGTCCGCGCGCGACCTTCGCACGCAGCCGCTCGAAGTGCTGATTGTCGAGGACGACGAGGTGTTCTCGACGGCGCTCGCGACCTTCCTCGACCGCGACGACCGCATCAGCGTCCTCGGCGTGGCCAGCGATCTCGCGACCGCACTGGCCGAGGCGAACAGGAACGATGTCGACGTCGCGCTCGTCGATGTGCGGCTCGGCCGCATCGACGGGTTCGGCGTCGTCGAGGCGCTGCGCAGCGAGCACCCGTCGCTGGTCGCGCTGATGATGAGCGGCCTCGACGCCTCCGAGTTCGCGCAGCGCGCCCAGGACGCAGGCGCCGACGGCGTGCTCGAGAAGACGGCCCTCGCGCGCGACGCGCGCGACGCCGTCATCCGCGCGTACCTCGCCGCCGCCGGCTGACCCACTCCGGAGTGCCGACGTGGCCGTCTCGGACGTGTCCCCACTCCGGAGTCCTGACATGGCGCTTCGGGACGTGTCCCCACTCCGGAGTGCGGGCATCGCGATTCATGGCAGCCGCCGCGCGACGTGCAGCACAGCCAGGTACGACTTGCGGATCGTACGCTCTCCGATCAGGCGACGGATGTCCTCGTAGAGCTGCTCGCGCGTCGACGGCGGCATCGCGATGTGGCCGCTGTAGGTGTTCAGCACGTCGATGTACGCGTCGGCGGTGTACTCGACCTCGTAGAGATAGCGGCGCACCGCGGGCGCCTCGAAGCGGCCGGAGGCGACGAACTCGTCGCGCAGATCGCCGGCGTCGTCGGGTCGCAACGGCGGTGCGCGCCCCTCCCCCGCGCGCTCGTACGCGTCCTGCACGTCGGCGAAGAACGGGTCGCCTCCCTCCGGGTGCACGTGATGCGTCACGACGACGGCGAGCGCGCCGCCCGCGCGGAGGAGCCGCGCGCAGCGCTCGTACTTCGTGTCCGGGTCGAGCCAGTGGAAGGCCGTGAAGGCGACGACGGCTTCGAAGCCGCCCCGTTCGGGTCGCCACGATTCGAAGTCGGCGTGCACGACGCGCGCGTTCGGATACGGCGCGAGATTGCGCTGTGCGACGGCCGCGAGCGCCTCGCCGAGCTCGACGGCCGTCACATCGAGGCCCCGCTCGGCGAGCGGGACGGTCGCCTTCCCCGTCCCGGGCCCGATCTCGAGCACGCGGTCGCCGGCGCTCAGGCCCGCGAGGGCGGAAAGCTCGTCGTAGAGCGGCTCCGGGTAGCCCGGCCGGGCGCGGTCGTAGAGTTCGGCGGCATCGTCGAACGTCGCCCGCAACTGCTCGCGCTCCACCGCCGGATCTTGACGTACGGCCGTGCCGCGACAACG
>DASXTR010000018.1:0-2279 GCA_036505325.1 Gaiellaceae bacterium
CGGGCCGGTCGACGCGATCGCGTCGCGCATCTCGTACGTCGGCGAGCTGGGCTGGGAGATCTACGCGCCGATGGAGCAGGGCGCCGCGCTCTGGGACATCATCTGGGAGGCCGGGCAGCCGCACGGGATCGTGCCGGCCGGGATCGGCGTCTACGGGACGACCGGGCGCATCGAGAAGGGCTACCGCCTCTTCGGGGCGGAGCTCGAGTCGGAGTACAACGTGGTCGAGGCGGGGATGGCGCGGCCGACCGTGAAGGACGCCGACTTCGTCGGCAAGGAGGCGTACCTGCGCCACCGCGAGGAGGAGCCGGCGGCGACGCTCTGCACGCTCACGGTTGACGATCCGACGTCGTCGTCCGGCGTCAAGCGCTACATGCTCGGGCGTGAGCCGATTCTCACTCCCGAGGGCGAGCGCATCGTCGATGCCAAGGGCCGCAGCTCGTACGTGACCTCGGCGGGGTCGGGGCCGTCGGTCGGCAAGCACGTGCTGATGGCGTACCTGCCGCCCGAGCACGCCGTCGAGGGCAACAAGCTGCTCGTGCAGTACATGGGCGAGCGTTACCCGGTCACCGTCGAGCGCGCCGGGTCGCGGCCGCTGTTCGATCCGGAGAACGCGCGCATCCGTTCTTGAACACGCTCGTCTGCATCAAGCGCGTCCCGGAGACGGGCGCACGGATCTCGCTCACCGCGGACGCGCAGGAGATCGACACGACGTTCCTCGGCTTCACGATCAGCCCGCACGAGGAGTGCGCGGTCGAGGAGGCCGTGCGCATCGGCGGCCGGGCGACGGTGCTGACGCTCGGCCCGCGCGCGGCCGAGGAGCAGCTGCGGAACGCGCTCGCGATGGGGATCGAGTCCGCGATCCTGCTCGAGACCGACGGCGGCGACTGGGGGCCCGAGGCGACGGCTGCCTCGATCGCAGAGTCGGTCCGCGAGCGCGGCTTCGACCTGCTCCTGTTCGGCAACGAGGCCGCGGACACCGGCGGCTACCAGGTCGGGGTGCGCGTCGCGCACGCGCTCGGCCTGCCGTGCGTGACCGGCGTGAAGGGTCTCGAGGTGGGCGACGGCGGTGTCGTCGCGCGGCGCGAAGCCGGCGGCGGCTGGGAGGTCTTCGAGCTTCCGCTGCCGGCGGTCGTCAGCGTCAAGGAGGGCATCAACCTCCCGCGCTACCCGTCGCTGCCGGGGCGGCTGAAGGCGAAGAAGGCGCCGATCGAGACCGTGGCGGTGTCGCCGCGCCCGTCGCGGCTCGAGAAGGTGCGGCTCGTCGTGCCGCAGGAGGCTCCGAGCTCGGTGGAGATCCTCGGCGACGGTGCCGGCGCCGCGCCGCGCGTCGTCGAGGTGCTCCGCGAGATCGGCGTGGTCGCGTCGTGATCCTCGTCCTCGCCGAAGACGATCCGGTCGCGCTCGAGGCGCTGACGTTCGCGCGCCGGCTGGGCGAGGTCGAGGCGATCGCGTTCGACGACGTCGACCTCGACGGCTACGCGACGCGCGTCCACCGCGTGCGCGTGGACGGCTACGCGCCGGTCGCGTGGGCGCAGGCGATCGTCGAGCTCGCCCCCGAGGTCGTCGTCGCGGGCGGGACCGACCGCGGCCACGAGGTGCTCGCGCACGCCGCGGCGCGGCTCGACGCGCCGCTGGCCGCGAACGTCGTCGACGTGCGGGTCGACGGCGACGTCTTCCACCTCACGCGCCAGCGCTGGGGCGGCAGCCTCCTCGAGGAGGCTCGCCTCTCCGGAAGCCCGAAGCTACTGACGGTCGCGCCGCACGCCGTCGCCGCCGAGCCGGCCATCGACACTCCGGCCGCTGTCGAGGAATTCGCGCCCTCTCTATCGGACGAGCACCTCGCCGTGCGAGTCGCGCGCCGCGAGGAACCGCCGGCGGGCACGGTCCAGCTCGACAAGGCGCGCGTCGTCGTCGGCGGCGGCCGCGGCGTCGGCAGCGCCGAGGGCTTCGCGATCCTCGAGGAGCTCGCGTCGCTCCTCGGCGGCGCCGTCGGCGGCTCGCGGGTCGTCACGAACCTCGGCTGGCGCCCGCACTCGGACCAGGTCGGGCAGACGGGCGCGCGCATCGCCCCCGACATCTACATCGCGTGCGGCGTGAGCGGCGCGATCCAGCACTGGGTCGGCTGCAAGGGCGCAAAGCGCATCCTCGCGATCAACACCGACAAGGACGCCCCGCTCGTCGCGAAGGCCGACTACGCGGTGATCGGCGACCTGCACGAGGTCGTGGCCGCGATCGTCGCCGAGCTGCGCGCCGCGCGGTGAGCCGTCGTTTGTGCA
>DASXTR010000019.1:0-7180 GCA_036505325.1 Gaiellaceae bacterium
GTCTCCACCCACGTCCTCGACACCGAGCGCGGCCGGCCGGCGGCGGGCGTGCACGTCGAGCTCTTCGACGAGGACGGCCTCGCCGGCACCGGCGTCACGAACTCGGACGGCCGCATCGCGGAGCTCTATGAGGGCGCGCCCGGCACCTACAGGATCGTCTTCCACCCGCCGTCGCCGTTCTTCAAGCGCGTCGAGCTCGAGATCGAGCTCGGCGAGGGGCACTACCACGTCCCGCTGCTCATCTCGTCGTACGGATGCGCGAGCTACCGCGGCAGCTGAGCGCAGACGAGCTGGCCGAGCTGTTCGAGGGCCGCACGCGCTTCGTCGAGCGGCTCGCGGCGGTCGAGGATCCGCTCGGGCGCGCGCGCGAGCTCGCGCGCGAGCTGTCCGACGAGGAGAAGAAGGAGGTGCTCGACGCGCACCCGGCGATCGGCGCGGCGAAGCTCAGCCCGCGGTCGGCATCCGAGCAGGGGTCGGACGAAGCGCCGCCCGAGCTCGACGAGCTGAACCGCCGCTACGAAGACAGGTTCGGCTTCCGCTTCGTCGTCTTCGTCAACCGCCGGTCGAAGAGCGCCATCGTCCCGATTCTGCGCGAGCGTCTCGACCGGACGCGCGAGGAGGAACTGGAGACCGGCGTCGACGAGCTCGTGCAGATCGCGATCGACCGATGGCAGCGCTCGTAGCGTTCGACGACTACTGGTGGGACTGGGGCAACCTGCTCTTCCGCTGGCTGCACGTGGTCGCCGCGATCGCGTGGGTCGGCTCGTCTTTCTACTTCATCGCGCTCGACAATCACCTGCGGCCGCCGGCCGACGCGCGCGACGCGAAACGCGGGGTCGGCGGCGAGTCGTGGGAGATCCACGGCGGCGGCTTCTACCGGATCGAGAAGTTCCGCGTCGCGCCGGAGACGCTCCCCGAGCCGCTGCACTGGTTCAAGTGGGAGGCGTACACGACGTGGCTGTCCGGATTCGCGCTGATGATCGTCGTCTTCTACGTCCACGCGGGGACGTACCTCGTCGACCCCGGCGTCGCGGATCTCTCGAGCGCCGAGGCCGTCGCGATCTCGATCGGCGGCCTCGTGCTCGCGTGGGTCGTCTACGACGTGTTGTGCCGTGTGCTCGGCGACCGCCAGCTGCTGCTCGCGCTCGCCGTGCTCGCGGCCGTCTGCGTGTCGTCGTGGGGCGCAACCGAGCTCTTCGCCGGCCGCGCTGCGTACGTACAGGTGGGCGCGATGATCGGGACGATGATGGTCGGCAACGTCTTCTTCGTCATCATCCCCGCGCACTGGGAGCTCGTGCATGCGAAGCAGGCGGGCCGCGAGCCGGATCCGGCCGCGAACGCGCGCGGGAAGCTGCGGTCGGTGCACAACAACTACCTCACGCTGCCCGTCGTGTTCGCGATGCTGTCGAACCACTTCCCGTTCACGTACGGGCACTCGCACTCGTGGCTGATCCTCGTCGCGCTGATGGCGATCGGCGCCTGGATCCGGCACTACTTCAACCTGCGCCACACCGGCCGGAACTTCTGGCCGATCCCAGTCACCGCCGCGCTGGGGATCGTGATCCTCGCGCTCGCCATTCGTCCTAGTGACAACTTGTCACAAGCGTCGAGCCCGGCGCCCTCCTTCGCGACGGTGCAGGCGATCGTGCAGAAGCGGTGCGCGCCTTGCCACTCGGGCCCCTCCGCGCCGCAGGGGATCCGGTTCACGACGCGAGCCTCGATCGAGTCGCGCGCGGCGCAGATCAAGCAGCAGGCGGTCGACTCGAACGCGATGCCGCTCGGGAACGCGACGCATATGACGCAGGCGGAGCGCGACATGCTCGCGCGATGGCTGGCCTCGCGATGACCTTCCTCCTCGTCGCGGTGGTGGTGATCGTCACGCCGGGACAGGACACGGCGCTCACGATCCGGAACACGCTCCTCGGAGGCCGGCGCCACGGCGTCCTCACGGCCGCGGGCGTCGCGACGGGGCAGCTGGTCTGGGTCGTGGCGACGTCGGTCGGCCTTGCGGCACTGCTCGTCGCGTCCGAGCCGGCGTTCCTCGCGCTGCGCGTCGTCGGCGCCGCCTACCTCGTGTGGCTCGGCGCACGCTCGCTCGCCGCGGCAGTCCGAGGCGCTCGTGCACCAGAGCACGAACTCGCTCGTCGACGCACGCCGTTCCGGCAGGGCGTCCTCTCGAACCTGGGCAATCCGAAGATGGCGGTCTTCTTCACGAGCCTGCTGCCGCAGTTCGCGCACTCGTTCGGCGCGCTGCTCGCCCACGGACTCGTCTTCTGCGCCTTGACGCTCGCGTGGCTCTCGCTCGTCGCGCGGGTCGGTTCCGTGCTGCGCCGCCCGCGCTTGCGCCGCGTTGTCGACGCGGTGACGGGCGCCGTCCTGGTCGTGTTGGGCCTGCGCCTCGCGGGCGAGCGCCGGTAGGTTCCGCGCATGCTCGAGATCACCGCAGCCGGCATGCGCTTCCTCGCGCGGTTCGAGGAGGAGCTCGCACCGAAGACCGTCGCCGCGTTCCGCGGCATGCTGCCGCTCGACGACCGCATCATCCACTGTCGCTGGAGCGGCGAGTCGAACTGGATCCCGTGGGGCGACCGGGAGCTCGGCATCGGCCCCGAGAACGCGACGTCGTACCCGCACCCCGGCGAGCTCGCCCTCTATCCCGGCGGGCAGAGCGAGACGGAGCTGCTCTTCCCGTACGGGTACTGCTCGTTCGCGTCGAAGGCGGGCCACCTGTGGGCGAACCACTTCGCCACGCTCGTCGAGGGGCAGGCGCAGCTGAAGGAACTCGGCCGCCTCACACTCTGGGAGGGCGCGCAGGAGATCTCCTTCCGCGAGGTCTAGCCGCGTGATCGCCGTCGTCTTCACGCGCGGGCCGGCGTGGGACGCCGAGCGACCGATCGTCGAGCAGGCCGGCCTCGACGGGCACCTCGCATGGGTGCGCCGGCACCGCGACGAAGCAGGCCCGATCATCCAGGCCGGGCCGTTCCACGATCCCGCGACGCGGATCGACGACGACCTGGTCGGCCTCTGCTTGCTCGACCTCGAGTCGCTCGACGAGGCACGCGAGCTCGTCGAGCAGGATCCGGTCGTTCGGACCGGCGCCTACGGGTACAGGCTGTATCCGTGGGGCGGCAAGTCGCTCCGCCGCAGCGACTAACTGTCACCCGCGCGCGTACGCGCGCGCAGCCCCACCCTGGGTGGTGGTGTTCCACCCGCCACCCACTGTCAGCATGGCCGATTTTCGCGGTTCGCCGCAAGGTGTCCTTCGGAACAATTCGGTGCCGTTTCGTCCAAGCCGGCCGCCGTGGACATGTCCGCACTCCGGAGTGCCGTCGTTACCGCTCCTCGCGGACGTACGGGCGGCCGAGCGCGGCCGGCGCACCCAGGCGACGTCGCGCCAGCCCCGTCGAGACGAGCACGAGCACGACCACCGTCATCACGTAGGGCAGCGCCTGGAACGCCTCGGGCGGCACGCCCGACAGCACCTCGCGCGCCTGGAACGTGAACGGGATCGACTGGAACCCGCCGAACAGATAGGCGCCGACGAGACACAGGCCCGGGCGCCAGAACGCGAAGATGACGAGCGCGATGGCGATCCAGCCCGCGCCCTGCGTGAGCCCGTCGACCCACTGCGGTGTGATCGCGAGCGAGAAGCACGCGCCGCCGACGCCGGCGAACGCGCCACCCGCGATCGTGTGGGCGTAGCGGTAGCCGGTGACGTTGATCCCCATCGCGTCCGCGGCGGCCGGCGACTCGCCGACGGCGCGCACGTTCAGTCCGAGCCGCGTGCGCCCGAGGTACAGCCCGACGAGCGCGACGCACGCCCACGACGCGAACACGAGCACCGAGTGGTCGAACAGGACCGGTCCGAACACCGGCAGGTCGCGCACGCCCGCCGGCAGAGGCGTCGTGAATGCGTGCTTCGCCGGCGAGTCCGCGAGCGAGAGGTCGTTGCCGAGGTACGACGACAGCCCCGCCGCGCCCGCGAAGATCGTCAGCGCGAGCCCGGACACGATCTGCGACGCGCGCAGCGTCACGACGAGAAACGCGTGGATCGTCGCCATCAGCCCGCCGAAGATAGCCGCGACCAGAATTGCGAGCGCGAGCACGACAGGTCCCGGCCCGCCGACGCGCTGCACGGTCCAGAACCCCATCACCGCGCCCATCAGCATCATCCCCTCGACGCCGAGGTTGAGCACGCCGGCCCGCTCCGCGAGCAACTCCCCGAGGGCGGCGTAGAGGAGCGGCGTCCCGTACGTCACCGCCGACGCGGCGACCACCACGGCCAGCGAGTTGTTCACGCGGGCGCCGCCTCCACGACTGCGCCCCGGCGCCCGATCCGCACGCGATAGCGCACGAGCAGCTCGCCGCCCAGCGCGCTGAAGAGGATCATCCCCTGCATCATCCCGACGAGCCCGGCGGGGAAGTCCGCACCTTGTAGCGTGTACCCCGCGTTCTGCAGGCCCCCGAGCAGGATCGCCACGAGCACCGTCCCGAGCGGGTTGTAGCGCGCGAGCGCGGCGATCACGATCCCGGCGTAGCCGTAGTTCGCCATCGTGAGCCCGCGCGGGTCGAGGAGATGCCGGAAGTCGCCGTCCTGGCTCGCGCCGCCGATCCCGGCGAGCGCGCCCGACAACGCCATCACCGCGAGGATCTTCCGCCGCGTGCGCATGCCGGCGTAACGCGCCGCGCGCGGCGAGTCGCCGATCACCGCGGCCTCGAAACCGAAGCGCGTGCGCGTGTAGAGGAACGCGAGCACCCCGGCGCACGCCACGGCGATCAGGAACCCGAGCGGCAAGAACAGCCCCTGGACGTCCCACGACGACCATGTTGCATGCGCAGGCAAAGCCTTCCCCTGCGGGAATGTCCGCGCCTCGAACGTCGACGTGTCGCGCCAGTACGACTCGCTGTCGAAGATCAGATACGTGAGGATCAGCGCCGCGACGTAGTTGAGCATCAGCGAAGTGATGATCTCGTTGGTCGAGAAGAACGCCCGCAGCGCGGCCGGGATCAGCGCCCACAGCGCGCCGCCGGCCGCGCCGGTGACGACCATCGCGGCGATCACGAGCACCGTCGGCCACGACCCGAGCGCGAGCCCTGCGGCCGCGGCGAAGATCGCGCCGATGTAGAGCTGGCCCTCGCCGCCGATGTTGAAGAGGTTCATCCGGAACGCGGCGGCGGCGCACAGCCCCGTGAAGGCGAGGGGTGTCGCCGAGACGATCGTCGCCGACATCGCACCGTTCGCGAGGAAGGCGGAGTCCACGAGGCGCCGGTACGTGTGAACCGGATCGTGGCCCGTGATGAGCAGAACGACCGCCGACAGCGCGAACGCGACCACGAGCGAGCCGATCGGCACCACGACCGTCAGCCACTGCGGCTGCTGCAGCCGGCGCTCGATCCGGATCACGACCGGTGGCCTCCCGCCATCATCAGGCCGATCTCCTCGACCGATGCGCCGGCGCGGTCGACCTCGCCGACGACCTCGCCCTCGTACATCACGGCGATCCGGTCGGCGAGCGCGAGGATCTCGTCGAGGTCCTCCGAGATGAGCAGGATCGCGACGCCGTCGTTCGCCGCGTCCAGCAGGTACTGGTGGACGGTCTCGATCGCGCCGACGTCGAGGCCGCGCGTCGGCGAGGCGACGACGAGCGCGCGCGGACTGCCGTGGAACTCGCGCCCGAGCACGACCTTCTGGAGGTTTCCGCCGGAGAGCTGCCGCGCGGGCAGCGCCGGCGACGGCGCGCTCACGCTGTAGCGCCTGATCAGCTCGACGGCGCGTTCGCGAATCCTGCCGAGACGCAGCACCGGCCCGGTCGAGACGTCGTCGTCGCGGTAGGACTTGAGCACGACGTTCGACGCGATCGAGAGCGACGGCGCGACCCCGGTTCCCAGCCGGTCCTCGGGCACGTGCGCGACCCCGGCGGCGATCGCCGCCCGCGGGTCGCCGACCCGCAGCCGCCGGCCTTCGACGCGCACCTCGCCCTGCGTCGGCGGCCGCATGCCCGTCAGCGCCTCCGCGAGCTCGCGCTGGCCGTTCCCCGCGACGCCGGCGACTGCGACGATCTCGCCCCCGCGAACGTCGAGCGTGACGCCGCGCACCGCGGCGTCTCCGCGGTCGCCGCCGACCCAGAGATCACGGCACGCGAGCACGACTTCTCCGAGCGACGCGCGGTCGGCCTCGCGCCGTCGCACGGTCTCGACCTCGCGCCCGACCATCAGCGCCGCGAGCGAGTGCGGCGTCGCGGGCGCGGCGTCGACGGTCGCGATCGTCTTGCCGCCGCGCAGCACCGTGACGCGGTCCGCGACTGCCTTCACCTCGTGCAGCTTGTGCGAGATGAAGATCACCGTCCGCCCCTCGGCGGCCATCGTGCGCAGCGTCCCGAACAGCGACTCGGCCTCCTGCGGCGTGAGGACCGCGGTCGGCTCGTCCAGGATGAGGATCTTCGCCTCGCGATAGAGCGCCTTCAGGATCTCGACGCGCTGCTGCTCGCCGAGCGAGAGCTGCCAGATCCGGGCGCGCGGGTCGACGGCGATCCCGTACTTCTCGCCAAGCGTGGCGACACGCCGCTCGACGGCGCGCGGGTTGACGACGAAGGTCCCGGCACGCGCGCGGTCGCCGTGCTCGCCGAGGATCACGTTCTCGGCGACGGTGAACGGCTCCACGAGCCGGAAGTGCTGGTGGACCATGAAGATCCCGGCGTCGAGCGCGTCTCGCGGTGACGCGAACCGAACGGGCCGCCCCCAGAGGGAGATGTCACCCTCGTCCGGCCGGTAGAGGCCCGTGAGGATGTTCGAGAGCGTGCTCTTCCCGGCGCCGTTCTCGCCGAGCAGCGCGTGCACCTCCCCCGCCGCCGCCTCGAAGTCGACGTGGTCGTTCGCGACCACGCCCGGGAACGCCTTCGTGATCCCGTGCATGGCGACGGCAGGGGAACGCGCGTGTTCCCCCGCCGCTGCCACGTGCCTAACCCTTGGCGCTGCCGACGATGCCCTTCACGAGCCAGTCCATGGCGTACAGGTCCTTGACCGTCAGCTTCTGGCCCTTCTTGACGCGCAGCTTGCCCTTCTGGTCGTAGAGCGGCCCCGCGAACTCGTAGAACGAGCCGTTCACGAGCGCGGCGCGCTTCGCTGCGATCTTCGCCTTCGTCGCGGCCGTCACCTTCGGGCCGTACGGCGCGAGGCCGATCAT
>DASXTR010000020.1:0-9974 GCA_036505325.1 Gaiellaceae bacterium
TCGGCCTCACCGTCAACGTGGAGGCCACCGCCTAACCGCGGCCGACACCGACCTCGCCTCGTCTCGAGCCTACGGCCCGACCGCTCGCGCGCGGACCGACTCGCCCCTCAAGCTACCGGCGATTCACACCTCAGACAGCAAGTGTGTGTACGAATGCGCGTACAGGGTCGTCTCCGAACACTGCTCTTTGCTTCATTTCGTTGCAGCCGCGATTCGTGCGGCTCGCAGCGCGTTTCGCTCTCCCGCAGCCGGTCGCGGCTTGTTCACCCGGATTCATTGACCGCGTGAACGACGCCGTCGAGGCTCATGAACTCGTTCACGATCATCTTGAGCTTCTCGCCTCCCTTCGGTCGCTCGATCGTGTGCCCGTTCCGCCGCTAGTCGTATGTGCGGATCACGCGAACGCTGAGGGCCAGCATGACCGCACCGGCGACCGCGACGACGAGGAAGCCGAGGAGTATCGTCTCCCAGGCGAGGTCCTCGAGGATGAGCGAGCGCAGCGCCTCCATGACGTAGGTGACGGGGTTGAATGTCGCGGCGATCTCCATCGGTCGCGTCAGGAGGTTGCGCGGGACGAAGCTCGGCGTCAGGAATAGGAGCGGAAAGAAGATCAGCCCGGCCGAGTTGGTTGCGGCGGCACTACGTGTCTTCAGCGCGATCACCTGCATGAAGCCCGCATAGACGACGGCCCAGAGCGCCGTCAAGACGATCAGCAGAACGAAGCCGAACACTCCGCTCGCGATCGTGATCCCGAACGCCAGACCGAGCAGCACGAGCAGGGTCGCGATCAGAAGCGCCTTGACGCCCTCGGCGATTAGCCGGCCGAGTACGATCGCGCTGCGACGCACGGGCGTCGCGCGCAGCTTGTCGAAGTAGCCGCCCTCGATCTCCTCGACGAGGAACAGCGCGGCGCTGCCGAACGACGCCGCGAGCAGCATCGAGCTCGGCAGCTGGAATGCGCCGTAACCCTGTCCATGCAAGAACGCCGTCGACGACCCCGGGAAGATCTTCGCCGCCTGCCCGACGTTGACGACCAGGAAGAAGAGCGGGATGAAGAGCGTCGGCACGATCGCCTCCGGCGTCCGCATCCCCTCCCGCAGCGCACGCCGTCCGAGCACCAGTGCGTGCGTCATGCCGACACCTCCTGTACCTCGCCGGCGACATGCGTGCGGGTGCGGCCGGTCGCGTCGAGGAACACGTCGTCGAGCGTCACCGCGCGGGCCAGGCCCAAGTGCTCGCGCAGCTCGGCCTTCAGGCGCGCGGGCGTGCCCTCGCGCACGATCCGACCTCCGTCGATGATTGCGAGGCGATCGCAGAGCTGGTCCGCCTCCTCGAGGTACTGCGTCGTCAGAAACACCGTCGTGCCCCGCTCGTTAATTCGGCGCATCTCGTCCCAGACGGTCAGCCGGCTCGCGGGGTCGAGACCCGTGGTCGGCTCGTCGAGGAAGAGCACGTCCGGCTCGTGCACGAGCGCCGACGCCAGGTCGAGCCGCCGCTTCATGCCGCCCGAGTAACCCTTGATCGGGCGATCGGCCGCATCCATGAGCTCGACGAGCTCGAGCAGCTCGACGGCGCGCGCCGCCGCCTCGCGCGCCGAGCGATCGAACAGGCGACCCTGGAGCACCAGGAGCTCGCGACCCGTCTGGCGCGGATCGAGGCCGGCCTCCTGGAGCGCGACGCCGATGTGCCACCGAACCGCGTCCGGCTCGCGCGCGACGTCGAGGCCCGCGACGCGAGCGCTCCCCGCGGTGAGCGAGAGGAGCGTCGTCAGCATCCGCACCGTCGTCGACTTGCCTGCGCCGTTCGGCCCGAGAAATCCGAACACCTCGCCGGCTTCGACCCGGAGATCGACACCCCGCACCGCCTCGACCGTGCCCGCCCGGCTGCGGTACGTCTTCACCAACGCCTCGGCCTCCACTGCGGGCACGGTCTTCCGCTCCACCGGCGCACGCTCCGGCACGCTCGCCATCTCCGCCACGCTCCGCCCTCCGATCGATCGCTTCCCGCTTCGACGACTCACGGCGAAGAAACTCATCGGCGCCGAGCCGCCGAGCTCACGCTACCCGGCGCACTCGTCGCGGCGGCGGAACCACGGGCCGATCCTCATTGGGGCCCGGCTCGTCGATCACCTCGAGTACCTGAGCGAAGAGCGCGATCCGGACCGCTGCTGGTCGTGCTCGGCCGAGGGGAGCGTCGCATCGAATCCTCCGTGCGAAAGAGGGCTGTAGAGAGGTCGAGTCCCGCGAACGCGAATGCCGCCAGGACTCGACGTTGACTCTGACCTCGCCACGCAGTGCGCCCGGCGTTAGGCGGCCTCGGTCGCCGGGTCAGGCAGCCGTTCGCTGTCGTGGATGCGAAGCGCGGCGCGCGTCCATGTGGGCATCCACCAGTTCGCGTTGCCGAGCAGACGCATGAGTGCGGGCACGAGCAGGGCGCGCACGACGGTGGCGTCGAAGATGATCCCGGCGGCAAGCCCGATCGCGAGTTCTTTGACCTCGAAGCCCGGGCTGGTGGAGAGCACGAGGAACGCGAACATGAGGATCAATGCGGCGCTGGTTACGAGCTTGCCGGTGCGGGCGAGGCCGAGCTCGATCGCGCGTTCGGTTGAGCCGGTCTCGTCGTAGGCCTCGCGGATGCGGCTGAGCATGAAGACCTCGTAGTCCATCGAGAGGCCGTAGAGGAAGGCGAAGATCATCAGCGGGATCCAGGCGTTGATCGCGTGGATGGCGTCGATGTTCCAGAGTGATGAGCCGTGGCCATTCTGGAAGATGAAGACGACCACCCCGAACGTTGCGGCGAGCGAGACGAGGTTCAGCAGCGCTGCCTTGATCGCGAGCACGAGCGAGCGGAAGGCGCGCGCGAGCAGGATCAGCGTCAGCACGATCACGAAGGCGAGCACGTAGGGGAAGTTGCCGTAGACGGCGTGTACGAAGTCGCGGTCGGCCGCGGCCGTTCCGCCGAGCGTCGCGCTCGTGCCCTTCAGCGTGTGGTGGACGCGGTCGATGACGGTCTGGATGCCGCCTGCGGCGCCGTCGATGGCGGGGAAGGCCTCGACGATCGAGTCGCCGCCCCTGCGCCAGTCGCTCGGGGCGACCGCGTCGGCGACGCCCGGGACGGTGCGCAGCTTCGCGGCGATCGGCGCGGAATCCGCCCCGTGCTCGACGAGCACGTCGAAGGGTTTCATCACGCCGGGGCTGATGCCGGCGGCCGTCAGCTGGTCGCGGCCTGCGATCGCGTCGCCGGGGCCGGGGAAGGACTTCAGCTGCGCCTCGTTCGGGTTGAGCTGCGTCCCGATCGTCGCGAGCACGCCGACGATCGCGATCCCGGCGAGCGCAACCGGCAGCGGGCGCCGGTTGACGAAGCGCGCCCAGCGGCCCCAGGCCCCGTCCTCCGGGTGCCCGCGATCGATCCAGCGCTTCGGGAGCACGCGGACGCTGTTGATCCGCTCGCCGAGCACCGCCAGCAGCGCCGGCAGCAGCGTGAGCGCCGCGAGCACCGAGACGGCCGGGATCAGCATCCCGCCAATTCCCACTGCGCGGATGAACGGCAGCGGCAGCACGATCAGCGAGAGCAAACCGACGGCCACGGTGGAGCCGGAGACGATCACCGCGCGCCCGGCGTGCGTCATCGTCTCGACGAGCGCGGCTTCGAGCTCCTCGCCCTCGCGCAGCTCGTCGCGGAAGCGGAAGATCATCACCAGCGCGTAGTCGATCGCGACGCCGAGGCCGACCAGGGCGATCAGGAACTGGACCATGATCGACACGTCGGTGACGTGTGTGAGCGCCCAGACGAGCGTGAACGTGTTCAGGATCGCGGCGACGGCGATCGCGATCGGCATGAGCACCGCCGGCAGCGTGCCGAACACGAACAGCAGGATGACGAGCGCACCGAGCCCGCCGATGAGGGCTTCGAGCAGTACGCTCGGGCCGCCGGTGCCACCGTGCGAGCTCGCTTCCTCGAGCGGGTCGTGGCCGGTCACGTGCACGCTGATCCCGCCCGGCAGTCCGGCGGCCGCGGCTCTTCGAGTTGCCTCGGCGCCGCTCTTGGCATCGAACGTCGCCTCGCCCGGCGGATAGATCTCCATGAACGTCGTGTGGCGGTCGCGTGAGACGTAGGCGAGGCTGCCGGTGGAGAAGAACGAACTCGTCCGCGCGCCCGGGTTCGCTCGCGCCGCACGGCCCGTCGCCGCGCGGATAGAGGGGCTCCTCGTCGCGTCGCCGCTCGTGCGGAAGACGACTACGCTCGGCGGACGCATACCGGTGCCGAACTGCTCGAGCGTGCGCTGGTTCGTTTCGTAGGCGGAGTAGCCCGGGATCGAGAACGACTGCAACCAGCGCTTCGACACCTTCGCGGCTGCGAAGCCGCCGAACAGCGTGAGGACGAGCCAGGCGCCGATCACCGCCCAGCGGTGTCGGACGATCAGGTGCGCGAGGCGGGCAAGCATGGAATCTCCTGTTCGCAGGTGGCGGGGTTGCACGCGAACGACAGGATTCGCTGCGCGGCGGGTTCTGACAATCGGCCGCAGGGCGATCGTCGAGCGACGAAAGTCGGTGTTATGGATCGACTTCGGTCGGCTGTTCAACAGCGGTCATGCCGCCTAGGCTGGACGCGATGACCGCTCTCCGCCTCTCCCGCATGCTCGCTGTCCCGGAGGAGGACGAGGCGCCGGCCGCGCGCCGCTCGCGGCGCGACTGGATCGCCGACGCGGCGCTCTTCCTGCTGGCGACCGCGCTGGGCGGCGTGGCGCTGGCCAGCAACATCGACCGCGGGCTGGACGGGACGCTGCTCGTCGTCGATGTGATCGGTGGCGCGGCAGTCTGCCTCGCCCTTTGGTGGCGGCGTCGCTGGCCGTTCGGCCTCGGGCTGGCCTCGCTGCCGATCCTGGCCGTTTCGTCCTCCGCCGGACTCGCCGGCGGGATCATCCTGTTCACCGTCGCCGCCTACCGCCGCTGGCAGCTTGCGGTCCTCGTCGCCGCGCTGCAGCTCGCGTTGCTGCCGGCCTACCACGCGGTGCACGCCGAAGACGACTCGCGGCCGGCGTACTACCTCGCCAGCGCTCTGGGCACAGCGGCGATCGTCGCGTGGGGAATGTTCCTCCGCGGGCGCCGCCAGTCGCGGCGGGAGCGCGCGCGCCACGCGGAGACCGAGCAGCAGTTGCGCATCGAACAGGTCCGCTACGCCGAGCGCACACGGATCGCGCGCGAGATGCACGACGTGCTGGCGCACCGGATCTCGTTGCTGAGCCTGCATGCCGGCGCGCTGGAGTTCCACCCGGACGCGCCGTCCCAGGAGGTCGCGCGCGCAGCCGCGGTGATCCGCGCGTGCGCGCACCAGGCGCTCGAGGACCTGCGCGCGGTGATCGGCGTCCTGCGCGACGGGACCGACGGCGAGACGCCGCAGCCGCCACAGCCGACGCTCGCGGCGCTGCCCGTGCTGCTCGAGGAATCACGCGCCGCCGGAATGCGCGTGCACGCCGACGTGCGCGTTGTGGACTTGGCGGTCGTCCCGGACCCGCTCGGGCGCCACGCGCTGCGTATCGTCCAGGAGGCGCTGACCAACGCGCGCAAGCACGCGGCGTCGGCCTCGGTGGACCTGCGCGTCGAGGGAGCGCCGGGCGACGGGCTCGCGATCGAGGTGCGCAATCCGGCGCCAGTCCTGAGCGTCGCCGAACCGGAGATTCCCGGGTCGGGGACCGGGCTCGTCGGCCTGGCCGAGCGCACCACGCTGTCCGGCGGCCACCTCGAGCACGGCGTCGACGAGCACGGCGACTTCCGGCTTCGCGCCTGGCTGCCGTGGCCGCAGTGAGCGAGCAGGTCCGGGTGCTGGTCGTCGACGACGACGCGCTCGTCCGCGCCGGGCTGTCCATGCTGCTCGCAGGTGCCGAGGACATCGAGATCGTCGGCGAGGCCACGGACGGCAGCGAGGTCGCGCAGGCGGTCGCCGAGCACGAGCCCGACGTCGTGCTGATGGACATCCGGATGCCCGGGATGGACGGCCTCGCCGCCACCGAGGTGCTGCGCGCGCGCCCGGGCGCGCCCGAGGTCATCGTCCTCACGACGTTCGAGGCCGACGACTATGTCCTGCGCGCCCTGCGCGCCGGCGCCAGCGGATTCTTGCTCAAGGACACGCCGCCGGCCGACATCGTCCGCGCCGTGCGGGCCGTCGCCGCCGGCGAGCCGATGCTCTCGCCTACGATCACGCGCCGGCTGATCGGCCACGTGACCGACAACGAGGGCGGCGACCGTCGGCGCAACGCCCGCGAGCAGCTCGACCGCCTCACCGAACGCGAGCGTGAGGTCGCCGTCGCGATCGGGCTCGGCAAATCCAACGCCGAGATCAGCCGCGAGCTCTACATGAGCGTCGCCACGGTCAAAGCGCACGTCTCGCGCGTGCTCGAGAAGCTCGAGTTCAACAACCGCGTCCAGATCGCCTTGCTCGCCCACGACGCCGGCGACACGTAACAGCTCAACACACCCATTCCCGCATGGGGCAGTTAGGCGCAAGCTCCTGCCAAGGTCACCGACCGCTCCGCACGCTGAACGGGCAGGCGTGCGCTCCAACTTCGGCCTCGCTCTGCGCCCTCACGCTGACGGAGTCGCACTCGCTTCATGACCTCTGAGTCGGCCTAGCAGCCCGGCGCAGACATGTCCTCATGCGCCCACCTGCGGCAACGCCGAAACCGGCTGGCTTCCGGCCGGTAGGGCCCTCTCCACGGGGTCTAGCACGTGACGTATGACCGAACGGGATAGTTCAGGCGAAGCAGGCGGCGACGCGACGCTTCTGCGCGGCCGGCGGCTGCGTTGACCAGCGAAGCAGCACGTTCGGCACGGGAGGCGGCGGCCAGTGCGGGTGAGACGGCCGTAGCCCCATGCGGCGCAATTCGTCGTCGAAGAGGCGCTCGTAGCCGACGAGGTCGTCCTTGTCGTGGAAGAAAAGGACACCCACGTGGTTTGCGCCTCGGCCGGGATGCGTGAATGCGAGCTGAACGGCGGAGTCGAGTCCCGCGAGCGTTGCGTCGCCCTCGGGACTCGACGGCGTCGGCGGCTGGCTCTTTACGACGACGCCCAGCTTCGTCAGGGCATGGCCGGACGTTGGCGAGCCGCGCGCCGTTCTCGCCGCCACATCCCGCGAGCCGGAGGGCGAGCAGCAGCAGTGCGATTTGGTGCATCGCCCGACGATAAGTCGCAGCCGCCGAGCGTCTGCTCTCGCCGCTCGTCACCATGCCGGAGCCTAACTCGGCACGCGTCAGTGCCTGAAGCGGAGCCGCGGCAGATCCTTCACCCGCACGGACGGGTTTCTCTATGTCAGGAAGGGCCGTAAGTCCCCCTCTAACGGCTCTGCGGCGGCGAGCGACTCCGCCGGGTAACTCGATACGGTTGCCGCGACGGACGCACCCACCGCAGAGTAAATTCGCTGTGCCGCGCGACTCGTCATCGCAGGCGTCGAAGATGTGGCGGCGCGGGATCGCGTCTCGCACCCGGGCCGCGACGCAGGAGCCGCGTACGCCGCGAGGTTCCACGATGGCGCCCTCATATGTGTCGACCGCTGAGCGAGGAGAGCCGGTTGACCCTGCTAGGCGGCGGCCGGGATGCTCTCCTCGTGGATCCGCCGGCGCCTGACCTCGACGCAGCTTCACCAGTCCGCACACTCTCGTGGGATCAGGTCTACGCGCGACGGCTTCGTCAGAGCGGTCTCGACGAGCGGGCGCCCCGCGACCAGTTGCGGGCGGTCGTACACGCCACATGCGGCATACACGCGCAGCTGACAACCGGGGCGGAGCTCGCGCTCTCCGCGCGCGTGGATGATCTGACCCGCGACGACGTCCGCGCGGCGCTCTGGCAGACCCGTGAGCTCGTGAAGGCGAGCACGCTGCGTACGACCCTGCACCTGCATCCCGCCGACGACGTCGCGCTGTGGAAATCGACCCCGATGCTCAGCCGTTGGCGCGAACGCTGGTGGCTGGACTGGCAAGGGCTGACGTTCGCCGAGGCCGAGGGCCTTCGCGAGGCCGTGCTTGCGGCACTCGACGACGGCGAACCGCGCACGCGCGCGGAGATCGGTTCCGCCCTCGGCGGTCGGCTCGGCGCCCGGCTCGCTTCGGACTCGTGGGGCCACTGCCTTGCGCCGGCCGCCTCGCTCCTGTGCCACGGCCCGCCGCGCGGCCGTAACGTCACCTTCGTGCGCTGCGACCGGTGGATAGACGGCTGGTGGGAACCCGACCCGCACGAGGCGCTACTGGAGTGTTGTCGGCGCTACTTCTCAACCTACGGGCCGGCGCGGCGCGACCAGCTCCAGCATTGGCTTAGCTCGAAGATCGACGTCTGGGACGAGCTCAAGCTCGAAGAGGTCGACGTTGAGGGCTACCGCACCTACGTGCTCTCCAGTACCGGGTTTCCGGACGAGCAACCGCGTGGCGTACGCCTGCTCGCGCACTACGACGTCTACGCGATTGCCTGTCATCCGCGCGATCACCTGATCCCCGAGCAGAGGGAGCGGATCTTCCTGCGCGGCGCCGGGCCACACCCGGCGCTGCTCGTCGGCGGCCGCGTCGCCGGCGTCTGGACGCGGGAACAGCGCCGACGCCGCACCGCAATCCGAGCAGAGCCGTTCCACCGGCTGACCAAGGCTCAGCGCGCAGACCTGGAGCACGAAGCCGCCCGCGTGGCACATACGTTCGGCACCGAACCTGTGCTCGAGGTTGTATGACCGGCGCCGCTATGGTCGCCGAGGGCGAGCCTCAGAAGTCGAAACCAACCGCGGCTTCCTCGTCCCCGCTCGCCGAAACTTCGCGCGGCGCGTCGAGTTCCTGCTCGATCAGCTCTGACGCCTGTGCAGCCGCACCCAAAGCAGTCTGCTGCGTCGTCGAAACCCGATCGCCTCCGGGCCTGGACTCGCAGGCGTGCGCTCAAACTTCGGCCTCGCTTGGTGTGCTCACGCTGGCCGAATCGCACGCGCTCTATTAGGTACATAGCCTCGTGTGCGCGCGAGCTCGACGCGCGAATGCGAGCGGGACCGCTGGCTGTTAGCGTCGCCCCGGTGCGCAGGGAGATCGAGCTCCGACGGCACACCGACGCCGACGGCGACGTCCTCACCGCCGAGGGGGTGGCGGCAGCGCTGGAGATCGGCGCACACCTCCGGGGCGGCTACCACCTCGCGGTCTCGACCGGCGCCCAGCGCGCGACGCAGACGCTCGCCTGCTTCCTCGCCGCGCTCGGCCAGCACGTGCCGGGCGGCGTCGTGGTCGAGCCGGGCCTGCGCTCGCAGGTCGAGGACCGCTGGCGCGCCGCCTACCAGACGGCCGGAAGCGGAGCGCTGGCGGCGTTACGCGAGGCCGACCCTGAGCTCGTCGCGCAGGATTCGGAGCGGCTCGGTGCCGCGCTCCACCGCGTCCTCGACGGCCTGCCCGACGGCGGCCGCGCCCTCGTCGTCGGCCACAGCCCGACGAACGAGGCCGCGGTTCTAGGCCTCACCGGCGAGATCGTGGCGCCCCTCGCAAAGGGCGGCGGCGTCCGCGTCGTCGCCGACGACGATAGCTACCAGGTCGAATCCCTCGAGTAAACACTGCTAACGCTGAGCCAGGCCGGCTCCCTGCTGGACTGCCGGTCTCGAGAAGCGCGCAACAGCCTCTCAAGGTGGCCGGTACTAGGCCCCAACGGTGACGGTGCGCGACGAATCGCCTGGGGCGCTGGACTCGCACCGGTTCATCGTCGCGACGAGCCATCGCTTATGAAGACCGAGCCTCGTCCCGACGTCTCCGCGGATCAGCGATTTCATGGAGCAGGGATGGAGCATTTGCGGAGCCGAGCGGGCGCAATCAGTGGCAACCGGTCGCAAATGGTACGACCCCGGGCAACGTGCTTTCGAGACCACCGGCCCAGCGAACGCGCGACCAGCCACCGGCGGATGCGAGCGGGCCACGGCGGCCTTGGCCTCGCATGAACACGATGTCGACAGTCGGCTTCATTGGTAGTGGG
>DASXTR010000021.1:0-12482 GCA_036505325.1 Gaiellaceae bacterium
CCTAGCCTCCGGCGACGGCGGCGACCACTCTGACCTCGGCGTCCTGTGGGAGTGGGGCGCCGAGGTCGCTCCTCGCGTCGCGTCCGTCGACGTAGACGTTGACGAGCCGGCGCAGGTCGCCGCCGCCCGGCTCGAAGAGGAGGTCTGCGATCGGCAGGTCGCGCAGCGCCGCCTCGAGCGTCGCCGCGTCGGTTGTGAACTCGCGCTGCCCGCCCGCCTCGCGCGCGAGGATCGCCGGGAGGCGGATCACCGCCATCAGCGCGCGGCGAGCTCGACCGACAGGATCTCCGGCAGGTGCGCGGCGACCTCGCGCCACGTCCCGCCGTCGCGCGCCCACACCTCGCCGCTCTGCGTGCCGAAGACGGGGCCGTCTGCGTCCCACGCGGACGCCTCGCGCTTCACGGCGGCCCATGCACGCTCCGGCAGGCCGTCGCCGTCGAGCGACCAGCTCGCGCCTGCGTCCTCTGTGCGGTAGACGCCGAGCCGGCCGTCGACCGTGACGCGGTTCTCGGCGCCCTCCTCCGGGATCACCCATGCCACGTCGGGGTTCCCAGGGTCGAGCATGATCGGAAAGCCGAAGTCGCTCGGCAGGCCGTTCACGTCGAGGCGCTCCCAGGTCGTGCCGCGGTCGTCGGAGCGGTAGACGCCGCAGTGGTTCTGCTGCCACAGGCGCTCCGGCCGGGTCGGGTGCAGAAGGAGCTTGTGGACGCACTGCCCGACCTCCGGATACTTCTCGGGCATGAAGTCCGCGGCGACGCCCTGGTTGATCGGCGTCCAGCTCTCGCCGGCGTCGTCGGAGCGGAACGCGCCCGCCGCCGAGATCGCCGCGTACATGCGGCTCGGCTCCTCCGGGTCGATCTGAACCGAGTGGCAGCACATGCCGCCCGCGCCGGGCTGCCAGCGCTCGCGCGTCCCGTGGCCGGTGAGGCCTTCGACAGAGCTCCAGACGACGCCGCCGTCCTCCGAGCGGAAGAGCGCGCCCGGCGCCGCACCGAGAAAGAGCGCGCGAGGCTGCGAGGCATGCCCGGGCTCGACGTGCCAGAGCTCGCCGAGCTCGAGACCGGGCGCCTCGATCGCCTCCGCCCGCTCCCAGCTCTCGCCGCCGTCGGTCGAGCGGTGGACCGTGCCGCCGTAGACGAAGCTGTTCGAGGCGGTGTAGAGGCCCCCGTCGCGTGGATCGGACGTAGCATGGAAGATCTGCCAGCCGGTGAGATGCGGGCCCTCGATCTCGCCGTCGCGGATGATGAACAGGCCCTTTCTCGTTCCGACCAGTATGAGGCGCATGTGCAGACGCTACGACGAAAGGAGGCGCCGTGGCAAACCTGACCGATGAGCAACGTGCATTCGTGCGCGAGAACGCGTTTCCGGCGGATGTGACGACGTTGCGGAAGGACGGCTCGCCGCACTCGACGGTCGTGTGGATCGACGAGGTCGACGGCGAGGTCTGGTTCAACACCGCGGTCGGGCGCGCGAAGGAGCGCCATCTGCGCGACGACCCTCGCGCGGCCGTCCTCGTCGTCGATCCGTCGAACCAGTTCAAGTGGGTGTCCGTCTCGGGCACCGCAACCCTCCAGACGGAGGGGGCCGACGAGCACATCGACAAGCTCGCGAAGAAGTATCTCGGCCAGGACCGGTACCCGTGGCGCGACCCGAATCAGCAACGGATCATCGTCCGCATCCGGCCGGAGCGGGTCGACGCGACCGGCTTCGACTCCAACTGATCCGCGCAATCCGCCGCTTCGGCGGCTCTCGGTTGACCGATTGCGTAGCAGAGTGGTAGAAGCTCCGCGCATTGAGCTCATCGCGCCCCGAGAGGTCCCGCGGACCGGTCACCCGGCCACGCTCGCTCGACGCGGTCGACCGGGCGATCATCGAAGCGCTGCAGGCGAACGGCCGCGAGTCGTTCCGCCGGATCGCGGATCGGATCGGCGTCGCCGAGGCGACCGTCCGCGCGCGGTACGCACGGCTCGTCGCCGACGACATCCTCCAGGTCACCGGCGTGACGAATCCGCTCGGCCTCGGGTTCGAGGCGCAGGCGCTCGTCGGCGTCAAGACGAGCGGGGCGCCGGAGCGCGTCGCGGACGAGCTCGCCGGCTGGCCCGAGGCGAGCTACGTCGTGATCGCGGCGGGCCGCTTCGACGTCCTCGTCGAGCTCGTGTGCGAGGACCGGCGGCATCTGCTCGACCTCACGAACCGGATGCGCGCGCTCGAGGGTGTCGTCTCGACCGAGACGTTCCCGTACCTCGCGCTCGCCAAGCAGGTGTACACGTGGGGCGCTCTCGGGGGCTCTCGCCCCCGAGGGGAGCGGGCACCGGGCGGAGCCCGGCACCCTCTTACGGGCGGAGCCGACAAGCGGCTCCTCGGCGACGACGCCGGCGCGCGGGCTGAGGCGGGATGAGCGCGGCGGTCGACGTCCGCCTCGACGGCGTGACGAAGCGGTTTGACGACGTCGTCGCCGTCGACGACCTCTCGCTCGCGATCGAGCAGGGCACCTTCTTCGCGCTGCTCGGCCCGTCGGGATGCGGCAAGACGACGACGCTGCGCATGATCGGCGGCTTCGACGAGCCGACGAGCGGCCGCGTCGAGCTCGGCGGCGCGGACGTCACCGGACTGCCGCCGTACCGCCGCGACGTCAACACCGTCTTCCAGAGCTATGCGCTGTTCCCGCACCTCTCGATCCACGAGAACGTCGCGTTCGGCCTGCGGCGGAAGCGCGTCGGCCGCGACGAGATCCGCCGCCGCGTGGAGGCGATGCTGGAGCTGGTCGGCCTCGCCGGACTCGGGCGGCGCAGGCCGCGGCAGCTGTCGGGCGGGCAGCAGCAGCGCGTCGCGCTCGCGCGCGCGCTCGTGAACCAGCCGCGCGTCCTGCTCCTCGACGAGCCGCTCGGCGCGCTCGACCTGAAGCTGCGCAAGCAGATGCAGCTCGAGCTGAAGCGGATCCAGCACGAGGTCGGCATCACGTTCATCCACGTGACGCACGACCAGGAGGAGGCGATGACGATGGCGGACGCGATCGCGGTCATGAACGGCGGCCGCATCGAGCAGCTCGGCGCGCCGCGCGAGCTCTACGAGCGGCCGCGGACGGCATTCGTCGCGGGGTTCCTCGGCGTCTCGAACCTCCTGCACGGCGTCGTCTCCGGCCTCGGCACCGTCCGGCTCGACGGGGCAGGCGAGGTGCGCGTCGCCGTTGCACTCCCGGACGAGGGCAGCCGCGTCGCAGTCGGCGTCCGGCCGGAGAAGCTGTCGCTCGGCCGCGGCGCGAACGCGATCGCCGGCACGGTGACGGAGTCCGCGTACGTCGGCGTCGCGACGCAGTACGTCGTCGACACGCCCGCGGGCGCGCTCGTCGCCTACGTCCAGAACGCGAACGGGGCGGGCGATCCGCTCGCACCCGGATCCCCCGTCACGCTCGGGTTCGAGCCCGAGTCCGCCTTCGTCCTCGACTCCCCGGAGGAGACCGCATGACCCACGAGCACCTGACCCGCGTCGAGCTCCTGCGCCGTGCCGCGCTCGGCGGCGCCGCGCTCACCGTCCCCGGCTTCCTCGCAGCGTGCGGCGGCGGCGGGATCGAGAAGGAAGCCGGCACGACCGCCGCTACGACGGCGTCGAAGAAGCTCGCCAAGAGGCTGACGATCTCCAACTGGCCGCTCTACATCGACACGGAGAAGAAGCGCCACCCGACGCTCGACGAGTTCAAGCAGCGGTACGGCGTCACCGTGCGCTACATCGAGGACGTCAACGACAACGACAGCTTCTACGGCAAGGTCCAGGCGCAGCTGTCGCGCGGCCAGTCGATCGACCGCGACATCATGGTGCTGACCGACTGGATGGCCGCGCGCGTCAAGCGCCTCGGCTGGCTCGAGCCGCTCGACGCCGCCGCGATCCCGAACAAGAAGAACCTCGTCCCGGGACTCGCGCATCCGTCGTGGGATCCCGACCGCAAGTACTCGCTGCCGTGGCAGTCGTTCCTCACGGGCATCGGCTACGACCCGAACCGCGTCGGCAAGGAGATCACGACCTTCGACGACCTCCTCGACCCGAAGCTGAAGGGGAAGGTCACGATGCTGAGCGAGATGATCGACACGCTCGGCCTGATCATGCTCGCCGAGGGCGACGATCCTGCGCAGGTGACGAAGAAAACCTTCGACAAGGCGATGGCGAAGCTGAAGAAGATCGTCTCGTCCGGCCAGGTGCGCCAGTTCACCGGCAACGACTACGCGCCGCTGCTCGCGAAGGGCGACGTGTGGGCAGCCGTTGCCTGGTCGGGCGACGTGATCGGCCTCCAGCCGGACAACCCGAAGCTGAGGTTCCGGATCCCCGAGGAGGGCGGGATGATCGCGACCGACAACATGCTGATCCCGAAGGGCGGCAATGCGCACACGGCGTCGGTCTTCATGAACTACGTCTACGACCCGAAGGTGATGGCGAAGATCGAGGCGTCGGTGAACTACGTGCCGCCGGTCGTGGGCACGAAGGCGGAGCTCGCGAAGATCGATCCCGCGCTCGCGAAGAACGCGCTGATCTTCCCCGACCTGTCGAAGCTGCACGCGTTCGACCCGAATGCGGCCGACAACAAGAGCTACAAGCAGCAGTTCCAGTCGGCGATCGGCTCGTAGTTGGCCTTCCTGCACCGCCACCGCTGGGCCACGCCGTACCTCCTGCTCCTGCCGGGCGCGGCGTGGCTCGCGCTCTTCTTCGTCGTCCCGACGTACTACCTCGTCAACACCTCGCTGCAAACGGGGTCGCTCGACGTCGGCTACGTGTTCGACTGGGCGTGGCGGAACTACTCGGACGCGATCTCGACCTACCACGACCAGCTCGTGCGGTCGTTCGAGTACGCGGGGCTCGCGACCGTGCTCGCGCTCGCGATCGGCTACCCGCTCGCGTACTGGATCGCGTTCCGCGGTGGGCGCTGGAAGAGCCTGCTGCTGCTCTTCATCATCGCGCCGTTCTTCGTCACGTACCTGATCCGGACGCTCGCGTGGCAGACGATCCTCGCCGACGAGGGCGTCGTCTCGAACCTCCTGCGCGATCTGCATCTGCTCTCGGCGGACGGCCGCCTGCTCGCCACCTCGACGGCCGTCGTCGCGGGCATCACCTACAACTTCCTGCCCTTCATGGCGCTGCCGCTGTACGTCTCGCTGGAGCAGATCGACCCGCGGCTCGTCGAGGCGGCGGAGGACCTGTACGCGTCGCGGCTGCAGGCGTTCCTGCGCGTCACCCTTCCGCTCTCGCTGCCCGGGGTGTTCGCGGGGACGCTGCTCACGTTCATCCCGGCCGCCGGCGACTTCGTGAACGCGCAGCTGCTCGGGACGCCGCGCGAGCACATGATCGGGAACGTCATCCAGTCGAAGTTCCTCGTCATCACCGACTATCCGGCTGCGGCGGCGCTGTCGCTCGTCCTGATGGCGGCGATCCTCGCCGGCGTGGCGGCGTACGCGCGCGCGCTCGGGACGGAGCGGCTGACCGGATGAGCGTCGCGCTCCTCCGCAGGCACGCGCTGACCGCTTACGCACTGCTCGCGTTCGGCTACCTCCTGCTGCCGATCGCGATCGTGATCCTGTTCTCGTTCAACAATCCGGCCGGCCGCTTCAACTACACGTGGGAGGGCTTCACGCTCGACAACTGGGGGAGCCCGTTCGGGATCCCCGGACTCTGGCCGGCGCTGAAGGTCAGCCTCGAGATCGCGGCGCTGTCGTCGCTCGCCGCGACGACCCTCGGGACGCTGATCGCCCTCGCGCTCGTCCGCTACCGCTTTCGCGGCGGCGGTGCGACCAACCTCCTGATCTTCATGCCGATGACGACGCCGGAGATCGTGATGGGCGCGTCGCTGCTCGCGCTCTTCCTCAACCTCGGCCTCGCGACCGGGTTCTGGACGATCGTGATCGCGCACATCACGTTCAACGTCAGCTACGTCGTGGTGACCGTGAAGGCGCGGCTCGTCGGGTTCGACCGCCACCTCGAGGAGGCCGCGATGGACCTCGGCGCGAACGAGTGGACGACGTTCTGGCGCGTGACCGTCCCGCTGATCGCCCCGGGCATCCTCGCCGCGTCGCTGCTCGCGTTCGCGCTCTCGGTCGACGACTTCGTGATCACGAACTTCAACGCCGGCGCGACGATCACCTTCCCGCTCTACGTCTGGGGCGCGGCGCGCGTGGGCGTTCCGCCGCAGGTGAACGTCGTCGGCACGATGATCTTCCTCGCCGCGGTCGGCGGGATGCTCGTCAACGTCCTCGTCCAGCGCAGGCTCGGGAAAGGAGCTGCATGACGCTCGACCTCCAACAGGCGGCCAGGGACCATCTCTGGCTGCACTTCACGCGGATGGGCGGATACCGCGAGGCGGAGGTGCCGATCATCGTGCGCGGCGAGGGCTGCCATCTCTACGACCTCGCCGGCAATCGCTACCTCGACGCGCTCGCGGGCCTCTTCGCCGTGCAGATCGGCTACTCCCACGGCGACGAGATGGGGCGCGCGGCGCACGACCAGATGCGCGAGCTGCCGTTCTACACCAACTGGTCGTACGCGCATCCGCGTGCGATCGAGCTCGCACACGAGCTGGCGCAGCTCGCACCCGGCGACCTCAACCGCGTCTTCTTCGTCTCCGGCGGCTCGGAGGCGGTCGAGTCGGCGTGGAAGCTCGCACGCCAGTACTACATGGCGCGCGGCGAGCGGCGCTGGAAGGCCGTCTCGCGCCGGACGGCCTACCACGGGACGACGCTCGGCGCGCTGTCGATCAACGGCATCCCGTCGCTCCGCGCGCTGTTCGAGCCCCTCGTCCCGGACGTCGTGCACGTACGGAACACCAACCGGTTCCACCGGCCGCCGGACGAGACGGAGGAGCAGTTCACCGCCTTCCTGCTCGAGGACCTCGAGTCGGCGATCGTGCAGGCGGCGCCGGAGACGGTCGCGATGGTGATCATGGAGCCGGTGCAGAACGCGGGCGGCTCGTTCATGCCGCCGGCCGGCTACTGGCGCGGCGTACGGGAGATCTGCGACCGCTACGGGATCCTGCTCTGCGCCGACGAGGTGATCACCGGCTTCGGCCGCATCGGCGAGTGGTTCGGCTCCGCGAAGTACGACATCCGGCCCGACCTGATCACCTCGGCGAAGGGCCTCTCCTCCGCCTACGCCGCGATCGGCGCGGTGGTCGCGGCCGACCACGTCGTCGAGCCGTTCCTCGGCGACACGGCGATGTACGCGCACGGGATCACCTTCGGCGGCCACCCGGTGCAGGCGGCGGTCGCGCTGAAGAACATCGAGATCATGCGCCGCGAGCGCGTCGTCGAGAACGTCCAGGCGAACGAGGCCCGGTTCCGGGCGACGCTCGAGCAGCTGCTCGACCTGCCGATCGTCGGCGACCTACGCGGCACCGGCTACTTCTGGGCGCTCGAGCTCGTGAAGGACAAGGAGACGCGCGGCGGGTTCTCCCAGGAGGAGTCGGAGACGCTCCTGCGCGGCTTCCTCTCGCCGCGCCTCTTCCAGCGCGGGCTCATCTGCCGTGCCGACGACCGCGGCGACCCCGTCGTGCAGGTCTCGCCGCCGCTCGTCGCCGGCCCGGCCGAGTTCGACGAGATCGCCGGGGTCCTCGGCGACGTGCTCGCCGAGGCGTGGGAGCGCATCAGCTGACGGTCACGATCTGCGATGTCGGGCCCCGCGACGGCCTGCAGAACGAGGCCGAGACGCTGTCGCCCGCGACGCGCGCGGAGCTCGTCTCGCGCCTCGCCGCCGCCGGGCTCCCGCGCGTGGAGGCGGTGTCGTTCGTCCGCGACGACCGCGTGCCGCAGATGGCCGGGGCGGAGGAGGTCGTTGCGGCGGCCGAGCGCGGCGGTAGCGAGCTCTCGGGACTCGTGCTCAACGAGGGCGGCTACGAGCGGTTCGCCGCGACCGGCCTCGACCGCCTGAACCTGACGCTCGCCGCGACCGACACCTTCAATCGCCGCAACGCCAACGCCTCTCTCGAGGAGGCCGTGTCGAGGGTTCAGGCCCTGCTCGCTCGTGACAAGTTGTCACAAAGGGCTCCGGTGACCGTGACCTTGTCGTGCTCGTTCGGGTGCCCGTTCGAGGGCGAGGTCGACCCGGGCGTGGTGGCCGACCTCTGCGAGCGGCTCGCACAGGACGCCGACGAGCTCGTGCTCGCCGACACGATCGGCGTCGCGACGCCGGGGCGCGTGCGGCGTCTTGTCGAGCGCGTGGCGATCCTCGGCCGGCCCGTCGGCTTCCACGGGCACAACACGCGCAACACGGGCTACGCGGCGGCCTGGGGGGCCCTCGAGGGCGGCGCGACCGTGCTCGACGCGTCCGTCGGCGGGCTCGGCGGCTGCCCGTTTTCTCCACAGGCAACGGGCAACATCGCCACCGAGGACCTCGTCTGGCAGCTCGAGCGCGACGGTGTCGCCACCGGCGTCTCGAGCGACGCCGTCGTGGACGTCGCGCGGTGGCTCGAAGGCGTCCTCGGGAGGCGTCTCGACGGCCAGCTCTACCGCGCGGCGACCTGGCCCGACACCGCGGCGCGGTAGGCCGCGAGCGTCCGCTCGACGTCCTCGCCGGACGTCTGCCAGTTCGAGACGGAGATGCGGATCGCCGGGCGGCCGTTCCAGGTCGTACCGCTCATCCACGCCTCTCCGCTCTCCTGCACGGCACGCAGAACCGCGTCCGTCCGCTCGTCGGTCTCGAAGCGGAAGAGCACCTGGTTCAGGACGACGTCGTTCAGCACCTCGGCGCCCACCTCGCGCAAACCGTCGGCGAACGTTCGCGCGTGTGCACAGGTGCGCTCGACCAGCTCGGCGATCCCCTGACGGCCGAGCGCGCGGATCGCGGCGTAAACCGGGAACCCGCGCGCGCGGCGCGAGAACTCGGGGTTCCAGTCCATCTGGTCGCGGTTGCCGCCGTCGTCGTGCAGGAGGTAGTCCGCCTGCACGCCCATCGCCGCCCGGTGCGAGGCCGGATGCGCGCAGAACGCGATGCCGCTGTCGTAGGGCACGTTCAGCCACTTGTGCGCGTCGGTCGCCCACGAGTCGGCGTGCTCGCAGCCGGCGACGAGGTGGCGGAGCCTCGGCGACGCGGCGGCCCAGAGGCCGAACGCTCCGTCGACGTGCAGCCAGGCTTCGGGCGCGCGCGAGCGAATCGCCGCGACGTCGTCGCAGGCGCCGGTGTTGACCTCGCCGACCTGCGTGCACACGATCGTCGGCCGGTCGTCGACGTCGAGCTCCTCGACGCGCATCCGCCCCTGGTCGTCGGCGGCGACGAGGTCCGGCGTCCCCATCCCGAGCAGACGGAGCGCGCGGTCGAGCGTGACGTGGCGGTCCGCACCGGCGACGACGCGGATGCGCGGCGCGCCGTAGAGGCCGTCCCGCGCGACGTCCCATCCGGCGGCGTTCAGCACGTGGTGGCGCGCGGTCGCGAGCGCGGTCACGTGCGCCATCTGGCAGCCGGTGACGAAGGCGAACGACGCCGTCGGCGGAATGGCGAGCAGCTCGCGGAGCCAGGCGCCGGCCACCTCCTCGACGACTGCCGCGGCGGGTGCCGGCGCGAAGAGGCCGGCGTTCTGGTCCCAGGCGGACGTCAGCCAGTCGGCCGCGAGCGCCGCCGGGACGCTGCCGCCGATGACGAAGCCGAACCAGCGGCCGGCCGGCATTCCGGCGATTCCGGGATCCGCGTGCGCGGCGAGCTGCGAGATCACGACGCGCGGGTCGGTCGGCCCGTCCGGCAGCGGGCCGGCGAGCGTCTCGCGCAGCGCGGCCACGTCGACCTGGGCGAGCACCGGGCGCTCGTCGAGCGTCTCGAGGAAGTCGGCGGCGAGGTCGCGGGTCAGCCCGAGCAGGTCGCGCAGCTCGCTCATGCCGCGACTCTAGAGTGCGCACGTGCAGTCGCGCTCCTACGACGGGCCTGGCGACCTCCGCCGGATGCAGCGCCTCGTCCAGGACGCGTGGTCGCTCGTCGGGCCGAAGAACGAGCGGCACGTCGGCGACGTCGCGTGGGGCGCGACGCAGCACGTCGGCCGCGAGCCGGAATGGCGGCGGCAGCTGTGGGAGGAGGACGGGCGCCTGGTCGCGTACGGCTGGCTCTTCCGTCCGAGCACGCTCGACTGGCAGCTCGACCCGCGGCGGCCGGAGCTCCTGCACGACGTCCTCGACTGGTTCGAGGCCGAGGCCGAGGAGTCGCCCTTCGAGACGTCGGCGCTCGCCGACGACGCGCGCGGGATCAACATCCTGAACGAACGCGGCTACGAGGCGGTGCACGGCGAGCCCTGGTTCGCATTTCTCGTCCGCGATCTCGAAGACGTGCCCGAACCGAATCTTCCCGAGGGGTACACGCTGCGAACCGTCAGCGGCGAAGGAGACCTCGAGCGGCGGGTAGAGGTACATCGACGCGCGTGGGAGCCGTCGCGCTTCACGCTCGAGAGCTACCGCAACGTGCGCGAGACGTGGCCGTACCGCGAGGACCTCGACTGCGTCGTCGAGGCGCCCGACGGATCGTTCGCCGCGTACACGCTCGCGTGGTACGACGACGAGAACCGCGTCGGCGAGCTCGAGCCGGTCGGAACCGCTCCTGCGTACCGCCGCAGAGGGCTCGGGCGAGCGGTCAATCTCTACGCGCTGCAGCGGCTGAAGCAGGTCGGCGCCGAGCGCGCGATCGTCCTGTGCCGGGGCGACGACGAGTACACGGTCCCGAAGCGCCTCTACGAATCGGTCGGGTTCCGGCAGCACAGCCGGTCGGTCGGCTTCAGGAAGCCGGGCGCCGCGGGATCATGAAGCTCCGTTCGAACTCGATCACGATCTCGGCGCGCTGGTTCACGCCGCGCGTGCGGACCGTCACGATCCCGTGGGCCGGGCGTGACGCCGACTCGCGCACGGCGAGCACCTCCGTCTCCGTGCGCAGCGTGTCGCCGACGAAGACGGGGCTCGGCAGCCGCACCGCCTCCCAGCCGAGGTTCACCGCGCTCGCCTGCGACGTGTCCGCGACGGAGAGCCCGAGCACGAGCGCGAGCGTGAACGTCGAGTTGACGAGGATCCGTCCCCATTCCGTGCGCGCGGCGGCCTCCTCGTTGAAGTGCAGCTCGTTCGTATTCATCGTCAGCATCGTGAACAGGAGGTTGTCGGTCTCCGTCACCGTCCGACCGAACGCCGAGCGGTAGACGTCGCCGACGTGGAAGTCTTCGTAGAGGCGCATGTTCGACTCGATCTTCCACCTCCTCTCGGACAGTCCCCAGGCGTACTTCATCCTCCTCGGGGTCTGCGCCGGCGACGCGGTGCTGCCGGCGCTGCCGAGCGAGTCCGCGGTGATCCTCGCGGGGATCCTGTCCGTCGTCGGCGATCTCTCCCTGGAGTGGGTGCTCGCGGTCGCGGCACTCGGCGCGTTCATCGGCGACAACATGTCGTACGCGATCGGCCGGTTCGTCGGCCAGCCGGTGCGCCGCCGCTTCTTCGACGGCGAGCGCGGAAGGAGCGCGGTCGAGTGGGCGCGCGGGCAGCTGAAGCGCCGCGGCGGGACGCTCGTGCTCGTCGCACGCTTCATCCCCGGTGGGCGCACTGCGACCACGTTCACGTGCGGGCTGACGCACTTCTCGTGGCCGCGGTTCGCCGCCTTCGCCGCGCTGGCGGCGGTGCTGTGGGCGCTGTACGGCGGGCTGCTCGGCTACTTCGGCGGGCGGATGTTCCACGACAGGCCGTGGCTCGCCCTGCTGGTCGCGTTCGGGATCGCCTTCGGCCTGACGATCGGCATCGAGTCCGTGCGTCGTGTCAGAGAGCGAGCTTGAGGATCAGGATCACACCGACGACGATCGCGACGAACGCGAAGATCGTGATCGCCAGGATCGTCAGGCCCATCGTCGCCGCCGCGACCGGCGCCTTCGGCGCCTTCCCGCCCTCGAGCGCCGCCATGATCTCGCGCTCCACCTGAGCCTGGATCCGCTCGGCCAGCGACTCGCCGGCCGACTTCCTGTGCTCGGTCTTGAGCGGCGGGAACTCGCTCGGCCCGTCGTCGACCGACACCTGGAACACGTGCTCGTGCTGCACGTCCTTGAGGTTCGCCTCGCCGAGGTCGCGGACGGCCGCACCCTCCGGCAGCTGGTTGCCGAGGAGCGCGCGCGTCGTCTCGGAGATGAGGATCTGCCCGCCGTGCCCCGCGGCGGAGATCCGCGCCGCGCGCACGACGTCGATCCCGACGTAGCCCTCGTCGCCGACCGACGGCTCGCCGGTGTGGAGGCCCATGCGGACGCGGACGTCCTTCGCCTGCGGCCACGTATGCGCGCGCAGCGCCCGCTGCGCCTCGACGGCCGCGGCCACGGCGTCGCGCGCGCGAGGGAACGAGAAGAAGAACGCGTCGCCCTGCGTGTCGATCTCGGTGCCGCCGCGCGCGCCGAAGGCGCCCCGGATCACGCGCCGCTGGTCGGCCTGCACGGTCGCGTAGTCGTCGCCGAGCTCCTGCAGGAGCTTCGTCGAGCCCTCGATGTCCGTGAAGACGAACGTGACGGTGCCGGACGG